>CAZDFY010000003.1:8236-98124 GCA_964504785.1 uncultured Sediminispirochaeta sp. | reverse complement strand
TCTCTTCACCCCAACGTGCCTCAGCACCTCAGAGCGTGAAAGCTTTATAACAAATAACCGTGACTCATGTCAAGTACAATTTGTCAGTTGAAGCTAATTTCTTTTTTTGGCTGGACTTTCAGTATAACTCCGCATAAAAAAACTGTCAATTCAGTGACAGCCTATTTAGCGAAGTTATTTGCCCTTTTAGCCGTTGCCGCTGCTTCCCTGCGACGTGTGCAAAGGTAAATCATCCCCCTAAAAATGTCAATAGAGAATGTAAAAAATCTATAAAATTGTGAGGTTTACATGAAGCGTCAAATCAGTTTGTATCCCTTCATAATTCATCTCTGATTTTGAGTATCTCCTCCGCCAGCTCTGCGAAGCCTAATCCACCGCGTCCTTCAGTTACATATTTCGGAAGCGAACTTAAATGGTCCTGGACATCAAGAATATTTGCTACCCCACAGGTCAAATCAAAAAACTCAAACATCGGCTCGTCATTGAGCGCGTCACCGCAATACAAAATGTGCTCGCGCATCTGTGCCGGAGAAAAACCGTATCGGCGGGCTAAATAAAGTGTAGTGGTTTCAATTTTATCGTATTCTCCAAACCAGGCATTTACATGGATAGAACTCATCTGTGTTTTTGCCCCAAAATCCCGACATATCTGCATAATTCTTTTTGCCTGGTGAGGTCCAAGGGGCGGTTCGGTTTCATTTACATCAAAAGCAAGGTCATACATTCGGGCAAACTGGTCCTGGGATACCCGTGCCTCCGAAACTTCCTCGGTTACCTTCACCCGCAGCTGCTCAATTTTCTCTTTTATTTCCTCAGATCGTCCCTCTACCGAAGGATGGAGCATGGTCTTGATCTGTTCGTCCTCGCGGTAAAAAACAAAAGCCCCGCTTTCGCTGATAATCGCATCTACCGGCCACTGACGGATAATCATGTGGGCCCATCCCCCCGGCCCACCGGTTACCGGCACTATTTTAATGTTGTGCTCCGCCAAATTCCACAGTGCCCGATAGGTTTCAGGAAAAAGGCGCCCTCGATGGGTGAGGGTATCGTCAACATCGGTAAAAAGAAATTTTATTTTTCCCGCCGCCGCCTCGAGACTTCGAAGGGAAAGCATCTCCCCCACTTCACTTCTCCTCTTTCATCGCAAGTCGTACATAGGTCACAAAAGAGAGAACCGATGAGAAGGCGCTGAATATAAATACGGCCACCGTGACTGTTTTAAGAATCGGCAGAAACTCCAGTTGTGGAGCAAGACGAAAGAAAATTACATATGCCAGCCCCAAAATTCCTCCGGCGGCATAGGTAACTGCTTTCGCTTTCCCCCATATTGAAGCGGCCATAGCAGTCCCCCGACGGATCATCAGCATCCGCATAAAGGTAATACCCAGCTCCCTGTACAACAGTACAAGAAAAATCCATGCCGGCATAAGCCCTGTAAGGGTAAAACAGAAAAAGTAGGTAAGCCTGCTCATCACATCACCGAAGGGATCAATCACTTTGCCTATATCAGTTACAAGTTGATACTTTCTTGCAAAATACCCATCTAAAAGATCGGATATTTCCATTACGATAAAGACGAGCGCAAGCACTACAAGGGGGATAACATGCCCGGTGTCGGTCCACTCAGCAAAAAAGAACGCCACAAAATAAATCGGAGCCAAAATAATCCGAATTACGGTGAGAGTATTAGGTAAATTCATGATAAAACTGTACGTTTTTTATCCTTTACTGTCAATTCGAGGTGAACTGCTCAAAAAGAGGGGGTTATTTTGCCGAACTTCGCCGTTCTTGTGTATCCAAATAATTCTGAAGAACAGCACGATAATTCTTATCACGGGAATAACTATAGAGCACTTTATATCCTGAACGGAGGCGCCGGCTTACAATTTCCTGCAGTTTTTTGTCGAGCTCCTGCCTAGTTGAGAAACTGTAAATCTTTTCACGCCCCCCGTCCGGAGAAGGGCCCCAGAGTGTTGTGAGAGTATACAGATCGAACAGACCGCTCTGACGATCGTGAAGAGTATAATAAAAGTGAGAGCCCCTAGGTGTTGTTTTCCGCAATAGAATTATCATTTCTCCATCCTATTGCTCGTATCGGCAGGGAGAATCAAAAACTGGAGGGGCCTGACATCTTTTATTGCAGCTCTTTGAATTCCGGTGATTCCCTCCCGGGAACGAGCCGATATGTATGCAGTACCTCCATGTTGGGAAGTACAATTTCTTTTTCCTCCTGCTCTATCAATTTCACGGCATGAAGTACCTGCAGCGGCACTCGGCCCTCCTGGAGGACATCACTTGTTGCAGCACCGGGGTCATAAGATTTTTCTGAAACCTCATTTATTTGATAGAGAAAGGCGCATTTCGGATAAAACACCCAAGACCGAAAATTTATTGTTGTAAGTGATACAACCAGCCGGTCCCCCGGAATCTGCATAAACTCGGTTTCCCCTTCATCAGAGCCTTTAATTTCTATATTAGTACGTAATCGACCTTCCGTCTCCTTCTGAGCTATTACCTTCACCTGCAGCAACTGGTCTGTAGGCAAACAGCAATCCCACTGAGCAACAAGTACTGATACTACTACTATATAGATCACCAGCATCAGTACCACAGGAATAATAAGCCAGCGAAACCCGATGTAGAAAAGTGTCCAGCACCCGACAGCTATAAGAAAGAAATTGAGCAAGAACTGATTCCACTCAATATGAGTAACATCCAACAGAATAATAGCTATGAGTACCGCCGCGACGGAGCAGCTCAGAAACAGACTGACTTTTACCAGCACACCACCTCGAGTAAAGGGTCCCTTGTAGGGCTTTTTTCTGAAAAGACCCTTCGAGCTGTATCTTTCGCGCATTCTACCCAAGAAAGCTACAAACACAGAGCCTATAGCAGCCCCTACTCCTCCGGCTATCAGTACAAGCCAGAAAAAAACATTCTGCACATCAATCGCATTACAATACATTGAGCCTCGAGAATTTCTTTTCTAAATAATCTATAAAGAACCGAGGATTCAGAGACTCGCCGGTAACTTTTTGAATTAACTCAGGTGCAGTATATACCGAACCGAAGCGGTGAATGTGTTCCTTCTGCCATTTTCTGATGCTCAACAAATCTCCATTTTCAATAAGAGCATCCACATCGGAGAGGTCCTGTTTCATCTTGTTCAGAAGTTGTGCTCCATACAGGTTTCCAAGGGCATAGGTGGGAAAATACCCGATTGCACCCATCGACCAGTGCACATCCTGCAAAACCCCATCTGCATCCGAGGGCGGTCTAATTCCTATCAACTGCTCCATCAGATCATTCCAGGCATCGGGCAGGTCCTTTACCTCAATTTTATGATTTACTAGGGCAAGTTCAAGTTCAAATCGCAGTATCACATGGAGACTGTAGGTAACCTCATCAGCTTCAATGCGAATAAGACTCGGTTGAACACGGTTTACAGCCCTCCCAAAGGTATCGGCGTCAATGTCCTTGAGTTGTTCGGGAAACCGTCGTTTGAGCTCCGGAAAAAACCTCTTCCAAAAGGGGAGGCTCCTTCCTATGAGATTTTCCCAGGTGCGGGATTGGGACTCATGGATGCCGAGACTCGTACCTTCACCTACACAGGTCCCATGATAGGCCGAATCAATACCCAATTCGTACAGCCCGTGCCCGCCTTCATGAATAGTGCCGAAAATTGCCGAAAACAGATCGTCTTCATGATAGCGGGTAGTGACCCGAACATCATTGCCTCCAAGAGAGGTGGTAAAGGGGTGCGCGCTTTCATCCAGACGACCTCGGTCAAAATCGTACCCCATCTGCTGCAACAGATGAAGACTGAATTTCTTTTGTTCGGCCGCCGGATATCCCCGACTCCTAAAACTGTCATCAGCTTTCTGGGCGGAGGTAATCCGTGTGACAAGGGGTGCCAACTCGGTTTTTAGATCGGAAAAGACCTCTTCGACCCGGGAAGTCGGCATACCCGGTTCAAACTCATCCAACAGGGCATCATAGGGTTGCTCCGGATAGCCCAGGGCTTCCGCTTTTTCGAGGGTAAGAGAGAGAATCTTTTCCATATGGGGCTGAAACAGGGTAAAATCATCAGCTTCCCGGGCCTTTATCCAGGCGGCTTGGGCTCGGCTGGTGGTCTGTGCCGTTTCTGTAACTAAACGACGTGGAATTTTCACTGCACGATCGTAGTTCCGGCGAAAAACACGTAAAAAAGCCCGGTTAAAAAATTGAGGGTCCTCCTCAGGGGGGAGTCCCGGTCCTCCTGGACCGGGGTCATCGCTTACGGAGTTTCCTTCCCCTCCTGGACCCAATTTTACCTTATCCCAGGCTTGCTCGATTAGATCCCCCACTTCAGAGGAGGTTAAGCGGTCGTGGGCCAAACCCTGCATCAATGCAATCTGATCGGAACGCTCCTCAATCGCCTGGGAGGGCATACCGGTCTCCTGGTCCCACTGCAGCAGGGCGGAGGTATGTTCCAGAAGAATCAGTTCTTTATCTATCTGCCTCAATTTATCAAAGGGCGTATTGAAGGCATTGCTCATATGCACTCTCCTAAATCTCTTCCTTATTGGCTATCTTCTGATTGGCAAAAGCAATAAACTCCTCTACAGACATAATATCCTGCTGTTTGCCGGTCCGTCGGCGGAGGGACACGCTTTCGTCGTCCTTCTCCTTCTCGCCGACGATCAGCATATAGGGAACCTTCTCGTTCTGGGCGTTGCGGATCTTAGCATTCATGCGGTTGTCGCTCACATCAACATCGGCCCGCAGCCCGGCGGCGGTCAGCTTCTGTTTGACCTCCTTGGCGTATTCGTTGAAGGGGTCGGCCACCGGTATTACCCGGGCCTGTACCGGATTCAGCCAGACCGGGAAGGCGCCGCCGTAGTGTTCCACCAGTACGCCGAAAAAGCGCTCGATGGAACCGAGCAGGGCGCGGTGCACCATATAGGGGCGCTTTTCCTTGCCGTCGTGGTCCACAAAGGTCATGTCGAAGCGCTCGGGCAGGTTGAAGTCGAACTGCACGGTGGTCATCTGCCACTCGCGGCCCAGGGCGTCCTTGATCTTCAGGTCGATCTTCGGCCCGTAAAAGGCTCCGCCCCCCTCGTCCACCTCGTACTCCAGCCCTTCGGCCTCGATTGCCTTCTTCAGGGATGCAGTGGCCTGGTCCCAGGAGCCGTCCTCGCCAACGCTTTTGGCCTCTTCAGGGCGGGTAGCCAGGTAGGCCTTGATGTCACTGAAGCCGAAGGCCTTCCACATGTGCAGCGAGAAGCGCAGCACTTCCAAGATTTCGTCCTCGATCTGGTCGGGGGTACAGATGATGTGGGCATCGTCCTGGGTAAAGCCGCGCACCCGCAGCAGCCCGTGGAGTACCCCCGAGCGCTCGTAGCGGTACACAGTCCCCAGCTCGGCCCAGCGCAGGGGCAGATCGCGGTAGGAGTGCAGGTTGGTGTTGTAGATCATAATGTGAAAGGGACAGTTCATCGGCTTGATGTAGTAGTCGTTCTCGTCCACCTGCATCGGGCTGTACATGTTTTCGTTGTAAAAGCCGAGGTGCCCCGAGGTCTCCCACAGCCAGGACTTGCCCACGTGGGGTGTGTAAAGCATCTCGTAGCCGTTTTTCAGGTGTTCGGCCCGCCAGTAATCCTCGATGGCCAGCCGCACCCGGGCCCCCTTGGGGTGCCAGTAGATCAGGCCGGGCCCCGCCTCTTCATGGGTGGAGAACAGGTCCAGCTCGCGGCCGACCTTGCGGTGGTCGCGCTTGCGCATCTCCTCCAGGCGCTGCAGATACTGCCGCAGCTCCTTGGGGTTCTTCCAGGCGGTGCCGTAGATACGGGTGAGCATCTGGTTCTTCTCATCGCCCCGCCAGTAGGCCCCGGCGATATTCAGCAGCTTGAAGGACTGCGCATTCAGCTCGGAGGTATCCTTCACATGGGGCCCCCGGCACAGGTCGACAAAACCGCCCTGGTTGTACAGGGACACCTCTTCGCCCTCGGGAATCGCCTCTAAGAGCTCCAGCTTGTAGTCCTGGTCCTGTTTCTTGAACAGCTCGTAAGCCTCGTCACGCTTGACCACGCTGCGCTGAAACTCGTGCCCCTCTTTGATGATCTCCTGCATCCGCCCGCTGATCTCCTCGAGGTCCTCCTCGCTCAGCTGCCTGGGCAGCTCGAAATCGTAGTAAAAGCCGTCCTCGATCGCCGGACCGATGGCCACCTTGGTCCCCGGAAATTTCTCCACCACCGCCTCGGCCATCACATGGGCCATCGAGTGGCGTATTTTATGCAGTTGTTCGTCTTGTGCCATAATCTATCTCCTTGTTCATAATTCTTTCTGTTCGGTCGCTGCAGCATCCCGCCGGGCCATATGCCTCCTGTCAGTCGCCGCACCTCATTTAAAATAAAAAAACCTTCACATCCTACGTCCTCCACACCTAAGTGCAAGGACGAAAAACGCAAAGGTTTTCCGCGGTTCCACCTTACTTCCGCGCCCGACTTTGTGTGGTCGATGTCCGCTGCATCGCCAGTCGCCGGCCGCGACTCTCGCTTGGCCCGTTTACGCCGGGAATACGGCCCCGCTTACTCGTTCTCGACACCCGCTCGGCGCTAAGCCTGACCCCGCAGGACCGGTCGTCTCAAAAACTTTCCGCAGGCAGCTCGGGAGTGGTTTTCGGAAGGGGCTGCCGGGCGGCTTCCAGCCCCCGCATATGCGGACGACCGCCCTCTCTGAAGACAGGGGAACCCTCTTACTCGTCTCCGTCGTTGCTGGTTCCTATAATATTGCGCTAATGCTATCTAGATGTCAAGCCTTTCCGGCAAAACCTCCAAAAACGTCGCCCAGTATGTGCAGAAATTCCTCTTTTTGCTCTACGTGCAGCCAGTGTCCGGCATTTTCTATGGTCCGATGATCTTGCCTTCGAAACCACCGCGACAGAGCTTCAAAATGCTCCGCCGGCATATATCCGCTTCCGCCTCCGGAAATCGTGCACAGCGGCACATCCCGCCAGCCCTCCTGCACGTCGGCCTTCCCGGCCCCCAGGACCTCCTCACCGTTCTCACCGTTCTCGCTCGTACCTTTCGCAGCTATTGAAGGCCCCCCTTCCGGCAGCACCTCCCGGCAGGACTGGGCGAAATCAGCGGCGATCGCCTCAACACCAAGCTGCAGCTGCAGCCGCCCCTCATCACTGCGGCGGAGATTGTGCAGCAGAAACTGTACCACCTCCGGTGAAGCAATCCGCCGCTCCAGCAGCTCTTCAGCGGCCCGTCGGCTCTCCAGTGCGGCCGGGCTGGACTGAAGGCTGGACTGAAGGCCGGCTTGCAGTTCCTGCAGGGCCGCCACTACCTCCTGCAGCTCACTGCAGAGCGCCTCCGGCAGCCGGAAGGGAGTGATATCGACTAGGATCAGCCGCTCAATCAGCTGTGGCCTTTGCTGCAGCGCCAACACCGCGACCTTACCACCCAGAGAGTGGCCCAGCAGGGTTACCGGCCCGCCGGCAGCAGCCGTTTCGATGAAAGCACACACATCCGCGGCCATTTCCTCCAGATTAAAGGGGCCCTGGTTCGGTGAATCACCGTGGTGGCGCAAATCCACCGTAAAAACGGTCGCCCTAGGGCCCTCCACATTTTCCTGGGGGGCAAAGTCTTGGGAGACAGAGTCCCGGACCGCCAGGTCCCGGGCGGCAAAATCCCGGGCCACAGCACGCCAGTTTCGCTTCGAGCCGAACAGCCCGTGGAGTACCACCACACGCGGGCCATCGGCAGTACCGTCAAAGCGGTCGAAACTAAGCTCAACCGGCATAGCTGTCCAACACTGCCTGCACCTGCCCGATTGTTCGCCGATGGACATTGTCTACTTTGATAGTCTCACCACTTATTTCCAAATTAATTTTACCGAACAAGAGCCCCTTCCTCAGATCGTAGTCTGTTAAATCGGCATAGGCTACCTTCCGGGTAAGCGTACCGTTGACCGGATGCACGTGAATAAAATAGACGTGACTTTTTCCAAAAACCAGCATCCAGCGCTTCCCGTTGCTGATACCCGCCGTGGCCGCTTCAATTTTTTCGCCCCCGGGAAGTACATTGGGTACTACCTTTACCTCCGGACGATAACTAAACAGGTGATATACATTCAAATCCTTTAATCGTTTTACAACGCTCTGTTTATCCATTTTTCAACTCCTGCTATAATGTATCCCATCAACTGGAAGGGAGCAAGCAGTTATGCACACCTATGACCCAAAGGGATATCCAACTCTCATTATCGGCGGCGGCGTCGGACCCATGGCGGGGGTGGAACTACACAAAAAGATTATCGAGCACACCCTTGCTTCGGGCGACCAGGACCATTTGGATCTTATTCATATCTCCTCTGCCCGAACTATCGGCGACCGCACCGCCTATCTCTTGGAGGATGGCCGGGAGAACCCCGGGAACCACATGGCCGCGGCGGTTTCACTTGGTCTATGCGGACTTTTGGACGGGAACGGCCGTCTGACCGCACCGACAGTGGTGGGAGTCCCCTGCAACACCTTCCACGCCCCGGTTATCTACGAACAGTGTGCCCTAGAGCTGCGGCAGCTAGGGCCGGGCCTCACACTGGTGCACATGCTCGAGGAAACTCTGGAGCTCATCCGGCAACGCACACCGGAAGCAAAAACCGTTGGGCTGATGTCGACCACCGGTACCCGCCGCAGCGGTGTGTGGCACCACCTGTTGGAAGGCAGAGGCTACAAGGTAATTGAAGTGCCCGAAGATGATCAAGAAGCGCTGCATGAGGCAATCTACCACCGTGAATGGGGCTTGAAAGCGGTCAGCCCGGCCAGTGAAACCGCCCGCAGGCGCTTCGCAGGGTATGCACGACAGCTCATAGAGGCCGGGGCGGAGGTACTGGTTCCCGGCTGCACCGAGATTCCCCTGGCCTTGCCCGGAACAGAGTTCGGGGGAGTACCGCTGGTTGATCCGGTGCTGGCTCTGGCCCGCGGCATGATCAGCGCCGCCGAGCCTGACAAACTACGCCCGCTGTAAGGAGAAAAGATGAAGGAAAATATGGGAAAAACCGACAAAGTTATGCGAATACTGGCGGTGGTAGCAATTGTGGCGTTGAACATCACCGTCAATATTCATCCGATTCTGGCCCTGCTGCTGGGAATTGCCGCAGTGGTGCTGGTGTTTACCGCCGTAGCGGGGGTCTGCCCGCTCTATCGGCTGCTGGACATCTCTACCAAAACCGACCGCGACAAAGAGTCCTAAAGTTCGACCCTGCCCTCGCCCCTTTTACGGGTAATGGGCTTACGGCCCATGCAGAGGAGCCCTTATTTCTCTTTTTCAAGGTAGCTGCCGTCTGGGAGCAGGTAGTCGGAGTGGGGAATGCCCGCCGACTCCTTCTTAAAGCGCTCGCAGCTGCGGTAGTCGCCCTTGCAGTACTCTTCTCTCCATCCCAGGCTGATGCTGCCCTGGCGCTCGTGCCGGCGCAGAGGGCATAGGGAGTACCACCTACAGGACAAGCCGCACCTCCTGCCCCGCGGGCCCGCCGTCTACTGGAAGAGCATTTTTTATAAATAAATTTACACTGGAATAGATTTCATCCACCTTGGGGTCATCCGGCAGAACAGCCCTAATGCGATCGAGATAGCCCCGGGCGTACACCCGGCGAAGGCTGGGAGTGTAATTGAGGTCAAAGACCCAGCCGATCTGCAGCAGTTTAAAGTCGTTGAGGTTGTGCATGTGGGAAAACTTGACCACACGGCGCTGCATAAGGTCGCGGTACACACCGTCGGAGACCCCCGGGGTGTCGGGCAAACCGAGTTCCACTGCACCGTTGCCGGCATTTCCGGCCTCCGCGGACTTTTCATAATGATCGGTGACCACCTTCCATATGTCCAGCTTGTCGGCATCCCGCAGAAGGCGGGTAAACCGGAGCTGTCGTGGTGCTTGGTCGTCGGGGATATGGGCCCTGTTGTGATGGGCAATAGCGGTGAGGATGAGCCGGCGGTCGGCGGAGGAGTAGTTACCCAGAAGTTTGTACTGCTTTATTACCTTAACCCCCAGGGCTGCATGGTCCTCGGAACGGCTGTCACGGAAAGTTCGATAACGGGCGAACTGCTCAAAACGACCGAGGTCGTGCAACAGACCCATTACTTCGGCCAATTCTAAGTCGCGGCGATGAAGCCTAAGTTCAGTTCCGAGACTGTGTATTTCCCTGCGCACCCGCTTAGAATGCTCGGCCTTCAGTGTGATATTACGATTATGTTCCCCGTCGCCGTTCATAAAGGCGTTAATATAGTTTTGCATCCACTGCTGAATGTTCGTTTTGTTCATGGTGTTCTTTCCGTTTCTATTTGCTTCGTGGAAAGGGTAAAACTTTTTATTAATGAGTTCAAGAACTCCTCTCTGTTTTTGCAAGAATTTTTTATGGCCGCCCTTGGGCGACTGGCCTTGGGCGGCTGCCTTGGGCGGCTGAGCTCTACTTGCTCTCTACCTACCCTTGGGCGGCCGGCCTATCGCTGATGGCTCAGGGCTGCTGGGCTCTAAAAGTGCGCAGCGATTCCAAAGCTTGCCGGTCAAAGAAAAACTATGATACAGTGCATCCATGTCAATAAGAATCTTGATAACCGGCGGAACCTTTGATAAGCACTACGATGAATTATTCGGAGAACTTACTTTTAAAGATACCCATCTTCCGGAAATCTTACGCATTGTCAGAGCAACTGTTCCCTTTGAGTTAGAGATCAATCAATTGGTCGATAGCCTCGATATGCAGATGTCCAATAGACTCTCCATACTCGATTCTTGTCGAAAGGCACCGGAGGACCAAATTATTATTATTCACGGTACGGATACTATTACGGAAACCGCCCGTGTAATAGGAGAAGCCGGACTTTCCAAATGCGTTGTATTAACAGGCGCCATGATTCCATATTCGGTTAGTAATTCAGACGCTGTGTTTAATCTCGGATGCAGTTTTACGGCAGTGCAACTAAGTGGTCCCGGAGTGTATGTGGTGATGAACGGAAAAGTCTTTCCTTGGAACGATGTGATTAAAAACAAGCAAAAGGGAATATTCGAACCTTTAAATGAAATCTGATCTTATCATTATTGGCTGATCACAACCGGCTGGTAGCGGCAAGATAGTAGCGGCAAGCAAATTTGACGTTCAGTGCTGCTTTTAATATCCTTAAACCATATACATTATAAATTTATGTGTAGAAGGGAAGGAGCACATAGTGAATTTTGAGGGAAGAAGTACGCAAGTATTGAGTTTTCTGACAATTATCCTGGCAGTGATGGTACTGCTGTCCGCCTGTGGTAACGACACGAACGGGGATGCTGAGGCTGCCGAACAGGAGAAGAAGATTCGAGTTGGGATAGTGAACTGGACCGACAGCATTGCCATGACCAACATTGTCAGAGTAATCCTCGAGGAGGAGCTCGGCTACACGGTGGAAACCACCTATGCAGATATTGCCGTTATTTTTTCATCCATCGCGCAGAAGGACTACGATTTATACGTAGATGCGTGGCTGCCGGTAACCCATAAGACTTATATGGAGGAGTACGGCGAAGATTTAGAGAAAATCAGTGAGACCTTCGAAGGGGCCCGCATCGGCTTAGTAGTGCCCGAATATGTTGAGATCGATTCGATTACCGAGCTGAATACCCACAAGGATAAGTTCAACGGCGATATTGTCGGGATCGATACCGGCGCCGGCATAATGAAAACTACCAATCAGGCCATAGAGGACTACGGCCTCGATTTGGATCTGAAGGCCTCCAGCGGCCCGGTCATGACTGCCACTCTGAAAGGGGCCATTGAAGAAAATGAATGGGTTGTAGTAACCGGCTGGAAGCCCCACTGGAAGTTCGCCCGCTGGGACCTGAAGTTTCTCGAAGACCCGAAGAAGATCTACGGTGAGGTGGAAAACACCTGGGCGGTGGCCCACACCGATTTCCGTAAAGATTTTCCGGATGTAACCGAATTCCTGGAAAACTTTATGCTCAGTGATCAACAGCTGGGAACGGTAATGGGTATGATGAATGACAGCGACAAAGAGGCCTATGAGGTTGCCAAGGAGTGGGTACAAAACAACCCCGAGGCCGTACAGGAGTGGGTTCCGTAAGCCCGACGGCTGCTGGGCCCGGGGCTGTACTGAGCTGTACTCAGCGCTGCGGCCCTGCTCGAAGCGGCAGCATCACATGTGCTGCCGTGCATTGAAACCCTCCGCAGTATAGCGGTTGTAAGGCTTGTTGAAACAGGTCAGCATCAGCCGCCGCAGCGGGGGGATTTTTTCATATATGACCTATCATATCGCCGACGGTTACATCCGGATGGTGAAACGGTACGGTATCCATGTCGTGGCCGCCGAAGCTCACTGCTCTCTGGGGACACCAGTGGTAACAGCCGAAACAGCCGACGCAATGATCCAGCCACACTGGATGCTCGTTCTGCATGCGGATATTGTCAACCGGGCAGATGGAGGCACAGGTTCCGCAGCCGATACAGTTCTCATCCTCAATCTGCGTCAGTGCTTTTGTGCCGTAACGGATCATTTTACCCAGCATCTTGAAAACCGAGGGTACCATTTTGAGGTTTTCCTTTTTCAGCATCGGTCCGTACGCACTCTGCGATTCGATTACTCCGCTTTTCTGCGCCTGCAGGTACCGGGACACCTCGGCGGTTTTCTCCCGGCCGGTACTCCAGAGGTACTGCATCCTCGCCTCACCGATGCGCTTAGAACCGATCCCACTCTGCGGCATTCCCACTGCAAAACCGGCAGAAAGCTGTCCCCCGCGGGCATTGAGGAGTGCCGCAACCCGATGGAGTGCTCGCCCCGGACTAATTCCGTAGGTGCACACCGCAAACAGATAGGTGTTTTGAATATTGCCTAAATTAGTTAGTGCTTCGACCACATACTTCGGAGGCCTGCCTCCATGGACCGGGAACACAATGCCTAAAATAGAATTACCCAAGGCCCCCTCACCCAAAAGCTGGGCATCATCATCTGAGGCGCCGTTCTTCCCCCGCAGCATCTTCATCGGAAGGAGCTTCGCATCGAGGTCTTGGGAGAGCTTCTTGGCCACCGCCAGTGAGTTCCCGGCACCGGAAAAGTAGTAAATCCGCCTATCTGCCATTCCGCCTCCGCAAAATAGAAAAATTGGGTCTTTATAAATTTATAATATCACTGTTTTGGAAAAACTGCAGATGAGAATTATGTTAGAAGTGTGAAATAGAAATGTAAAAAACAGCGAGCGAGGGGAATTGAACCCCCAATTAAAGCTTGGGAAGCTTTCGTGATACCATTTCACCACGCTCGCATTTGTAATACTTCAATATGAGAGTAACTAATTAACTCCAGGCTGTCAATATTTGAGCCTAACCCGGGTCTCATTTTGAGAGTCATAAGACTTCCAAAATTAGACTTCCTGGTAATTCGACCTAGTTAATCCAAGCCCCGTTTTTGTACCCTGTGCCTTACAATTTCCTCTCCATCCACCTGAATTACCAGGGTTGAACCAACCTCTTCAAGATACGGAATGGTTAAAACCCCTCCTCTATAGCTAAAGGAGATAAGTTGTTCCTTTTCTCCGCTGGTACCAATCAATTCTACTCGCACCGGTACCGGGACGGGATATTCCGGAAGATCTCGTTCAATAACGCCGAATCGGTACTCCTCTTCAATATCTTCAGGGGCCAAAATTGTTAACTGCCGCAGGGTTTCAGTCGGGACCTCATTGCCCGGTTCCGGACTCTGGGAGACTACCGTTCCGGCTTCTCCTTCATCCTGGTCTGTGACGGTAAATACAAAAGGGTGTCCCGAAGAGACTATTTCTCCAAGAGCACTTCGCCACTCCATTCCAGTATAGTCCTTTGTCTCGGTTATCTGCCCCTCCGGTCCTTTGCTTACAACCAGCTCAAGCTCAGTTAGAACGCTCAGCTCTGTTCCCGGGGATGGTTTTTGTTCAAGGATAGTCCCGGCTTCAGACTCATCATATACCCGTATATAAGGCTCTTTGATTTGGAGTAAGGGACCGTATACTGATTCTAAACTTTTGAGATGAGTTTCCAGTTCATTGATATTCCAGCCGACATAGTTGTCAAGCTTTTCTACAGCAGCCCCCTTACTTACACGCAGGAGCACTTCACTTTTTGCCTTCACCACTGCACCCGATATCGGCTCCTGACCAAGGACGGTACCTTTATCTGATAATCTATTGGAATACCTCAACTGCACTCTGCCGTACAGGCCCTTGTCCTGAAGCTCAATTATTGCATTAGCCAGCTCCATCCCCCGTACATCAGGGACCATTGTCTCCTCATGCCCCTCCAGGGCAATAATAAATGTAACTACTGCGGCTAAAAGCGCTACTCCAAGGGTCCCTAAGGAGAAGTAAAGAAGCATCCGGAAAAACTTATTCTCCTGACTCTGAGGTTTCTTAGATGGACCTTTACTACCATTATCCTGAATATTTTCTTGATTCATTTATTTTCTCCAAGTTGCGATCCGATTATCTCTTTATTTCCATTTACAAAGGCTTCCCATCTTAAAGGTTTTTTGCCCTGGAGTTGTAATTTTCTAATAAAAAGGAGACCCTCTCCTGTTTGTACCAAAATTCCATTTTCCCTGTCTATACCAATAACCTTTCCCGGCGGGGAGTCGGCTGAAGATTGTGAATAATTTTTAGAATCCCCCGGAAGTGCTGCTTCCAGTATAGTGAGATGCTTTCCACTCCAGCGAGTACACGCTTTCGGCCATGGATAAAAACCGCGAACCATTCTCTCAATCATTTGATTCGGCAGCTGCCAATTGATCTCCCCGTCCTTCTTATCAAGCTTCCGGCAGTAGGTAGCGTAGAAGTGGTCCTGAGGAACAGGTACTGCCGTCTTATTTTCAAGAGTATCGAGTACCGAAACAAGTAATTCGGCCCCTATATACGCTACTGAGTCAGACAAGGCACCTGCAGTAACTCCTGGGGATAGCTCAAAACGCTTTTGGGCCAATATATCACCAGTGTCCATTTCCAAGGCAATCTTTTGCACGGTTACCCCCGTTTCAGGGTCACCGTTTATAATTGGTGCTATTACCGGTATGCTCCCCCGATACTTAGGTAAAAGAGAGGGATGTACATTTACCCCTCCCTCCGGAAAAAGGCTTAAAAATTTCGGCCCAAAAATACGTCCATAGGCATATACGGCCAGCACTTCCGCCCTTAGGGGAGCTAATACCTCGCGAGCCTCGCGCTTCAAGGTAGGAGGCTGATATACGGGAAGGCCGAGTTCAAGGGCTTTTTCCTTGACCGGGGAGGCGGAGGGTGCCCGCCCCCTCCCTCGGGGACGATCGGGATTTGTGAGCACACCTACTATAGTGTGTCTTTTTGAGATCTCTTCTAAAGAGGGGACGGAAATTTCAGGTGTTCCGGCAAAAAGAACTCGCATGTGTTAATTATTTCCGGGCTTTTTTGTAATAGCTTTTGAGCAGCCGGTCCCGCTGTTTTTCTTCAATGTGATCAACAAATAATACGCCCTTCAGGTGATCAATTTCATGCTGGATAACCCTTGCCAGAAGACCTTCGGCATCCAGTTTAAAGGGTCTTCCATTTTCATTTATTGCCTGTACGGAAACAAAAGCGGGACGAACTACATCTCCATATACACCGGGTATACTTAAACACCCTTCCTCATAGGGGAGGAGTTCCTGACTCGTTCCGACAATCTGGGGATTTATAAATACCCGTGGCTGATCACCATTCACATGGCATACGAATAAGCTTTTAGTAAGTCCTACCTGAGGTGCTGCAAGCCCAATTCCATCGCCCTCGTACATTGCCGTAATCATATTCTGAGCTAAATCGGCAATTTCTCCGTTTACGTCCTTTATTTCTTCGACCTGTTCCCGCAGAACTTCATCGCCTAATGTTACTATATCCAACATATGTTAATAGTACTAAAAAGCATTCATACCGTCAATTATGGTTACAGCAGACTGACCGGATCAACATCAATTTCAACATACAGACCCTTCGGACATTCAAATTTCCGGTACCACTGGTAGATAAAAGCATGCACTTTAGAAAAATTCTTAGTACGAATCAGCAACTGCTCCCGATGGTTTCCTGCAATTACTTCAATGGGACAAGGGGAAGGGCCCAACAGCTCGGTTGTTTCGTCAATTTTCTCAACCGGAGCAATCTGGGTCCCACACTCTTCTGTGAGCGAAGTTACTCTCTTTTTCTCTCGTCCCCTTACTACTATCCTGAACAACCTGTAGTAAGGGGGAAACATGAGCTGTCGGCGGACCTCTAGTTCGTCCTGGTAAAAATGTGCAAGATCGTTTTCAACTGCTTTCCGAATTGCCGGTACATTGGGCTTATAGGTCTGCACCAATACCTTCCCCTCTTCCATAAACCGTCCTGCCCGGCCGGACACCTGAACTATTAAATTGAAAGTTCGTTCACCGGCACGAAAATCAGGGAGATTAAGTGCACTGTCGGCCAACACAATACCAACCAGCCGCACACCGGGGAAGTTAAGCCCCTTTGCAACCATCTGGGTACCCAGTAAAAGATCGTACTCCCCGCCCCGAAATTCTTTTAAGATTTTTTGCAGACTCCCCTTTTTGCGGGTCGAGTCGGTATCAACCCGGGCAATTTTCAGCTGCGGGAACAGCTGCCTTATATCCTCCTCAATTTTTTCCGTTCCAAACCCCGAATAGCCTACATCAAGGGACCCGCATTCGGGGCACACATCTACCGGTGTACGACTAAAACCGCAATAATGACATACCATGCGATGGGTAGCTTTGTGAAAGGTGAGGTTCACCGAGCAGTGACTACACTTCATCTCATACCCGCAACTCCGGCAATGGAAAAAGTAACTGAAGCCGCGGCGATTCAAAAACAAAATTGTCTGCTTTCCCATCGCCGCTGTTTTTTGGATTTCATCAATAAGCTGATTGGATATCGTGTGAGGCTGACCCTGCATTGAAACAGTTTCGATTGACGGCATGTTACCTCCGGATACCCGGTCCGGTAGTTCAAGCTTCACAATTGTCCCCCGGCCCATGAGTTCATACGCCTCAATGCTGGGAGTGGCGCTGCCCATTACAAGCTTTGCATTGTTGTCCGCACACCGCTTCATTGCCACTTGGCGGGCATGATACCGGGGACTCCGGCTTGATTTATAGGAGGTCTCATGCTCTTCGTCTACGATAAATAATCCTATTTTAACCATAGGGCTAAATACCGCGCTGCGGGCTCCGATAACAAAACGAACTTCTCCGGCCTGCATTCTGCGCCACTCCTTTAGCTTTTGTGACGGCGTTAACTTGGAATGCCATACCGCAGCGGTAGAGCCAAAGCGAGAGTGGACCTGCTGTATCAACTGGTGGGTAAGGGCTATCTCCGGTACAAGATACACCACCGCCTCTCCCCGATCAATCGTACGGCGGGCTAACTGGAGAAACACCTCGGTTTTCCCTGAGCCGGTTACTCCGTACAGGTAATACATCCTCTCTGTTCCTTCAGAGATTCTCTCCTGTGCACTGACTTGTGCCTCAGAGAGTTTTGCGGGAACACGAAAAGAATCTTCCTCGGCGGGAATAAACTGGGCACTTCTTTCACGTTTTCCTCCAGGAATGATTATCGACAGTGCCTCGCCTAGAGAACAGAAATACATCCTTGAAAGCCATCGCGCCAATTCCAGTTGTGGTGTTTCAAATAGAATTTCCTTATCAAGAGACCGTTTTACCGACAATATTTTGAAATTGCCCGCCGGCTGTTGGTCGGTAGCAGCAACTACATATCCGGTCTTTAGGCGCCCACGAAAAGGGGCCTCTACACGCATCCCAATCTTTACTGCAGTCCCGGACTCGGGCCGGCGATAGGTAAAAGGCCCTTCCAGGGGCAAATTGAATACCACCTGTAAAAACTCTGCCGCTGCACCAGCTTCAAGCGCCCCTCCAGGGCCATCATCGTTACGATCAGCTCCAGTAGAAGGGGTGGGCATGTCATCGGAGGATAAATTTAGTTGTGGATCTTGTCCCGGCACAGTATTGTTTTCCTATTCCTGCTTTTCAATAATTCGCTGTACTTTTTGCAGATCATCCCACACAGGCTTGCGATACACCGGATTTCTCAGCACCCCGCTTGGATGGTATGTCGGTATAAGCGGTACACCGCGGAAGTGAAACACCCGACCGTGCAGTTTGCCGATTCCCTCTGTTGTATCTGTAAGAATATGGGTGGAGATTCTCCCCAGCGTCAGTATTACCCGGGGCTGTATGAGGTCCAGTTGACGTTTTAAAAAGGGCATACAAGCCGCAGTTTCATCAGGCAGGGGATCACGATTATCGGGGGGCCTGCATTTTATTATGTTTCCAATAAAAACATCCTCCCTCCGACTTAGATTAATTGCACTGAGCCACTTATCAAGGTACTGTCCGGCACGGCCGACAAAAGGAAGTCCGCTGCCGTCCTCCTGGGCCCCCGGTGCTTCACCGATTATCATCAATTTCGGATTAGAAACCCCTTCCCCGGGAACCGCATTGCGCCGAGTCTCCCCAAGCCGGCATTTTCTACAGGCCCTTACTTCCTCGGCGATTTTTTCCAGGGAGTCTTCGGTAGGACCATGCACATCCCCCGCCTCTGGGCTTGACGAAAGTTGTTCCTTCCTTGTCTCCCCACCCGGCGTATAGAGCAGCTCAGGGGGGGCTGAAGCATCGGTTCGCCGCCCTCCCCGCAGATACGCTTCTGCGGAGTTCAAGATATCCCAATAGTGCTTAAGCTTCTTCTGTTCCATAGCTCACCTTGTGTAAAAATAGTCCGTGGGCAGGGGCAGTTGTGCCGGCGGCGGATCGGTCTTTTCTTTGTAATAACTCCGCCATGGAGTGAGGAGCTTCGCCTGCCCGCCCAAGGTCAAGCATAGTACCGGTCAGGGAACGGACCATCCGCCATAAAAAAGCATTCCCCACTATCCTTAAAACTAGTACTCCCCTCTGCATATATACGGAAGCTGCAAAAATTTCCCTGATTTTAGAAGGGCTCTCATCCCCCACTGCCGAAAAGGTGGTAAAATCATGTACCCCCACTATACAAGCTGCATACTGATCGAGCAATTCCACCGGGGGTAACCCGGAGTTGCTATAACAGTAGGGCCGGTAAAAGGGCTGGACAGTGCGATGGGGCAGCATATAGTACCTATACTCACGGCTTTTTGCACTATATCGGGCATGAAAATCCTCAGCTACCGCCTCGCTCTCTATAACCCGGATATCCGGTGGAAGATGTCGGTTAAGCGCAAGGGAGTACTTTTCCGCCGGCATATTCTCATTCGACGAATCAAGATGGCACACCTGTCCACGGGCATGGACCCCTGAATCAGTCCGTCCGGATGCAACCACCGGAACACGCTGATTCAGCACTTCAGCAACGGCCTTTTCTACCTTCTCCTGAACAGTGGGGTCCTTCGGCTGCACCTGCCAGCCGGCGTAACGGGTGCCGTCGTATGCTATTGTTAGTTTTATCCGGACCGCCATGGCTGTATCTCTTAGCTATCCTTAAGCTCGCTATTAATTTTTGCATGCAGGTCACGTGCCCGTTCCAGGAGCGTAGAAGGTTTGTCCTTCGAGGCTTTCCCCAGACCGAACAGCCTTCCAACGGTGGTTTTTGCCCGCTCAAGGGACATTTTCCGCTTTTCTTCATCGCTTTGGGCCCCATGGAGAAACTCAAGCAGGGCGGAAATATACAAAACACCATCATACCCGTAATTCTGATCAAGATCGGGCCCGAGAAAACCAGCATCGGTAATCCCCTCTTTGCCATCCTCTTCATACCTCAAGGCCTCAGAATAGAAAAACCACGCCTTATGATAGTAAATTTCAGCAAGATAATCGTAATGTTCCCCCGGCTGTTTGCGATGGAGGTCGTTACAGAGCCAGGCAGCCCGCAGGGCGGCAATCCCCCTTTTCACAGTCGGACTCATTTCGGGGGGAAACTGCTCCATACTCATTATCGCGTAATGATAGGAAGCAATACCTGAGGGCAGCTCCCGGGGTTGGGTAAAATCTAAATCAGGAAATACTTTTGTTAAGCTGCTTTCTCGGCTTCCACGGGAGTTTTCCAGTGCCTTTGCGGTGGTCACGGGAATTGCATTAAAATCCTGGGGAAAAGCAGCATACAGACAGGCGGGGCATACTGTAATGCTGTACACTATCGGATACACCTCTCCATATTTTTCAGTTGGCTCATACAAACGCCGCAACTCATCGGTGAGCGAGCCGGCAACCATTCTCCCCCGTCCTGTGCGCATATCCTCACGATAAAACTCGTTATTGCAGACGGGGCACGTTAAGGACTTCTTTGAGAAAAAGGTAATAGAGTCTCCAGCTTTTGCGACCATCTTAATCCCCCTCTATTACGATTAAAGCTACAGCCATATCGTGTTCATGGGTCATTGTAAGATGAATTGAGTGCCCGCGGTGGCGGTGAAAAGCCTCCAGGGCGGTACCATGCAACTGAATGTCGGGCTTTCCGTTATGAGAATTTACCACCTGAATATCCCGTAGGACCAGGTTTCGCATCCCCGTACCAAGGGCTTTTCCAAAAGCCTCCTTCGCGGCAAAACGCGCTGCTAAAGAGAGAACAGCCCCGCTTTGTCTATGGTGTACAGCCTCAATCTCATCATCATGAAAAAACCGATGGAGCAATTTTTCGTTGTACCACCAATGCCTCATACGCTCTACACTCACTATGTCGATCCCCATTCCCAATATCATTCCAGATCCTCCAATCGGGTCACCTCGACTTCAACCCTGGTAGGACTGTATTTTAGTACCACCACTCCCTGAGGTACATCGGGGGTTACCTTCAATTCGTATATACCCGGTTCTTCAATGCCGGAACAGTCGAAGGTAAGCATAAAATCTTCAGTATCTACTTTCTCCAGCATCAGCTGGTTTCCCTGAACTGTCAATTGGGTGTCTCCAGGTACTCCGGATACAAGCAGTTCATTGGAGAGGTCAAGCGCGATGAGATCAATATTTTCAACAGTTTTTAAGATCGTTTTTTCCTGAACTATACCAAAGAACTCGACGGTATCTCCACCGGGAAAAGAGGAAAACTGATCCGGCCTTTTGAGCCGTAGTCGAAGGGTAAAGTCCTCCTTACGGCCGTCAAGCTCAATTGGTTCGGTTTCAACGGCTTTTAGATCTTCAATTGTACTCTCAAGGCCCTCTATTTCAACTGAAGAAGGGGTAAGGAAATACTGACTAAGCTCATAGCCCTTGGCCGGATACCCCTCAAGAAGCGGTTCAACCTTTACACTTTTAGAAAGCTTTTTCTCAATCTTTAAGCTGAGCTTTTTTGGTTCTACCTGCAATTCCAAGGGATCTATATGGGTGAGGCTCCCTTGTTTCACTACCCGTATTGGTACTGTGTAGTGTCCTTCCTGTTCATATTCACTGAAATCGGCAATCACCTTTATATCATCTTCCAACACAAGGTTTATTTCTTCGCTCCGCCCACGAAGGGTCACCCGGACCGTATGGGGATAATTTTCCGCCGGTATATACTGTTCGCCGGTACGAATTTCCAGGGGTACACTGAGAAAACGTTCCTCAAGCGTCGCCATTTGATTAAAAAGGAACAGCAGTACCGCCGCCGCTATCGAAAGAATCTTTATGGGCCAGTTATGAGTTATTCCTTCAAAAATCTTATTAAGTTGCAACTGAAATATCCTCACTCTCTTCCGCTGATTCCCCTGATACCCCCAACAGGTTCCGAAGGGTCCGCCGCACCTCTTTTGATGATAAATCGTAGTATAGATTTGCGTCGTAGGCTAGGGACAAAGCGCCCGTCTCCTCCGAAAGCACCAGAATTACCGAATCGGTATCCTCCGCCATTCCCAGGGCAGCCCTGTGTCGGGTCCCAAAACTCCGCCGTATATCAACCTGTTCACTAAGCGGAAGGAAACAGGCCGCCGAAACAAGTTTTCCCGATTGCACAACCACCGCCCCGTCATGCAGGGGAGTGTCAAACCCAAATATTGTTATTAACAGGCTCGATGAGAGTTCCGCATTCAAACGGGTCCCGTTATCGATTAGATTTTTTAGTCCCACCTGCCGGGGAAATACAATCAAAGCACCCCTCTTGCGTCCGGCCAGAACTTCTAACGCATTTATAACGGTTTCTATATGTTCAACATTCGCCCGGGAGGCAAAACGAAATAGCTCACCCCTTCCGATTCGGGTAAACATCGTCCGTAATTCCGGCTGGAAGACGATTGCTATAACTATTACCAATACAGTCGCAAGGCTGTTAATGATCCACAAAAGGGTCTGCAGTCGCAGGAAAAAGGCCACCGCGTAAATCAATAAAAGAAACAGCGCACCCTTTATCAACTGAATAGCTCGGGTCTGCGCGATAAGCTTGTAAATTTGGTAGAAGAGAAAAGAAAGAATGGCTATATCCAGAAACGGTCGCAGCACATTCTCAACTACCCAAACATCAGTGAATAAATTCATTCCTCCGCACAACTCCTCAAAGGTGAGTTACCGGATATTCTAATGAGAATCGCCGGTAAGTTACAGGGTCTGGTCCGGCTTTTCTCTCTCCTCTTTTTTATCAGAGTCCAGCAGCCTTTGGTTTAGTTCCGACACCCGTCCGTTCACCATATAGTACTTATTCATATTATTCCACAGGGTATAGCCGCCGCCTTGGGCCTGCACTATACCCTCCAGCTGTCGATTAAGATAGTTAAAATACTCCGGCTCCTCCATTGAAAGCTCATGTCCCATGAGAAAGGCCTGCACATAGGGACGAATACTGGTACTAGGCCCCACAATCTTCTGGGCCCGTTGGGTGCCGATTTTGTAGAGTTCGTATGCCCTGTGGATATAGTTGTCCCGGGATAGAAACTGAAAGGGAAAATGTGAGGGGTAGTACATTGGACAAATTATATCAACATACTCCGCCAACATCCCTATATCCTGTCCGATCCAATTTCCCATACGATACCATGAATTAAAACCATACAAATCCACGGAAATAGGGATGGAAATATCCTCCGCCGCCTTTTTTACAAAGGATTCAATGGCCTCAGTTTTCAACATCCCCGGCTTTCTAAAACGATATCGGGCTGTTGAGAGGTCTCCGTCGGAGGGAAATCGGATGTAATCGAATTGGATTTCATCTATTCCAAGAGACTCAAGTTCCTCGGCAATTTCAATGTTATAGTCCCATACCCCCTCACTAAAAGGGTCGGTCCAGAACTCCCTCTGTACATAGCGGGTTTTCTCTTCCCCCTCTTCTTCATATTTCTCAGGTACGGTATGCGCCCAAGGAGCATTCTGCTGTACATCCCAGAGGGCATATTTATTGTCCTCCGCCTGATACAGGCGCTTGTCCTTAAAGACAACCATTCGCCCTATCACATAGATCCCCTCAGCATGGGCTTTTTCCAGCAGCTTTGCAATATCGAAGATGGTATGAACAGCGCCGATCTCCTTCGGCCTATCCAGTTTCGACCCGTAGGTGAGACGCCCCCAGTCATCCTTTACATCGACTACAATTCCATTAAAACCGTGCTCTTTCATAAAGCTTATGTGCTCATCGATGTGGCCGTCGGTTACGTTGTAGGCATTCAGATAAAGGGCCCGCACATCCCTATGCGTATCGCTCTCTTCGGTATTTCTATTTAATGAATCAGAAGTTTTTCCAAGGACGGTCCTAATCTGGGAACGGAGTAAGGGGGGACGAAAGTTCCATTCACGGGTTTTTAGATTATATATTCCGCGGCTTCCCTCAAAATGCACCTCCAGAGCAGGTTCATCGGTAACTCCCCCATTGTAATTATTTATAGAAAGAATATTCTCCGATTCCTCCGGCATTTCGATTTCGACCACTTCATGAGATTCAGTGTTGTAACGAAAAATTAGATTATCAAAGACCGAGGCAATAAAAAGCTCATCCGGGTGCTCAGGAACCATTGCCAGATCGGTAATTTCTTCATAAAAACCGGCCCCCCTGTACAACTCGTCAATAAAATCCGATTCTTTTTTCCAGCTTGCACCGCCGTCGTTGCTGATAAAAAGACCATTGAAGGAAGTTCCTAAATAGATCCTCTCGGGTCGAAGAGGATCGAAGCTCACAGCGGTAAGATAATTCTTTGATTTGACCGGATATTTTAATGAGATTTCCTTCCAAGCCCGCCCCGCATCCTTACTCACATATAAAGAACTGCTGGTAGTCGCCGCTATCCGCTTTTTATTATGAGTATCAAGACTGAGAGAGGTAAAGCGCCTGTAGGTGTTCTCCTCAAAGGGCCATACCTGATCAAGGGGCAGCCCCTCATTTATAGACCGCCACTCGCTCCCCCGGTCCTTCGACAACAGAGCTCCGTGCCGGTCTGTAAGGGCGTACATGTGACCCCCCGCAGCCCGGGCGATATGGGTAAGTCTGTAATCATTATTATCCGATGCATCGGCGCCAAACACAAGCGCCGGAATACAGATATATAAAACTAGTAAGATCAACAGAAAGCTGCAGTATACTACTGAATTCTTCAATTACATTACCTCTCACTGATACTTCTCCCGGCCCGGTTAGAGCACTGGAGCAATCATTCTAAATATCGAATTTCTCAGACGACGGAAGATTGAAAGCTCCCGAATGTCTTCAAAGGTGATTTGTCTACATTCTGCAACATCAACATTGTATTGTGCAATAAGGCCGGAGGTGGTTTTCTTATCATAAAAAAATACATTTACTTCGTAATCAAGGTGAAAACTTCGCGTATCCATGTTACAACTGCCGACGGTAGAAATTATTTCATCAACTATCAACACTTTAGCATGCAGAAAGCCCTCCTCATAGAGATAAATATTCACCCCCGCGTTTAACAGGTCCTCAAAATAGGTATAGGCTACCCAAAAGGGTATTCTCTTATCAGGCCGGCCGGTCATCATCAGGTTTACCTCAACCCCGCTGAGGGCCGCCGTTTCAAGGGCATTCATCAATGACTGATCGGGAATAAAGTAGGGGCTTTGAATATAGACACGGTTATTGGCATTGCTGATAAGGTGAAGAAAAAGCTTCTTTATGGAATTCCAGTCGGAATCCGGCCCGCTGACTACCACTTGAGTTGGAATGTAACTATCCTTCTCGAGGGGAAGCGGAAAAAACCGGGCGTCCTGTACTACATCTCCCCCACTGTTATACCAATCAGAAAGAAACACCCCCTGGAGCATCTGTACACTTTCCCCAACAAGACGCATATGGGTGTCCCTCCAGCGGTGAAACCTCGGGCCGCCGTCCATATACTCCAATCCTAAATTCATGCCTCCGGTGTAGCCGACCTTTCCGTCAATTACTACAATTTTACGGTGGTTCCGGTAGTTAAGCAGCCGGCTTGAAAGAATATTCATAGGATCAAGAAAATAGCGGGCATCAATAGGCGAATCTTTGAGTTCCCCCTTGAATTTCCAGCTCAATTTATTAAAACAGCCCACTCCGTCAAAGAGCATCCTTACCTTCACACCCTCTTTCGCCTTTCGCACTAGGATATCTTTTATGCGCCTGCCCAGCTCATCGGAACGGTAGATAAAAAACTCCATGTTGATGGTTTCTTCGGCCGTTTCAAGATCACGAATAAGGTCGTCAAAGAACCCGCCGCCTTCATAATACATGTGGACACTGTTGTTGAGAGTTAAAATACTGTTACCGGATTGAAGGGCGAGGCTTATTGTTTTGCTTATATCACTGTGGACTTCGTTGTCCGGATCGTTATTTTGCAGGAAATTCTTCTGTTGCTCTAAAATGGGTCCTAAATAAGTTTTGAAGGTGCGTTCCGGAAGCTGCTTCATAATTTTCTTTTTCTTCCAGTTCACACCGCTTAGCAGATACAGGACCGCTCCGAAATAAGGTAAAAAGTAGATTGCAAGAATCCATGCAACCGCCACCTCAGGGGGCTTGTTGTCCAATACGATCTGAACAGTAAGCACAATTACAAAGGCAAAATAGAAAAAGAGTAATAACGAACCTAAATTAACTAGTGCCGCCATCCCGTCCTGCCGTTACAAAATTATGAGTGCTATTGTATAGCAGAGTTGATTTTTTTCCAAGCTTAAAGCAGTATTACTGATAATGAATCGGTTATATCAAGTTGAGATTACTGATCTTGCCTTTGGAGGGGAGGGTATAGGTCGAATAGACAATATGGTCTGCTTTGTCCCCTTTACCGCCCCCGGTGATGTTGTTCAGGTAGAAATTACCCAGAGAAAGAAAAAATTCCTCCGGGCCAAGGCGGTCTCCTTTATCTCACAGTCCTCCGAACGGGTATCCCCTCCCTGTCCGTATTTTGGCGAATGCGGAGGATGTCAGTGGCAGCATATCGGGTATCAGCAACAGCTTGAGTCCAAGCGCTCCCATCTGGAGGGTATTCTCTTGAAAACCGCAGGGGTCGAAATCTCTGTTCCACCTCCTATCCCCTCACCCGTAACCTACGAATATCGCCGCACAGCCCGATTCAAAATAGATGCCGCCGGGGAGGTAGGATTCTTTCGGGAGCATAGTAATACCCTTGTCCCGATCGACAAGTGTGTATTGATGGAGCCGGTTATCAACAAAATACTTCCCCGGATTAAGAGAGATATTCCATCAGGGTCACCGCTGGAAGCAGAAGTAGTATCTGAGGAGGGCGTGGAGGCGGACTACAGCTTTCTCTACCAGGGAGATCATTCAAAACGTGGATTCCTGCAGACGAATCGCCACATCAACCGCTCCCTTCAGCAGTTTATTTACCGTCATGTAAAGAACAATACCCGCCCCGGAGATATGGTTCTGGATCTTTTCTGCGGCGATGGGAACCTCTCAATTCCCCTCGGTGAATTGGGGGTGAGGGTAACTGGATATGATATTTCCCGTCCTGCTATTGAAAAAGCCCGCAGGAGTATTCCTTTATCGGTTCCTTCTCATAGCCGTGAGGGAGGGTTCTCTTACCGCCGGGCCCCTTTTCAAAAGATTCTTTCTACTATCAGCACACAGTCACCGGATATCCGGGCTGCACTCTTCGATCCCCCCCGTCAGGGTTTATCCGGAAAAGCCGGCCGTATAGCAGAAATGGGGTTCCCCCTGGTGCTGTATGTCTCTTGTAGTCCCCCTGTTCTGGCCAGGGACCTGCGCTTTTTTTTGGAAGCCGGGTATGAACTTCTAGAAATACAGCCGATGGATATGTTCCCCCATACCTATCACCTGGAGACAGCAGTGGCCCTTAGGCTTCCCGCAAAGGAGTAACCATGGATTCCAGGAAATCAGAACTGCGAAAAAAATTACAGGAAAGAATAAAAGGGCTCTCTGAACAGCAGAGGAAGGATGAATCAAAGGCGATGGCCGAAGGGTTTTCCAGCCTCCCCGAATGGAGCCGCAGCAGGGACGTGTTACTCTTCCTTTCTATGCCGGGAGAGATAGATACAAAGGGAATAGTACAGACAGCGGTTTCAGAGAAAAAACGGGTATGGGCACCGCGAATACAGGGCGAGGAGATGGAGTTTTATCTGATCTCCCGAGGGGGGGCGGACCCGTATCTCGATTTGGAGTACAATTCTTACGGCATTTGGGAACCCCGCGATACCGTCCCCCTTTTTTCCCCTGAGAAATTTCTATCTACCGACGAAAATGGGCTTTGTGTAATCGCGACTCCCGGCTTGGGCTTTGATCGCAGGGGACATCGTCTGGGTCGTGGAAAGGGATATTACGATAAGTGGCTAAGCCGCTACCCCTTGCTGATGAAAGATCGGCGCATGGTACCGGTAGGAATAGGCTTTTCAGTGCAGCTTTTAGATACAATACCCTCCGAACCCCATGATATACTCCTCCCCCAATTGATCATCGGGGGAAGATATATTCAATGCGAACCGGCTGAATAGGATGGGTATTTCTAGGCCTGTACTACCCGTGAATTACTCACCGTGGATTACTCCTTGGCCAGTCGCTCGTTAATTTGAGCGGCGGCCTTGCGCCCCTGCCCCATCGCCAGAATAACCGTTGCAGCCCCAAGCACGATGTCTCCACCGGCATACACCCGGTCAATTGAGGTTTCCAGATCATCATTCACCACAATGTTGCCCCATTTGTTGGTCTCAAGATTATCAGTAGTGTGCTCAAGCAGGGGGTTTGAATCGTTACCGATTGAAACAATTACCGTATCAACATCCAGAATGCTTTCGCTTCCTTCAATCGGGACCGGTCGGCGGCGTCCGGAGTCGTCCGGTTCGCCGAGTTCATAAGTGAGCAGTTCCAGCCCTTTTACTCGGCCGTTCTCATTACCAAGTATCTGTTTTGGATTGTGCAGCAGCATAAACTCTATGCCCTCTTCCTTGGCGTGATGCACCTCTTCGACTCGGGCCGGCATCTCTACTTCAGTTCGTCGGTAGATAATATATACCTTCTCCGCACCCAAACGAACTGCTGTTCGGGCGGCATCCATTGCAACGTTTCCGCCTCCAAGCACCGCGACCCGCTTTGAGTGGTATATTGGTGTGTCGGCATGGTCCTCATCATAGGCTTTCATCATATTGGAGCGTGTCAGATACTCGTTTGCACTGAACACACCTACCAGATTCTCGCCCTCGATATTCATAAACTTCGGAAGCCCGGCACCGCTGCCGATGAAGATCGAATCGTAGCCGTCTTTTTCAATCAAATCGGTAAGTTTGCGGGTGCGGCCAACAAGAAAGTTGGTCTGAAGCTCAACTCCCATGGCCGTCAAGGTATCAAACTCTTCCTGTACAATAGCCTTCGGCAGGCGGAATTCGGGGATACCGTAGATCATTACCCCGCCGGGCTTATGGAAGGCCTCGAAAATTGTTACCTGATGCCCCGCCTTTCGGAGGTCCGCTGCGGCGGTAATACCCGCCGGTCCGGAGCCTATTACAGCTACCTTCTTACCGGTGTCGGGGGCAATTTCCGGGATCGATTTTTTACCGGATTCGCGCTCAAGGTCCGCCACATAACGCTCAATACGCCCTATCGAAACCGATTTGAGGGGATCCTTGAGGGCCTTCCCCACCGTACAGGTGGCCTGGCACTGGGTCTCCTGCGGGCAGACCCGGCCGCAAATGGCCGGCAACAGGCTGCTCTCTTTGATAATCTGCACCGACTTGTCAAAATCGCCGGCCTCGGCCGCTTTTATAAATCCGGGTATATCGATGGCTACCGGACAGCCCTCTATGCAGGGTGCGTTTTTACAGTTGAGACAGCGGGCCGCTTCGACCCGCACCTGGTGCTCAAAATATCCGGTTGCAACTTCGTTCATATTTTCTATACGCGCATCAGGATCCTGGTTCGGCATCTCCTGAGAGGGGATCTTCATGCGGTCTTTATTTTTCAACTCTACACCGACTATCCCTTCGAATAGTTCATCAGCTTCGCGTTTTAGTTCTTCGGGGGATTTCATTTCGACTCCTTTGCCTGTTTAGCCTCTATTTGTGCATCGAGCCGACATTTGTGGGTCTGCTCTTCTTCTAGGTCTTTATACGCTCCTAAACGCAGCATCATATTGTCAAAATCAACCTGATGTCCGTCAAACTCCGGTCCATCAACACAGACGAATTTCGTTTTTCCGCCGACTGTGACCCGGCAGCCGCCGCACATTCCGGTGCCGTCGACCATAATGGTATTTAAGGATACTATAGTAGGAATTCCAAAGGGCCGGGTTGTTTCAGCGGCGAACTTCATCATTATCGGCGGGCCGATAGCTACTACTTCATCGGGGGGATCATTTTCACAGAGCTCCTTTAGGGGTTCCGTGACCAGGGCTTTGCGGCCGTAACTACCGTCATCGGTAACTACTATCAGCTCATCAGCAATAGCCTTCATTTCATCTTCCATAATGACAAGCTCTTTGTTCCTGGCTCCGATAATGATAATTACCTTGTTACCGGCGTCTTTTAGGGCCTGGGCAATCGGATGCATTGGCGCCACCCCGATCCCTCCGCCAACACAGACAACAGTACCGACTTTTTCAATATGGGTGGGCTGCCCTAGAGGCCCGAGTACATTCTCAATTGAATCGCCCGGTTCAAACTGTGATAACTCAATGGTGGTTTTACCAACTGTCTGGAAAATAATGGTTATAGATCCCTCATCAGGGTCGGCATCTGCAATGGTAAGGGGAATTCTCTCACCATAATTTGTATCTTTTTGTACTATTACAAATTGTCCAGGTTTGCGCTCCTGGGCAATTAATGGGGCTTCAAGCTTCATTTTATACACTTGGTCGGATAACTGAAGCTTCTCAAGGACCTTATTCATACAACGCCTCTCACTGCTGATTTTCGGGCACACTAGATTTCATTTCCATTACAAACAGCGCATGCCCAGGCCCTATTACAACGGATTTTTTTATTTATTACAAGCATATAGCACGCTTATACATTTAAAATGCAACAATAAAATTAATATTGTTGCATTTACGTACATTAAAGTTCAATTAGTTTCACTGAGAAATAAATCCGGTTATTGTTTCGGCCACTTCTGTGGTACTTGCCGGTGCGGTGTCCGGGCCCGACAACATATCCGCCGTACACACCCCCTCGGCAAAGCTTTTTTCAACTGCACTTCTTATTGCAGAGGCTGCTTCGGCCAAGCCCAATCCGTATTCACACATCATTGCAGCAGATAGAATTTGCGCAACCGGGTTGGCTTTGTTCATTCCGGCAATATCCGGGGCGGAACCTCCGGCAGGCTCAAACAGGTGTACCGAGCTCCCTAGGGAAGCGGAGGGTAAGACCCCAAGAGAACCGGGAAGGGCTGCAGATTCATCGGATAGTATATCACCAAAAAGATTACCCGTAAGAATAACATCAAACTGTCCAGGATTGAGAATAAGCTGCATAGCCGCATTATCAACGTACATATGATTTACCTTCACCTCCGGATACTCCTGTGCAGTTTCTTCAACGGTTTCACGCCACAGAAGGGAGCTGTAGAGCACATTGGCCTTATCCACCGAGGTGAGCTTTTTCCTTCTTCGCCCCGCCGCTTCAAAGGCAATCTTCGCCACCCGCCGGATGGTCTCTTTCTCGTAGTACATGGTGTCCAATCCGTAGTTCTCATTTTTCTCTTTCGGTTCACCAAAATAGATCCCCCCGGAAAGCTCACGAACGGTCAAAAGGTCTACCCCCTCCTCTATCCGCCGGCTGTTCAGTGGCGAGAGGTGAGCTATTTCCGGATACACCCGCACTGGGCGTAAATTTGCAAATAAGTTCAGCTGCTTTCTCAAGGCCAGAAGACCTCCCCGCTCGGGTCTCTTCTCCGGCGGCAGGGTGTCCCATTTCGGCCCTCCAACACTTCCCAGCAACACCGCATCGCAGCGGCGGCACACTTCGAGGGTCTCCTGGGGGAGCGCTGTGTCACAGGCGTCTAGGGCCGCCCCCCCTATAAGTCCTCTTTCATACTCAAACTGGATGCCGTATTTTTTACGTACCCCCTCCAGTACCTTTTGAGTTGCATCCATTACTTCAGGGCCGATACCATCACCAGGCAGCAGTGCGATTTTATAGCTCATCTCAGCTGCCCCCTTTCAGCACCCGCTCCGGTGCCAGGTGTGTGGTGGCATAGGAAAGCCACCCGCCACTGCGGATAATCTGCTGCAGAAACTCGGGATAGGTGTTGATGACAAACTCCTTCTTCTGGGTACTATTCGACATCTCCCCGGAACTGAAATCTACCTTAAGGTAATCCCCCTCTTCGATAGCATCGGTTTCTCCCAATTCTACAATCGGCAAGCCGATGTTTATGCAGTTTCGCAGAAAGATACGGGCAAAGCTTTTTGCTATAACACACTGTATTCCGGCAGCTTTTATTGCAATCGGAGCGTGCTCTCTGGAAGAGCCGCAGCCGAAGTTTTCCCCGGCCACCAGAATACTACCGTCCACATCCGCCTGTCCTCCGAACCCGGGCCGGGCGTCTTCCATGCAGTTTTTGGCCAGCTCTCCCGGGTCGGTGGTAGAAAGATACCGGGCCGGAATTATTTCGTCCGTATTTATATGGTCTCCGAACTTAAAGACCTTTCCTTCTCGTATCATGATGTCCTCGCTTGATTAAACTTGTTCTGCATTTTCGTACAAAGGGTCACGGGGCCGTTGAAACAGCTTCCTTTGTCTCCGGCCCCTTTTTTTCCAGCTCTCCCAGGCGCTCAAGGGCCGGGGCATCGGGTCCGCAGATATATCCCTGAACGGCCGTGGCTGCCGCAACCGCCGGAGAAGCAAGATAGACTTCGCTGCTTGCATGGCCCATTCGACCCACAAAATTGCGGTTGGTAGTAGATAGGGCTACCTCTTTTTCGGCCAAAATACCCATATGTCCACCTAAACAGGGCCCACAGGTAGGGGTAGAAAAAACACATCCCGCGGTGACAAATTTTTCCGTCAGCCCTTCCCGCATCGATTGCAGGTACACCTCCTGGGAACCGGGAAGAATTATACAGCGGACCCCTTCTGCTATCCGGGCATCCCCTAAAACAGCCGCCGCACTGCGCAGATCTTCTATACGGCCGTTGGTACAACTTCCTATCACCACCTGGTCCACCTTTACCTTTTCAGAAGCCAGTGCAGAGACAACAGCACCGTTTTCCGGCAGAAAAGGACGGGCCACAGTAGCTTCAAGCATATTCAGGTCAATCTCTAAGGTTCGGCTGTATCGGGCACCGTCATCGGCTGTCCGGGGTGCCGCTTCAATGCCCCGCTGCGACTCGTATGCCCGGGTTACATCGTCAACCGGGAAAAGCCCCGCTTTTCCCCCCGCCTCTATGGCCATATTGCTGACGGTAAACCGAGAATCCATACTTACTTCAGCCACTCCCGGGCCGGTAAACTCGATGGCCTGATAGTTGGCCCCATCTACTCCCAGTTCCGAGATAATATGGAGAATAAGATCTTTCCCCGATACCCCCGGAGAAAAACTCCCCTTCAGCTCCACCCGAATTGCCTCGGGCACCTTGAACCATGCTTTTCCTGTAAAAAAGACCCCGGCCAGATCGGTGGAACCCACGCCGGTAGAAAAGGCACCGAGGGCTCCGTAGGTACACGTGTGACTATCGGCCCCGACTACCAAATCTCCTGATTTCACCAACCCCTGCTCCGGCAGAAGTACATGTTCGATCCCCATTTTCCCGACATCATAAAACTTTTTGATTCCATGGGTCCGGGAAAAATCGCGTACCATTTTTACCTGCATGGCGGATTGAATGTCTTTGTTCGGGGTGAAATGGTCGGCCACAAATACAATTCGATCCGGATCGAAGAGCTCCCGCCCATTAAACTTCTCGAACTCCTTGATGGCAACAGGAGCGGTAATATCATTACCCAGGGCAACATCCACATCCAGCAAAAGGTACTCCCCCGCCGTAACAGCTCGGCCCGCTTTCTCGCTGAATATCTTCTCCGTCAGGGTCTGGGCCTGTTGTGTAGTATCCATAATTTCTCCTTATTTGAGCCGCTTCAGTACAGAGCGATTCACCGCGTTTAAGTACGCAAGTGCTGAAGCCTCAACAATATCCGTCGATGAGGCCTTTCCGGCAAACAATTCTCCATCAATATCCAGCATCAATTTTACCTGCCCCTGGGCATCTTTCCCGGAGCCCACCGCCTGAATTATGTACTCTTCAAGCTTAGTCTTGATATCGCAACACTCATCAATAGCGTTAAACATCGCATCAACAGGTCCATCGCCGGTAGCCGTTGCAACATACTCCTTGTCCTTTTCCTCCAGTTTTATTGTGGCCGAAGGGATAAGGGTGTTACCGGTATACACGTGAAAATAGAGCATCCGGTAGCCTTCAAGCATCCCGCCCAGTACATTCGACACAATCGAGAATAAATCCTCATCATAGACTTCCTTCTTTTTGTCTGCGATTTCGGCAAATTTTTCAAAAACCCTTTGAAACTGCTCTTCGGTCAAGCGAATATTGTAGGTTTTTAGTTTCTCCTGAAGGGCGTGCTTTCCCGAGTGGCGACCCATTACCAGACTCTCACTGTGTCTTCCGATTGTAGTGGGGTTCATGATTTCATAGGTTTCACGGTGTGAGAGTACTCCATGCTGATGGATGCCCGACTCGTGGGTGAACACATTATCTCCGAAAATCGGTTTGTTTCTCTGAAACAGCAGGCCGGTAAGATTTTGAAGCAATTTTCCCGTCGGGTAGAGATACTCTTTGTTTATGTGGGTACTCACATTATACAGGTCCCGCCGTACTTCAAGGCCCATTACAAGTTCTTCCAGCGCGCAATTGCCGGCCCGTTCGCCTATCCCGTTCAGCGTTACCTCAACCTGGGTCGCCCCTGCCTTTACGGCGGCCAGAGAATTGGCCGCGGCGAGACCGAGATCATTGTGACAGTGGACCGAAAGATCAACGGTCCCATCCTGAAACTCGGGCACATGAGCCACGAGCCACTCAATAAGTGAGCCGAACTCATCGGGCATGGCAAACCCGACGGTATCGGGAATATTTACCGTAGTAGCCCCGTGGGCGATTGCTGTTTTAATAACCTCAAGCAGAAAATCGTTCTCCGTACGTGAGGCATCCTCCGGTGAAAACTCTATCTTTTCGAAGTATTGTCTCGCATAATCAAGATGAGAGGCAATTGATTCAAGCACCTGACTGCGGTCCTTCTTTAGTTTGTATTCCCTATGGAGCGGACTTGTGGCAATAAAGAGGTGAAGCATAGGATGGGCAGCATCTTTCACCGCTTCGTAGGTGACATCGATATCCTTTTTTACACAACGTGATAATCCGACTACCGTCGCCTTCTTCAGACTACCGGCTATACGTCGTACCGCCTCAAACTGTACCTTTGATGAAACCGGAAAACCGGCCTCAATTACATCTACTCCAAGGCTTTCGAGGGCTTCCGCCATTTCAATCTTTTGATCAAGGGTCATAGAAGCGCCCGGAGATTGCTCGCCGTCGCGCAAAGTCGTATCAAATATTTTAATGTACCCTTCCATATACATGCTCCTTTCCGTTATCGACTGATCCACCGGCGGGACCCTTATTCGGTTCCTTTCCGGCGGCAGCCCTTTGTTTGGCTTCGTCTTTTTTTAATTTATAAATGAGGGAATCAGTTAAAGCTTGCCACGAAGCTTCAATTATGTTTTCCGAAACGCCGACTGTTCCCCAGCTGGTCTCCTCGTCCGCGGTATTGATAATTACTCTGGTCAAGGCACAGGTCCCCGATTCTTCATTCAGAATACGCACTTTGTAATCGGTAAGCCGGGTCTTTTTGATATGGGGATAAAATTTTTCCAATACCTTTCGCAGCGCCTTATCCAAGGCCTCGACAGGCCCGTTCCCATCGGCGGAGGTATGTTCTACCGGTTCAGTGTGTCCCTGCTCATGGGATATATGCTCCGGCACCGATGCTTTGATCGTCGCTTCGGACCAGGTTTTGCCGTCGCCGTTGTTCCAAATCATCACACGGTACCCGTGTAAGGTAAAATACTCTTTAAGAGAACCCATCAGGGCCGCCGACAACAGTTCAAAGGAGGCTTCGGCCCCCTCAAAGTGGTACCCCTGGGATTCCAACTCCTTCACTTTCTCAACGATCTTTTTCGCCGTCTCGCTGCTCAACTCCTCGTCAAGGCCCATATTTTTCGTTTTCTCCAGGATGTTGCTCTTTCCGGAAAGTTCGGATACCGTAGTAAACCGGCTGTTTCCCACCAGCGACGGGTCTATATGTTCGTAGGTGTGCGGATTTTTACGCACCGCCGACACATGGATCCCCCCCTTATGACTGAAGGCATGTTGTCCCACATAGGGCATATGTTCATAGGGAGTAGTATTCGACATCTCCGAAACAAAGTGAGATACCCCCTGCAGTTTTTTGAGATTATTGTCACCTACTGTGGGATAATTCTGTTTAATGCTCAGATTCGGAAGGACACTACACAAATTCGCGTTACCGCAGCGCTCCCCTAAACCATTCATAGTACCCTGCACCATCCGCGCCCCCGCGCCTACTCCCAGCAGAGTGTTCGCAACTGCGGAATCGGAGTCGTTATGCGCATGAACTCCCACCGGCAGCGCGTACTGGGAAACCACCTTTTCCGTCTCCCTCTGAAAGACATCCGGCATAGCCCCTCCGTTGGTATCGCAGAGGACCAGCCAATCCGCGCCGGCATCCACCGCGGCATTCAAACAGGCAAAGGCATACTCGGGGTTTGCTTTCACACCGTCAAAGTAGTGTTCAGCATCAAAGACAACCTCATCAACCCGCTCTTTCAGATACTTTACAGAGGAGTACACCATTTCCAGGTTCTCCTCCGGTGTTGTTCCCAGGGCTTCAACCGCATGCAAATCCCAGGCCTTTCCAAAAATGGTGATTACCGGAACATTGCTTCGCAGCAGGAGGTCAAGATTGCGGTCCTCTTCAACTCGGGTATTCTTCATTCGAGTTGAACCAAATGCGGCTAATCGGGCATTCCTCAGCTGTGCCGATTGTGCCGCTTCAAAAAAAGCGGCATCCTTCGGATTCGAACCGGGCCAACCGGCTTCAATATAGTGCATTCCCATGTCGTCCAAGGCTTCCATTACCTGTAGCTTGTCGTACATCGAGAAGGTTACCCCCACCGATTGTGCTCCGTCACGCAGAGTTGTATCGTATACCAATACCTGTTCTTTCATTTTTTTTACTCCTATTTTTGCAGCCAGGACATCATGGAGCGTAGTTTAGCCCCCACGTCTTCCAGCTGATGCTCTGTTTCGAGCCGGCGCATAGCTTTAAAAGAAGGCGCACCTGCCTTATTCTCCAGGATCCAGTCCTTCGCGAACCGTCCTGTCTGAATATCCTTCAGCACTCCCCTCATTGTGTTCTTTGTCTCTTCGGTAATGAGTTTGTCCTGGGTGATATAATCACCGTACTCGGCGGTATTAGAAATCGAGTAACGCATATACCCGAAACCGCCTTCATAAATCAGGTCTACAATCAGTTTTACCTCATTGATACATTCAAAATACGCCATCTCCGGCTGGTATCCAGCTTCCACCAGGGTTTCAAAACCTGCCTTCATCAAGGAGGTAATGCCTCCGCACAGAACGGTCTGTTCTCCAAAGAGGTCCGTTTCAGTCTCTTCCCTGAAGCTGGTGCGAAACAATCCGGCCCGGGTGCATCCGATTCCCATGGCATAGGCCTTTCCGAGTTCATCCGCGTGGCCGGTGGCATCCTGATACACGGCGATCAATCCAGGAACTCCCCGCCCGTCGGTATATTCACGGCGAACAGTGTGCCCGGGCCCCTTCGGGGCTATCATCACTATATCAACATTTTCCGGGGGCTGAATCTGATGGAAATGTATCGAAAAACCGTGGGCAAACATCAGCATATTCCCCGCTTCGAGGCCCGGTTCGATCTGTTCCTTGTAAATCTGAGGCTGCAGCTCGTCGGGTACGAGAAACATAATGATATCGGCCATCCGGGCCGCCTCTGCCGGTTCAACAACCTTTACCCCATTTTTTTCCGCTTCAGTCCGACTCGAGCTCTCTTTTCGCAACCCTACAACTACATTGCATCCGCTCTCATGCAGGTTCAATGCGTGGGCATGTCCCTGACTTCCAAAGCCGATTACCGCAATAGTTTTATCCTTTAACAGGTTAAGATCAGCATCCTTGTCGTAAAAAATTTCCGCCATTTTTTTCTCCTTAAGTATATATTTCAATATTTATAAAATGCTGTGCAGTTTTACACACCATTTTTTTCCCAACGGTCCATTGCCACAATTCCGGTCCTTGCCACTTCCACTATCTGATTCGCAGGAAACAGATTGATAAAGGAATCCACCTTTTCGCTGCTCCCGGTAATCTCCACTACAAATCCACTGGTACTGGAATCAAGAATTTGCCCCTTGAAGACATTTACCATCTGCAGTACTTCATTCCGCTCACCCATCGGCGCTTTTAATTTGATCAAACCAATCTCACGTTCAACCTTTCTGGCCGGATGGATAGTCATAATTTTTACCGTATCGATGATTTTGTAGAGCTGCTTCTGAATCTGTTCAATACTCCGGTCATCCCCCTTCACAATAATGGTGAGGCGAAACATGTCCTTCTCTTTAGTCGGGCCTGCGGCAATACTGTCGATATTAAAGCCCCTTCGAGTAATCAAACTGGTAATTTTTGATAATACCCCGGGGTGATTCAAAACCAGCATCGATATAATGTGGTCGGTGTAAATAGTTTTATCTTCGCCCATTTTTTTCTCCTTCTCCGCTACATCTTTCGGATTACCCGGTCTAAGGGTTTGCCCGCGGGCACCATCGGCACCACATTCTCTTCGCCCTCTACCACCGCATGCAGAAGCATACTTCCTTCGCTTTCGGCAAAATCCTTCATCATCCCTTCCGCATCTTCTAGTTTTTCAAGCTTTGCAGCCGGTATGCCCATCGCCTTGGCAAGCATACAAAAATCCGGGTTATTCCCCATGTGTGTGCCGGAATAACGTTTCTCGAACAGCAGCTGCTGCCATTGACGGACCATGCCGAGGTAGCTGTTATCGAGTAACAGCATTTTGACCTTCAGGCCGTATTGCTTTACCGTCGCCATCTCCTGCATATTCATTTGGAATCCACCGTCGCCGGCTACCGCCAACACCTGGGCTTCCGGATTTCCAACCGCCGCGCCTATGGCGGCGGGCAAACCGTAGCCCATAGTGCCCAAACCGCCCGATGTAAGCAGCCGTCGGCCATGATGAAAGTGAAAATACTGGGCTACCCACATCTGGTTCTGGCCGACATCTGTGGCCACAATGGTGTTTTCGGGAAAATATTTCTGTGCAAGTTGAATAAGGTACTGGGGTTTTAATGTGTCGGTGCGTTCATACTCCAGTTGGTGATCCTCCCGGTACGCGCGAAGCTCCTCAACCCATTCGGAATATTCTCCATAACTCTCTTCACGATTAAGGTCTTCAAGCAAGCCGGTGATTTGTCCGACTATCGGCAGATCAACAGCAACGTTTTTTCCTATTTCCGCCGCATCGATATCTACATGCACTATCTTTGCCTGCTCGGCAAACACCTTCGGATCGCCCATAATCCTATCTGAAAACCTGGCCCCGAATACCATAAGAAGATCACAGTTCTGAAGCGCGTAATTACCATACAGGGTGCCGTGCATCCCGATGGGCCCGTAATTTAACTCATCACGCCGGGGGGCAACTCCATGCCCCATGAGGGTCGTGACCACGGGAATACCGTAACGGTCACAGAACTCATTGACCAATTCCGTGGCGCCTGCACTAGTAACCCCTCCCCCGGACATTACCAGGGGCTTTCGGGCTTCCCGAATATAGTGTTTTAAGGTTTTTACCTGGCGGGGATGGCCGATATCTTTAGGACGATAGCCGGGCAGGTCCGGAATCCCCGGGTATTCAAACTCGGTCTCATCCATCTGCACATCCTTTGGAATGTCCACGACTACCGGACCAGGACGGCCGGTGGCGGCAAGATGAAACGCCTTTTTTACGGTCCCCGCAAGCTCTTCCACATTTTTAACGAGAAAATTTGCCTTAGTAATCGGCATAGTAATCCCAACAGTGTCGGCCTCCTGAAAGGCGTCCGTACCGATCATTGCAGTGGAGACCTGCCCTGTAAACACAACCAGGGGTACCGAATCCATGTACGCGGTGGCAATACCGGTGATGGTATTAGTTGCACCCGGCCCGGATGTAACCAGTACTACTCCGGGTTTTCCGGTTGAACGGGCGTATCCGTCGGCGGCGTGGGTGCCGCCTTGTTCATGCCTGGGTTGAATGAGCCTTATCTCTTTTCCGTGGGTAAGAAGTTCATCAAAAATCGTTATAACGGCACCACCGTTATAACAAAAAAGAGTATCCACCCCCTCTTTTTTTAATGCTTCAACCAGTATCCTTGCACCTTTCATTATCTCCTCCTCTCAATTCATTCACTTCAACAGGATTGAGAAAAGCAGGAACATTAGGTGTATGCTTTCGACTTTAAGATAGACCGGGGCCCGGCCACACGTATACTTATACTACGTATATACGTATTGCCTGGGTCATCTGAGTCGAGGTAGCTTCACTGTTCCTGTTTTCCCGTTGCGGGCTGCTATTTAGCAGGCCGAATGGGCCGTAGTACTACGGCAGAAACAATGGAACTCACCCCGAGCTCCGCTAATTAGTAGAATAATAATACCGGATAGGCTTAGTAGTAGGCTGGTAATTAGGAGAGATTGAATGGATGCAATAATAATGATGATGAGGGCGATAATAGAGATGGTAATTGCGATCATCACGTTCATTATTGCATTGTTCATACTGAAAACTCCTAGAATTCACATAAGTTTATGGTTAGAGAGAACGCTATCAGCACTCAAAAAATATGTCAATACAACTCGTACAGTTTTTAGTTGTTTTTTCGCTCTTAATTCGGCAGCAGATCCCATTAGAAGTTCACAGGAGCACCACCCCCAGGGCATAAAGAATCCATTGGAGCCCTGTGAGGCACAGCAGAATGAGGGGAGGTACTACTCTTTTCGGGTTTCCAGCTTTACGGCTGGTCTTGGGGCTGGACTTAAGGCTGGTCTTGGGGGATAGGCCTCCTCCGGCGGCCCCGCCCTCGGGGCCGCTAAGCTGGAATAAAAACAGATCGATTCCGAGAAGTGCCTGTTTTATATTTTCTCTAAACCCCGCACCTCTGTCCCGAACCACTCTGTAGGCGGTCAGCTCTTCAAAATAATAAAAAACCCGATAGAGCAGCATCCCCAATTTCCCCGGAATCGGCAAGTCGGAAGAGACTGTATAGCGGGATACATATACAAGCCCTACTAAGTTCAACGCCCTTACAAAACCCTGCTGCAAGGCCCCGGAGGTAACAGGAAATGAACCGATATAGGCAATAACCTCTCCAATAGGAGTGAGCAGCTGGGCACCGGTCACTGCGGCAGCAATCATTACCCCCGGCAAGATACGTATTCGTTTCCCTAGAGAGACAGAGGCGAGAGCGAAAAAAAGTATGTGGACTAATTTAAGGGGAATGTTTGTCTGCAGGAGAAAGGGCGGAATCATACACAGTCCGGTGACTAGACGAAAAACGGGGGAGACCGGCATGGAACCGGCCTCTTTTATGTTCTCGCCGGTACCGTAGCTCTCAGGTGCCTCCGCTGCCGCCGACAGCCAGCGGGAATGCTGGAGCAGATAAGCGGCAAATCCCCCTAAAATGACTCCTGTTATTGTACCAACCAGCAAAAAAAGCGGTGCAATCAACCATGTGCTTCGACCAAAGATAAAAGCAGAGGCAAATAACAACTGGGCACTATTACTGGCTAAGGCCCCTAGAACCCCGATTCCTATCAGGGAGATCTTATTGGGATACCATCTTCTTAAAAGGAGCATCACTAAGCCGGAGGAGAAACTTCCGGCGGCGGAAAACATGAACACGTAAGAGAACAAAGTGCCGGATACTATCCCCTGACCAAAAATCTTTAAGAAAACCAAAAGAATAAACTCACGGGGTGTAAATAGGGTGAGTGCAATCAGCAGGGGTAAATTTGCCAGACCTATACGAAAAAACGGGATGGGTTTCGGAATTACCAGTTCAACTATAGAGAGGAAAAGCGCCAGGGCGGCAAAAAGTGCTACTCTATCCAGGCGTTTTGAATGCACCTCTGCTCCTTATTCTTCCATGTAGTCGCGGATATCATATTTACGGCTTCTATCAGGTGCATCTATTTCTATAATAGAAGTAAGATAGGGGATAATATCATTCGCGTTTTTGCTGGAACCGTCCAGAAAAAAGAACCACCCTCCGCTTTGTGAATTATTTTCAATACGATATTCGGCGTAAAATATTTTTTCCAGGGGCAACTCCAGTCTATACCAGTGACCGGATATAAGGGACTTGTTCATTCTCTCTTTCCTTATTAATCAGGGGTGTAAAGTATATTCAGGATGAATATATTCAATATAACCCCTGATTCCGGAAGTGCAAAACACCTCTCGATTATCTGTAAAACAGACTACCTCAAAAAAGGGTATTTCTTCAACCAGAGAGAGACCACTACCGGTCCCTCCCGATGCTACAATATGAGCTAATACTTCAGCAGCATACGCATCCGGCCCGAAGGTTGTGACACAAAGAATTCCATTTTTTACAGGATATCCCGTAGTGAGATTCAGCAATAAGCGCCCTTCACTGTAGAGCCCGGCAAGAGCATGAAAATTTGTTCCTTTTAATTTAATGACCGGTAGAGAACCTCGCCCCTCGCTTTGTCCCTCACTTTCATAAAGTACTATTTCATTTTCAGTAGTGCACTGCACTATTCCTTTAGAGACGCATATATCTGCTATGCCCTTTTGATTCAACAATGCCGAAACCCTATCAACAATATAGCCGTCCATCCCCGGTACCATGGAAATTTCCATCCCCTTATCCGGAATAAAAATTTCCTTCGATTCTGTATTCACAATTATTCGACGATAGTTTACCTGCTCCAATAATGCATAAATGTCATCGCGATCTGGTTCTCGCCCCTCTTCAATTGCAGTTCTCCAGAGTGAATACAGGGGGACTGCGCTTGGATCATAACGACCCTGGGATAAGCGGGCAAATTTCAGGCTCTTACCGACTATACTTATTACCTCTTTATCTACTTCTACCAGCTGCAGCCCTGCCGCAGAATTGATTTTAGCTATCTGGGAATTTGTATCATTGAAACCCAACTTTTTTTCATACACATCAACCGTGCTATCTAGTTGTGTAATCATTGCTTTAGATAATGTGTAGGGAGAAGTAACCGAGCAATTACTTGAGCCAATAAGTATTCGGTGAGGTTTCGACTCCTCTTTACGGCGGGAACAGCCGTACTGGAGCATGCCTCCCGCCATTATTATGAGCAACATTAGCAACACTGTGTGTTTAAGGGTCCTCATCATATACAGAATGGACCGCTTTTTATAAAACCGTCAACTAATAAAAAAAAATAGAACTCTTTCTTATTCTTCTTCAAAAACCGGTTTCTTTCTATTACAATACCATCATGGTAGAAGAATCCGCAGTTGTACAGAACCAAGCCGGCATCCATGTTCGGCCTTCAGGTGTAATTATTGAAGAAATTGGAAGTTACTCCGGCAGCATCAACGCCGAGGCACACGGATTCAGTATCGAACTGAATAGTGTGATGGGGTTGCTCTCCCTTGGTCTTGTTCAGGGAGATGAGGTAAAGATTACCGTTGAAGGGCCGGAGGAAGAAAAAGTTGCCGCCCAGGTAAAGGAGTTGTTTGAGCGACACTACGATTTTCCACCACGAAAGTAAGAAATAAAGAAAAAGGAAGGGGTAACATGATCAACAGTAGAGATTCAATGCAAACCGAATTAAAGGAAAAGATGCGTGGGGGTGAAGGTACTATTGCCATTACCCATCTGGTTAAGAAGGAAGAAATAAAGAACGGTCGTCTTATGGCCCGCATAGATATACCCGTAGGTTCAAGCATCGGCCCTCACACCCATGAGGGAGAAACCGAGTATTACCTCATCCAAGAGGGTGAGGGGGAAGTACAGGAATCGGATGGTATGAAGAAGGTAGGTCCGGGAGACGTGGTAGTGACCGGTGATCAAGAAACCCACAGCATTACCAATACAGGCCATATTCCACTAATTATGATAGCGGTCATTATTTATGATTCCGTAGCTTCTCGATAGACCCTTTCAATTGCCTTTTGTACAGGCTCATCGTAATGGGGTATTGCCCCGCTCTTTGAAGTAACGTATGAACTTACCAGGGAAGCTAAATTTGCCGCTTTTTCTATATCTCCAGTGTAAAAAAGTCCGAACAAAAAGGCCGCGGAAAAACTGTCCCCCGCTCCAACGGTATCTAGTACCGGTACGTCTACAACCGGAACATGAATATATTTTCCAGCTCTATATACCGAAGCCCCCTGCTTTCCACGGGTTATGGCGGTGGTGTGAATATTCCAATCTTCACTCATTTTTTCACAGAAGTCTAAGCCTGAAATTTCCTTTCCGTATATAAGATCAGAAATCACAGGGACCTCTTCATCATTTAGTTTTAGGATAGTGGACTGTTCAAGGGAGTGGGTTATAACCGTCTTTGAATAATAATCCAGCCGCAAATTTACATCACAAAACACCTCTTTGGGTTCTGCTGCTTCCAATACTTTCACAAGGGCAGCCTGATTACTTTCGGTACGCTGTGCCAGGGAGCCGAAGGCGACAATATCCCATTTTTCCGAGCGGATTTTTTCCATTTGTGAGTCCGACAGCACAATGGAATCCCATGCACTCCCTTCACGGATTACATAAGTGGGTTTTCCCGCATCATCAAGCTCTACTTCTACAATTCCCGTCGGCAGACCTGGTTGTGTAGCGATAAAAGTATCAACCACCCCCTTCTCTTTTACACTTTCCAGGGCCCGGTCCCCTCTTTCATCATCGCCGACGGCCGACACCATCGCCGAATCGGTCCCCATTCGGGCTAAATGGGAGGCTAAATTAAAGGGAGCACCTCCGATATACTCTTTTCCTTTAATTATATCCCATAATACTTCGCCAAAGGCTAATGTTTTCATATCCTATTCCCTTGTTAATTTTCTGTATTTTACCCGGTGTGGAGTGTCGGCTTCTGTTCCCAGACGACGATGCCTGTCCTCTTCGTACTCACTGTAGTTGCCGTAAAACCATCTTACAGAGCTGTCCCCCTCAAAGGCAAGAATATGAGTGGCAATACGGTCGAGAAACCAGCGGTCATGGGAAATCACTATCACACATCCGGCAAACTCCAGCAGTCCGTCCTCCAGGGCCCGCATGGTGTTTACATCCAGGTCGTTGGTCGGCTCATCGAGGAGAAGGCAGTTTGCCCCGCTCTTCAGCATCATCGCCAGCTGCACACGGTTCCGCTCTCCTCCGGAGAGGACCCCTACTTTTTTTTGCTGGTCCGCCCCGAGAAAATTGAACCGCGATACGTAGCCCCGGGAGTTCATCGTACGTTTTCCCAGCTGGATTTCCTCTTTTCCCTCGGAAATCATCTCCCATACACTCTTTTCGGGATCGAGAGATTCCCGCATCTGGTCAACATGCCCCAGCTTGACCGTTTCACCGACCTTCAGGGTCCCGCTATCCGGCTCTTCCTTACCGGTAACCATCCGAAACAAGGTAGTTTTACCGGCACCGTTCGGCCCGATAATACCAACTATTGCTCCAGGGGGCACCGAGAAAGTGAGGTCTTCGACGAGTAATCGATCGTCATACCCCTTTTTTACTTTATCAGCTTCAATCACAACGTCTCCGAGGCGTGGACCCGGGGGAATAAAGATTTGAAGGTCCCTCTGACGATCTTCCTGATTCTGGGCAAGGAGTTCCTCATAGGAGTTTATTCTGGCTTTACTTTTGGACTGTCGCCCCTTTGGGGCCATTCGGATCCAGTCCAGCTCCCGGCTGAGGGTCTTCTGCCGTTCGGTTTCCCGTTTCTCCTCAAGCTCCAGGCGCTGTCGTTTTTGTTCCAGCCAGGAGGAATAATTTCCACGATAGGGAATGCCCTCTCCCATATCAAGCTCGAGAATCCAGCCGGCTACGTTGTCCAGAAAGTAGCGGTCGTGGGTTACGGCGATAACGGTGCCTGAATACTGCTGCAGATGGTGCTCCAGCCACTCAACCGATTCGGCATCCAGATGGTTGGTCGGCTCGTCCAACAACAGAATATCCGGCTGCTTTAATAGCAGGCGGACCAGGGCTACCCGACGTCGTTCACCACCGGAGAGATTATCCACTACTTGATCCTCCGGGGGGCATCGCAGGGCATCCATGGCAAGCTGCAGATGGGAATCGAGGTCCCATGCATCCAGCTCGTCCAGTTTTTCCTGTACCGCTCCCTGCCGTTCGAGGAGTTTCTCCATTTCATCCGGCTCCATGGGCTCGGCAAATTTTTCGTTTATTTTCTCGTATTCTGAAAGGAGGTCTACTGTGTCCTGCACACCCTCTTCTACTATCTGTCGAACTGTTTTTCCATCTTCAAGATGGGGTTCCTGTTCAAGAAAACCAACCGAATACCCCGGGGAAAGGACCGCCTCGCCCTCAAACTGGGTATCAACCCCGGCCATTATCCTGAGGAGCGAACTTTTTCCGGCACCGTTCAGTCCCAGCACGCCAATTTTTGCCCCGTAAAAATAGGAAAGGGAAATGTCCTTCAGGACTCTCTTTTTCCCATGCAATTTACTCACACGCATCATTGAGTAAATTACTTTTTTATCACCTTCTGCCATGTATATGTGTCCTTTTAATCAAACTGGCTAGTAGTGTATAGGCATACAAAAAATTGTCAAGTAAAGATGCCCATGGCCCACTTCACTTCGTCGTTGGCCATCGTTTTAGGGTCCCAGGGAGGGCTGAAGACCCACTCAAGTTCTACCTTCGGGATGTGGGAATTCTGAAGGAGGGTGTTTTTAACATGTTCACCGATGGTCGGGCCAATCGGGCACATCGGAGTGGTCAGGGTCATTTTAACGTGGACTGTCCACTCCTCGTCCTGATATATTTCGTAAATCAGCCCCATATCGACGATGGAAAAACCTATCTCCGGGTCTTCGACGGGATGTACTTTTTCTAGGAGTTCCTCTTTGCTGTACATGTACTCACTCCTCGCTTTCGGAGGCCCTGTTCCCGGCGGGAGGTTTCTGATCTTCTATTTCCCCAATCTCCTTTTCCCGGGCCTCTTTCAGCATCTGCTCGGCGGTGTTCCAGACCAGCAGGGCGCACTTAATGCGTACCGGGTACTGTTTTACTCCGGCCATCGCCTCCAAATCGGCAATGTCGTCGGGCAGTTCCACATCGTGGTCGGTGAGCAGCATCTCTTTGAACTGCTGAATACGTTCGAGCGCCTCGTCCACCGAGCGGCCTTCCAGGGCCTCGCAGAGCATGCTGCTGGAGGCCATCGAGATGGAACAGCCGTGGCCGTCATAGCTGACCTGGTCGATTGTGTCGCCCTCCATTTTGGTGTACAGTGTGATGGTATCGCCGCAGAGGGGGTTCTTCCCCTCCTCTCTACTGGTCGGGTCGACTAGTTCGAACCTGTGTTTTTTTGATTTATAATGATCGAGCAGTATGTCGCGGTATAAGGTATCACTCACTTTGGTTGTCCTCCTTTGCAGTTTCCTCTACATCTTCCTCTGTATAATAGTGTAACGCATCGAGCTCGGGTTGTGCACCCGGCATACGGGCCTTGAGTTGGTCGGAAAAGGCCGCGGTAAGCAGTTTCCGGGTCTCCTCACAGCTGATTCCGCGGGATTCGAGGTAATGACGGGCTTCGGCATCCAGCTCGGTAACGGTGGAGCCGTGGCTGCAGCTCACATCGTTTTCCACTATTTCCAGCTCCGGCAGCGATTCAATGCGGGCCCCCGGGCTGAGGAGCAGACTGCGGTGGGTCTCATGACCGGAGGCCCCGCGGGCCCCCTGGGGTATTTTGATGGTACCGACAAAACTGCCGTGGGCCCGGTCGTTCAGGATACTACGTGTCTCTACCTCGCTGGAGGTATGGGGGCCGTACTGTTCAACCACGGTTTTTTGACCGCTGAACCGTTCTCCGCCGGCCTGCATGAGGGTATACTCCGCCAGCTTCGCACCTCGGCCCTGCAATGCATAGCGGGCGTCGTGCATACCGGTTTCGAAGCGGCCGATCTCGCGGCCGATGGTCAGCACCGAATTTTCCCCGAGATAGGCCTGCTCCAGGTTAAACCCGGCGCTCAGCTGAGGGGCCTCCGCACCGGCGCGGGCATCGTACAGGTCGATGGAGGCCCCCTCCTCGAGGATGAAGACGCTGCGGGCCAGCATTGCCGCGCTGCGCTGCCTGCGCTGCTGATCGTCGGCGTGGAGGTGCAGTTCAACAGAGGCCGAGCTGTGGGCACGGGCATGCACTAGGAGAACCGGCATATAATAGAGGGGAGCGGCTACTGCCGGCGATTCATCGCTGTGCAGATGGATATCGAGGCGGATTGGGCTTTCGGATTCGGGGGTTATCTCGAGCACGTGGACCAGGGGCGAGTAGAGAGTCGGCAGGGCAAAGAGCTTGTTTAGCTCCACATCGTTGGCCCGCTCGAGGCGGTGCTGCTGTCGCTCGGCTTCGAGCTGCTGCCATCTCTGTAAGATTTGAGCATCTTCTTCCACGCCGCTTTTCAGGGCGGGCAGCTCCCGCTGGTTCGCGAGCACCCGTACCCTGCCGAGTTTGAGCTGCGATGTGCCCTTTTCGAGTTCCAGCAAAGGATAGAGAGACTTAAGAGGAACCCTGCGCCAGGCTTCGTCGGGGGCACCCGGCCGGGGCAGTGATGCAAATTGCTGCTGTGCTTCGGTTTGTATAGTGTGTTGAAGTGTGGGTGCCATTAGCCTACTGCTCCTTCCATTTCGAGTTGTATGAGGCGGTTGAGTTCGACGGCGTACTCCATGGGCAGCTCTTTGGCGAACTCCTCGATGAAGCCGTTGACGATCATAAAGAGGGCCTCTTCTTCGGAGATGCCGCGGCTCATGAGGTAAAACAGGGCTTCGTCGCTGACTTTGCCGACGGTGGCTTCGTGGGCGAGATTGACCCGGCGCTGTTCCTGTACGTCGATGGTCGGGTAAGTGTCCGAGCGGGAGTGGTCGTCGAGGAGCAGGGCGTCGCACTGGACGTTGGCTGTGACGTCGGTGGCCCCGGGTAGTACTTTGACCAGGCCGCGGTAGGAGCTGCGCCCGCCCTTGTGGGAGATCGATTTGGCGGTGATTGATGAGGAGGTGTGCGGGGCGGCGTGGATGATCTTGGCGCCGGCGTCCTGGCGCTGGATGTCGCTGGCGTAGCCGATGGAGAGTACGCGGCCCCGGGCGCCCTCGCCGAGTAAGGAGACGGCGGGGTATTTCATGGTGGTGCGGGCGCCGAGGTTGCCGTCCATCCATTCGACTTTGGCGTCCTTGTGGGCGACGGCCCGCTGGGTGACCAGGTTGAGGACGTTGTTGGACCAGTTCTGGATGGTGGTGTAGCGCAGGGAGGCCCCTTCCATGGCGAAGAGCTCGATGACGCCGGTGTGGAAGGACTCACGCGAGTAGACTGGTGCGGTGCAGCCTTCGATGTAGTGGACCGAGGCGCCCTTGTCGGCGATAATGAGGGTACGTTCGAATTGGCCCATGCTTTCGGCGTTGATGCGGAAGTAGGCCTGCAGGGGGATGTCGACTTTTACGCCGGGGGGAATGTAGATAAAGCTGCCCCCGGACCAGGCGGCCGAGTTGAGAGCGGCGAACTTGTTGTCGTCGGGTGGTACTAAGCTTGCGAAATAACGGCGAAAGAGCTCCTCGTGCTGCGTGAGCCCCGAGTCGATGTCCATGAAGATGACCCCCTGTTTTTCCAGCTCCTCCTGCATGTGGTGGTAGACCACTTCGGACTCAAACTGGGCCGAGGCGCCGGCAAGGAATTTTTTCTCGGCTTCGGGCACACCGAGTTTGTCGAAGGTCTCCTTGATGTGCTCGGGTACATCGTCCCAGTCGTTGAACTGCTTTTCCGTGGCCCGGGCGTAGTAGTAGAGGTCGTCGTAGTTGATGTCGGCAAAGACCGAGGGGTCGATCCACTGCGGGTCGGGCATGCGGTTGAAGGTGTCCAGGGCCTGCAGGCGGAAATCGAGCATCCACTGCGGCTCTTCTTTCAGCCGGGATATTTCGCGGACGACCTCCTCGCTGAGGCCGCGGGTGGCCGACTCCATATACTCGGAGGAGGTCTTGAATCCGTATAGCTCCTCGTAATCGCTGTTTATTTTGCTTAGATGTTCACGTTGACTGTTGTTCATATCAGCGCACCGCCGCCTCGAAGCCTTCGCTGTGGATAAAACGGCTCAATTCGACTCCGCCGCTGCGGACTATCTTACCGGCCTGCATGATGTGCACATGGTCCGGAGTGATGTGATCGAGGATGCGGTCGTAGTGGGTGATTATCAGCAGGGACCGGCGGTCGGTCTTGTTCTCTCTGATGTTGGAGAACAGGAGTTTGAGGGCATCGATGTCCAGCCCGCTGTCGGTCTCATCGAGGATTGCCAGTTCGGGTTTGAGAAGGTTCATCTGCAGCACCTCCATACGCTTTTTTTCGCCGCCGGAGAAGCCTTCGTGTAAAGACCGACCGAGGAAGGCCTTTGGGATCTCGAGTTCACGCATGTGTCCGCGCAGCTCCTTCTGGAAATCGCGCACACTGATCTCTTCGTTTCGGCGGGCCTCGGTGGCTTTTTTTAAGAAAGTGGCCACCGGTAGACCGGGTACGGCGGTGGGATACTGGAAGGCCAGGTACATGCCCGCCCGGGCCCGCTGGTCGGTGGACATGGAGAGGAGATCCCGGCCTTGGAATTGGATGGTTCCCTCGGTGACCCTGTGGTGGGGGTGGCCCATCAGCACATGGGCCAGGGTCGATTTTCCCGACCCGTTGGTACCCATCAGCATATGTATCTCACCGGGTTCGATGTCCAGATCTACCCCGTTGAGTATCGGTTTGTTCTGCTCCTCAGCGGCATCATAGACTGTTGAGGAGAGAGCGCGGATATGTAGTAGTGACATAAGTTACTCCGTTCTATCTGAGCTGGTTATTCACTACCAATTTACTAATGTTTAAGGGAGAAGGCAAGTTGAAATTCTGCTGCTAACGCCTGTTCTGCACAAGTGCTTCGCTCTTTTATAGAACAGGGCGGCGGGCAATCCGCCCTTTTAGACATCCACTCCGAAAACCGCTCTAATAATAAAGCCTATGAAAAATGAGAAAAAGGCGACCCCTAGGCTTATAGCTGCCATTTCTCCAAACCGGTGCAGAAAGTTATAGTCCTTCGCCACTGAAATGTAGAAATTAAAAATTAATATTATCAATAATCCGATTCCAAGGGTTACCGGCAGGGAGATCTGATACACAGGAAGCAGAAAAAATGGTAACACCAGTAAAATAACCGTGCCGATATACGCTATTCCGGTATATAAGGAAGAGCGTAATGCCCGGCTGCTTTCACCTTCAGATTTTTTTGATAAATACTCGGAAGCGGCCATGGACATTGAAGCCGCAATACCGGTGATCAGCCCCACGGTCGCGATAAGTCGATTGTTTTGCAGGGCGAGGGACAAGCCTGCCAGGGTGCCGGTCAATTCAACTAGGGCGTCGTTTAATCCCAGAACAATAGACCCCACATAGTCCAGTTTTTCTTCCTCAATTATATTGATAAGGGCCTTTTCATGAGAATCCTCATCGGCAATTATTTGTTCCGCCTGGGGTATATACTCTTGAATTTTCTGATAGTTGATCTGGGCATTTTCTTCACCCAGTTCCATAAGCTTTATGCCGAAGGTAAGGCCGAACACCTGTGCAATAAAGAGATAAAACCAGACTTTTATACGGTTGGGTGTACACTCACGCCCGGTATATTCCTTCCAGAATTCATAATGTTGATGTTCCTCATTACTAATTTTTTGTAAGGTAACCCGATTACGGCGGTCCTTTTCTTTGTCCGCGAGCTTTTTATAAATAAGGTATTCGGTAATCTCATTTTTTTGAGCAATTATAAGATCTTCCTTTACTGGTCCAATATCTTTCATTCAACTGCCTTTCTTCTTAGATTGTTTTCAATATATTCAAGCAGAGTAGAACGATCAACAGGCTTAGTGATGATTCCCACAACATTTTCAGGAAGATCTTCACTTTCAATTTCTTCATAGCTCCTTCCAGAAATTATTATTACAGGAATAGCCGCAGTTTTTTCATTCGCACATAGTTCATTAATAACAGTTATCCCGTTTTTCTTGGGCAGCTGAAGATCAAGTATGGCCATATGGGGCAATTCTTCGCTTATTAGGGAAAGGGCCCCCTCTCCATCCTTCGTTTCTGAAACCTGGTACCCTGCCTTATCTAAAATTCGGTGTAAAAACATCCGGTTGATGTTTTCATCTTCAGCAATAACAATATGCTGTTTTACACTGTGCTTTTGCATATTCTGTTCCAATAAAGCCTCCAGTTTTTCCATTGAAGAAATAGGTTTGGTCACATAGTCGTTCGCGCCGACACGATAACATCTTTCACGATCGGAGGACATTGCATAGGCGGTCATCGCAATAATCGGCACCCTGGCTCCGGCCTCACCGGCTTCATTACGCAGCTTCGTTATTGCCTCATATCCATCCATAACCGGCATCTGAATATCCATTAACACGGCGTCGATACTCGCAGGGCGTAAAATAAACTGTTCAAGGGCCTCCTTGCCGTTTCTGCATTTAGTTATCTTCCACTGCTTTTTTGAGAAATAGTCATCCAACACCTTCATATTTATATCGTTATCTTCAGCAATAAGGATTGTCGGTACCATGGTTTTGTCCTTAGTTAAAATCGCGCCGGCGGAATCGCCCGAATTTGTGGAGGCCTGAGTGGAGGCCTGAGATAATTTCTGGTTGAACACCTTATGCAGCATGTCAGATAGATTATTGTAATCAATTGGTTTTTCAATAACCCGATGCACATTGTACTGGGAAAATCGGTTCCTGTAATCGGCGCTTTCCGGTGGATAACCGGCAATTACAATTGGGATACGTGAGAGAAGAGGGTCTTTATCAAGAAATTCGAGGAATTCTTCTAATTGTGTCTTTTTACCTGAAATAAGAACGAGCTGCTCTTCTGGTTCCCCTACCCGAGTAATTTTTTCTTTTAAAGACGTACTTTCATCCTCCGTTAACTTTCCCGGTGAAACAGGATATACCGGCACTTCAAGATCTTCAAAATACATGTTGAAAACTCTTCGGGATGATTCATGGGCTTCCGCCAGAAGTATCTGCTTTACCGAAGCTCTTTCAGAGTCCTCCGGGGCTTTTGCAGTTTCACTGTTCACTCCCTTGCCTATCGCCAGATCAATAACAAAGGAAAAGGTACTTCCCCGTCCCTCCGCCGAATCGACATGGATGCTGCCGCCCATCATTTCAATCAATTTGGCACTAATCGCCAATCCAAGCCCGGTCCCTCCATACTTTCTAGTAGTAGCTTCGTCGGCCTGGGTAAATGTCTGAAAAAGCCTTTCCACATGTTTCGGGTCTATTCCGATTCCGCTGTCGCGGCATACAAATTTGAGTCTTTCCTTTCCCGGGGGAGCCCCGCTCTCCCGGGCTATTTGTACTTGAATTTCACCTTCACCGGTAAACTTTACCGCGTTGCTCAATAAATTGTACAGCACCTGTTTCAGTCGCAGGGGATCTCCTATAAGTCGTTTCGGGATTTTTGGATCGACCCCGGCTACCAACTCTACTCCATTACGCCATGCGCTCACACTCAATAGCCGGGCTGCACCGGAAATAACCTCTGCTGGGTTAAATTCAATTTCCTGTAAAGTTAATTTTTTAGCTTCTATCTTTGAAAGGTCCAGAATATCATTCAGGATACTCAACAAATTATCCGCCGATGATTTTGCTAATCTCAGATGCTCCTTCTGTTCGTCCGGGAGGTCCGCCATCATAGCAATTTCCAACATTCCAAGAATTCCGTTCATGGGTGTTCTAATTTCATGGCTCATATTCGCAAGAAACTGACTTTTTGCCCGGCTAGCCGCTTCAGCCTCAACCTTTGCCGCCTTCAGTTGGTTCCTTGCCTCTACCATTTCAGTGATATCAATTACCGCCATAAAGATGTTCATTCCCTGTTGGGAGTTCTTTATAGTGGTGCTTTGAATACGTACGTAAAAGTTACTCTTATCGGGCTTAATCAAGCGAATTTCACGGGGTTTCCCCTTGCCGTACTTCAATATGTCTTGAAAATGAAAATAGAAGAGGTCCTGGTCCTCCGGATAAATGAAATCGGTAAACTTGCTGTCGGTACTTCTTGCTACTTCTCGGCCGAGCATATGTTCGGCCGAGTAGTTCATATCCTTTATAAAGCCCTGTTTATCTAGGTTAAAATACCCCACAGGGGCCAAATTAAATAAGGAGGTATACTTCGCCCGCTCTTCCTGGAGCTTCAGTTGTGAATTTTTTAATTCGTCATTCTGTAATTCAAGTTCTATCTGATGGACCTGAAGTTCATGCAGCAGCTCTTCATTAGTATAGTGTGCATACTCCTGTAAGCGTCCGCCCTGTTTATCTAAATAACTTTCAGCTTCCTTTCGAAAATTGTCATTTAAAGAAGGCTTCTCCATTCTTCCTCACTCCACCTCGGTTTTCTGTATGCTAAACACTGCTCCGTCAACTTCACCATCGGTTTCAGTAAAAAGGGGTGAGCCGTTAATAAGCAAATATATTGTTGTTCCATCAGGTTTTTTAATTGTGTGCTTATAGTCATAAAGGGAACCACTAGTCTGCATAATCTTACTGAAGGGAAGCTCCTCAACGGGTATTTCCTTTCCTTCAAAATCCGTTATTTTCCAACCGCGGTCACCGAAACCTCGCTTCAGTATCTCCTCCCGGCTAATACCGAATATTTCAGCTGCTTTTTGATTCGCAAAAACAATTTTGCCCTCCTTGTTCACCATTGTTTTACCCACCGGGCTGTTCTCAAGAATCCTTACTAATAGATTTCGCTCTTTTTTCAGCTTATCCTCAAATTTCTTTTTCTCATCAATATCCAAAAAGGTAATTACAATACCTTCAACTACGTTATTCACCGTACGGTAGGGCAAGATTTTCATGTGGAACCACTTACCCTCTTTGGTGCTGATCTCTTTTTCTACCGGAGCAAGGTTAATCAACACCCGTCGGATATCCTCCATAAACTCATGTTCTTCAATATTGCGGGTTATGTGTTCTATCGGTCGTCCAACATCCATTTCCATTATGTTTATTACCTCCGTTACCGCGGGGGTGTATTTCCGGATCTTGTACTCCTTATCTAAAAAAACCATTCCTATATCGGTATTATTGAGAAAATTTTTCAGATCATTGTTGGCCTCCGACAACTCCTCAATTTTATTCTGGTATTCGGCATTTACCGTATAGAGCTCTTCATTCACCGACTGAAGTTCCTCATTAGTACTCTGCAGCTCTTCATTAGAGGCGATCAGTTCTTCGTTTGTTGCCTGGAGCTCTTCGTTGGAAGTTTCCAGCTCCTCTATTGTTGCCTGAAGGTTTTCCTTTGTAAATTGAAGCTCCTGCTCCAAATCCGCGATCATCTTATTTTGTTGTTCATCGAAGGAGCTCTTTTCCTCATCCTCTGGTTCCCGAACGCGGTCCTCTTGATCTTGAAACATCACGAGAAAATACCCGATCGGTTTATTTTGTCGATCAAGCACCGGGCGGACGGATAAGTCTACAAAGAAGGTTTTATTTTCATTTTGCAGGGTAAGGTCCCTATAGGTAATGGGACTATCCTCTTTTAGGGCCTTATGTACCGCCGTACTCACCGCAGCCTTAATGCCGTTCGGCAGTAAATCAAGTACATTCAGCGAAATTTTACCGGTTGGTATTTTCATAAACTTGGAGGCTTCGCGGCACACATGAATCAAATTGAGGTTACGATCAATTATTATCGACGGGGGTACATACTCATGGATCAGGTAGTCATAGGCACTCTCCATCATATCATCGCCGGCGGCGGCTTTTTTGGTGTAGATCTTTTGGGGAAACCGCTCCCGCTTTTTCTTGTTGGGCTTGAGGGGAGGAACAAAATAATCGGAAACCCTGTTTTGCTGGGATTTCTGTTTACACTGGTAAATCTTCCATTTTGTATCGACGAGGCCAAACACGCCGCTTAATTCCCCAACGGACTCACTGGAGCCGAGAAACAGATACCCATCCTGCTTTATCGAAAAATGAAACGCCCCCAAAACCCTTTGTTGTATTTCCGGTTTTAGATAAATGAGCATATTACGACAACTGATCATATCAATTGCCGAAAAGGGCGGGTCCTGCATCACATTGTGGTTTGCAAAGATGACCATACGCCGTATTTCCGGGTTTACCTGAAAGGTATTTTCTTTTTTTGTAAAAAACTTATGAAGCCGGTCCTGACTTACATCGGTAACGATACTCTCTGGATAAATGCCTACTCCGGCATATTCGATGCTATCACGATCTATATCGGTGGCGAATATCTTCACATCGTAGTCGATATTCAGGTCCTGCATCTTTTCATAAAACAAAATTGCCAAAGAATAGGCCTCTTCTCCGGTGGAACAACCCATGCACCATAAACGCAACTGCTGTTCATCCTTCTTTTTCTTTAACAAGTCCGGAACTGCTGTTTCTTTTATATTTTCAAAAGCCTCGGTGTCTCTAAAAAAGCGGGTTACACCGATCAATAGGTCCTTATACAGGACGTGGACTTCCTTTGGTGAGGATTCCAAAAACGCAGCATATTCTTCGGTGGAATCGAGCTGATTTATTCCGATTCTCCGCTCAATTCGACGAATAACTGTAGAATCCTTGTATTCTGAAAAATCAACCCCTACAACATCTCGTATTCGGGATAAAATCTTAGAGATAACGGTGGCATGCCGAGTTGACAGCTCTCCCTCATCTTCATTTTCATGATCAAGCAGGGGATGTTGAATAATCCTTGACAACTCATGGGCGATATCCTTGGGGGGTAATACGTAATCAACTAAACCCGTAGAACTGGCACTGCGGGGCATACCGTCGAATTTAGCGGAGATATTGTCCTGAGCAAAAACAAGCCCCCCCGCCCCTTTCACAGCCCGGATTCCAAGGGTTCCGTCGCTTCCCGTTCCGGAGAGAATAATACCGATAGACCGCTCTTTCTGGTCCTCCGCAAGGGACCGTAAGAAGATATCAATAGGAAGATTCAATCCATGACTGTGGTCCTGTTCTGTAAGATACAGTTTTCCATGATAAATTTTTAGATTCTTACGCGGAGGTATCAGGTACACATTGTTTACCTCTACCTCCATACCGTCTTCAGCCCGCTTTACTTCCATTTTTGTATATTTTGAAAGTAGCTCCACCATGAGGCTTTTATAGTCCGGGGAGAGATGCTGAACAACTACAAAGGCCAATTGGGTATCATCGGGGATGGAACGAAAAAACTCTTCCAGGGCTTCCAGCCCTCCCGCTGAAGCTCCTATACCCACAATTCTAAAAGAATCCCGCGCCGCCATTGATTTCTCCACTATCTTGGTATTTAGTTCATTACAATATACTATTATTCATTCCGAGGGATACGTCAAATTTTGTTTTATCCGGTCCAGGAGGGCCCAGGGGAATTGATAGGGAAACGGGCATAGCGGGGGTGCCTTGCCGCATTTGAAACAAGTTATTAGAATACCCTCCAGGAGGCGCAATATGGCAGCAAAAGTAGTAATCGGCGTTGATCATGGGGCATTAGAGATTAAAAAAGAAATTGTTGACCACCTTGTAAAGCGTGGCTATGAAATAACAGATGTAGGAGTATCCACTGAGGAGTCGGTCGATTATCCGGATAAGGCCGTTGACGCGGTGAATGAATTCCGTAAGGGCGGGTACGAGTTTGGAGTTGTATGCTGTGGTACAGGGATAGGTATTTCCATTAGCGCAAATAAAATGAACGGAATTACCTGCGCAATGCCGCAAAATAGTTTTGCCGCCCGTATGGCCAGGGAGCACAATGATGTGAATTTTCTTGCCTTCGGCGGCAGAATAGAGTACAGCGAACCGGTTTCAGAGATGCTGGACGCCTATATTGATGCACAATTCGCCGGGGGCAGACATACTCGCAGGGTAAAAAAAATGAACGGGCTGGAAATTTAAAGAACTCTTCAGCCTGGTGCCTTAAATAGGAGGGTTGTAATAAAGAGTCCTCTGAAAAAAGGTCGAAATTCCGGGAAATGTTGTTTTTTTCTTATTTTTTTGAAGCAGGGATGCATTTTTTTCCTCTATTAACATATGGAGGAAAATATGTTACGTGCACTACGAATCAGCTTTTTATGTGGAATCCTTATTATCATCCTTGGGTGTGCTTCTTCACCCTCTGGTTCAGACAGACATTCTGTTGCTATCTTCCCTCAAGGGTCGACTGCTACCGTAGGGGTCTCCTTAAACCCGTACACCGCCGTTCACAGTCTATACAGCGGCCTCATTCTTCCGCTTGAGCTTGTTGATACTATAAACCTCGATACAAAGTATAAGCTCATCAAGAGTGTATGGGCGATAAGTGGGAAAAAGAACCCGGTGGTCCGCACGGAGCTGTCAGGCTATTTTAAGGATGGGCCTCTGCTCATCTTACCCACCTATCGTCACAAGGAACCGCAAAGGCTCGAATGGCGTAGTAACGCTATTTACAGCCCAATTACAAAGTCTCCCCTTAGAAAAAAGGGAAAATTTCTCACCCCTGAAGATGGGTCGATGCGTAATATTCAAGACACCATCTTTTTGATTGAAAAACGGGCGGTCCGTCTCTCCGAACTTTACTCGCAGCAGCGCGAAGAACGCCTAAAAAAAGAAGGGGCCACACTTCATTTGGTACAGCTTTATATGCACGACGGCCAAAAAGAAAATGATCATCGTATAATCCCTCTTTTAGAAAGTCGGAGAGGGTCGGCTTTGAAGGATGCGGTATCAAAATTCGTTTTGGATTTGAGTTATGTTCAATATAATTTGTATACCGGACACTACAAGGAGGCAGAATTACTACTGAAACAAATAAGATCGAAACTTACCACTGTCCCCCCGGCGCTGCAACGGCTGTACTTCTTTACTTATGAAGAATACTGTTTAACAAGGGCTTTTGATGTTCAGGACACCACATATCTGGTAGAATATATGCAATTCCTTTAAAGAGAGTAGGAGGGAAACAGCAGTTACATATGCGCCGAGAGTTTTTTGAGGCCCAGTTTGAACAGGCGGTTATCGACTATTACTGTCTCCTCAACAAGGGATACCCGGAAAAACGGACTCGATTACTTATATCAGACCACTATCAACTGAACAAATCTCAACGTACCGTGCTCTACCGAGGTGTGTTCTCAAAAAAACTAAATCAACAGCGATCCGGGAGGCTTCTAGTACCGGAGGAAGTAAAAGAGAGGTCCTTAAGCATAGATTTTTTAAACCTGCTCTACCTATTGATGAACTACTTTTACGGCAGGAATCTTTTTATCGCTACCGACTGCGTGGTGCGGGACGACGGGGAAAACTATTCTCATTTTTCCTCCATCTCTATTTTTTCGCACGTACTTACCCTTATCTCCCGTTCACTCTCCCAGCTCCAGCCTTCCGAAGTCGAGGTTGTTCTTGACCACCCCCAGGCAGCCCTGCCCTTTGAAGCACTGGAGAACACAGAATATTTGAAACAGCTTTTTAGTGTCGGGGATACACATGTAGTGATTAATTTCAGCTGCTCCGCCGATACCGAGTTGAAAAGGAATAGCCACTCCATTATCGCGAGTGCAGACTCCCGTATAATCGACCACATTATCGGTGACCGGAAGGAAGGAATTTTTGATCTGGGGCATTTTATCCTCAGCTACTATTATGGAGCTGAGTTTCCAAACCTTGCAAAACTTATTGGACATAAGTAAAACTATGAACTACACTTTTCAACAAGGCATATTAGTTTTATCCAGAGTCCGGCTTGTGAACTTTATCTTTTTAGGGTATCTTAATTAACATACAGCTATGAAAAACGTCGATAATTTTATGAAAGGCCCTGAGGCTATCAAGCACTACGATCTGCTGAACTCTTTGGGCATTTTTGACTATCTTTCTAACTGTAAACGCCGCATACACGATTTGGAAGAATTGCTCTCCGATGCAATTGAAATTTTCAACCAGGATAGCGGGGACAGTCTGATTGACTATATCACCTCAAATCTTGTAGACAAATTTGTTCCCAGTTTTTTACAGTTCGTGCTTAAATTACACGGAGAAGATCAAAGACCTCGCACTATTTGCTACCATAACCTAAAAAGGGTTGAATCGCCGGCCCCCATTCATTCCCTGGAAGCATATAATCGCTATTTTTCCACTTATCCGGGAACCATAAGCTTTTCACTTTTCGAGTATTCAATTCAAAACCAGGCAGCGGCTGAATATCTAAAACCCCTTAATCCGGAAATAATAATCCCCATTAGCGGTCCGGATGAACTCTACGGAATGATCATCGTCGGTAAGAAAATAGTAGAAGGGGAATATTCCGACGAAGAGATAGTCTATATTGATCGTCTGCTGAAATTCGCATCCCTAAGTTTTCAGAATGTAATTCATTATCGCAGCAGCGTAACAGATTTTAAAACTCAACTTTATAACCATTCATTTTTTTACAAGCGTCTTAACGAAGAGCTTGCGAAAGTCCAGCGTTATGATAAAAGCATCTCTATTCTCCTGCTTGATATTGATCACTTTAAACAGCTCAACGACCAGCATGGCCATTTAGCCGGCGATAAAGTTCTTTTTCACTTATCCAGGACCCTGGAACAGACCTTACGGCAAGAAGATGTCGTCGCCCGCTTTGGTGGTGAAGAATTTATAGTTCTGTTGCCGGAAAGCACAAAGGAGGCTGCCTTTCATGTTGCTGAACGTATTCGGAAAGAGATTGAGCAGATGGAAATACAATACTTGGAAAAAGCCCTAAAGATTACGGTAAGTATTGGTGTTAACTACATCAATACGGCCCGCTTCACCACAGCTGCGCAGATTATTGAGCAGGCCGATAAGGCATTGTATACCTCAAAGTCTAATGGGAGAAATCGTGTTACTCTTTATAAGCCGGGACTCCTTTTCAAAGTAACCCATATCGGTTAGGAGTGAAAAATGAATAGCAACGACAAATATGAACAGATGAACCACACAGAGCTTGTAAAAAAACTCAAGGAGTTGGAGAGAGAAAACCAGGAATTGCAGCATTTTAAGCAGGATTTTAAACAGCAGGAGCTGGAACGGAGTATTATTCATGAGAAGCTTGAATTTTCCTGGGCCGGAAATTTAGGCCGCTGGGAGTGGAATGTAAAAACTGGTAAAGTGATATTTAACCCTAAAAAGGTACAGGCCCTTGGGTATGAGGTATCCGAATTTTCTCCAACGGTGGATGCGTTTACCAACCTGCTTCATCCCGATGACTATGAGGCAACAATGGACAATATGCGTCGCCATCTTTACGGAAAAATACCCGCGTATGAGGTGGAATACCGTATTAAAACCCGCAGCGGGGCATATAAGTGGTTTTATGACCGCGGCAGGATTGTAGAATACGATAATGATGGGGCTCCCCTGAAAATCACAGGAATTGTTTTCGATATCACCGAACAAAAAGAGTTTGAAGCACGCCTTGAAGAAACAAACCGTCGTCTTGCAGAGGCAAACGACGCGAAGAATAAAGTTTTCAACATTATCGCCCACGACCTTCGGAATCCCTTTGCGAGCATTATTTCTTTTATCAATTTATTAGAAAAAGTGGAGTTTGATGTAAGTAAAGAGGAAAACCGTTATATCATTTCAGAGTTAAAAAAAATCACAACAAATACCGATCTGCTGCTGCAGAACCTCCTTTCATGGTCCCGCAGTCAAACTGAAAAAATTGAGGCAAGACCGGAGGAATTTGAACTTGCTCCACTAATTGATTCGGTCTGCGGATTGTTTGAAACCCAGGCAAAGGGCAAGGACATTTTACTATCCCAGGAAGTAACACCGGATTTAACAGCACTAGCCGATGAAAACATGCTGCACACGGTATTGCGAAACCTCATTTCAAATGCCATAAAGTTTAGCCACCCTCATCGAACAATAACAATCCGTGCCCAGCGGGAGGCGGAGGAGATACTGATTGAAGTAATTGACCAGGGTATCGGTATAGAAACGGAACAATTAAACAAACTCTTTGATATAGGCTCTGTTTTTTCCACACACGGTACTCAGGAAGAACAGGGAACCGGACTCGGTTTAAAACTTAGCAATGAATTGGTCAAGCGTAATAATGGGCGCTTGTGGGTAGATAGTCATCCGGAACAAGGCTCTGTTTTCTATATCAGCCTGCCGGAAAAATAGCTCAAAAAATCTATATACTAAGTAGTCATACTAGTAATGGAGCCTTTGAAAAAGGACAATTTCCGCCTTCTCAGCAGGTATTCTCAGCACCTCTATTGAAGATAATCTATCAAAATGTGATACTATCGGCGAGTCTTAGGACGCACACGTTACGGACCCGAGGCGGGGATATACTAAGAGAGGTTGAACTAATGGATTCTAGCGAAAATGGAAGTTCTCTACACTTCATTGAACGTGTTATTGAAAAAGATTTGAAGGAAGGAAAATACGGGGGACAAGTAGCAACCCGTTTTCCTCCCGAACCAAACGGATACCTGCATATTGGGCATGCAAAATCGATCTGCCTCAACTTTGGCCTGGCTGAAAAATACAAGGGCCGCTGCCATCTGCGATTTGATGATACCAACCCTGAAAAGGAAGAAATAGAATATATTGAATCGATTAAAGAGGATGTTCACTGGCTGGGCTTTGATTGGGACAAACACGAGTACTTTGCTTCAGACTACTTTGAACAGTTGTATGAGTGTGCGGTACACCTTATTAAAACCGGGAAAGCATACATCGACAGTCTTTCACCTGAAGAAATAAGGGAGTACCGGGGAACTTTAAAAAAGCCGGGAAAGGAGAGCCCCGACCGTTCACGCCCTATAGAAGAAAGCCTCGATCTGTTTGAACGAATGCGGAAGGGTGAGTTTGAAGAGGGCAAATACGTATTGAGAGCAAAGATCGATATGGCTTCGGGGAATTTGAATATGAGGGACCCGACACTCTACCGTATTAAGAAAATTAAGCACCACCGCACCGGTGAAACCTGGACAATTTACCCGATGTACGACTTTACCCACCCTCTTTCGGATGCCATAGAAGGGATCACCCATTCAATTTGTACCCTCGAATTTGAGGACCATCGCCCCCTGTACGACTGGGTCATTGAGGCCTCGGAAATCGAACATACCCCGCATCAGTACGAGTTCGCCCGTTTAAATTTGAATTATACAGTTATGAGCAAACGTAAGCTTCTTACACTGGTAAAAAACAAATACGTAGACGGCTGGGACGACCCCCGTATGCCGACCATTTCAGGGTTTCGACGAAGGGGCTATACACCGGAGTCCATCCGAGATTTTGCCGAACGTATCGGAGTGGCAAAATCAAACAGCACTATAGATATTGCGCTCCTCGAACACTGTCTGCGGGAGGACCTCAACAAACGCGCTCAGCGGGTTATGGGGGTAATCGACCCCGTGAAAGTGATTATCGATAATTACCCTGAAGATCAGGAAGAGTGGCTTGAAGCGGATAACAACCCTGAAGATGCCTCCGCGGGAACTCGACAGATACCTTTTAGTCGTGAAATCTATATTGAACGAGAGGATTTCATGGAAGATCCGCCGAAAAAGTTCTTCAGGCTTGCCCCGGGCAGGGAAGTTCGGCTCAAGCACGCCTATTATATCACATGCGTGGATGTTCGAAAGAATCCCGACAACGGCGAGATTGAAGAGATACATTGCACCTATGACCCGGCTTCGCGGGGAGGATGGACCGACGACGGGCGAAAAGTAAAGGGAACCAGCCACTGGGTCTCAGCCAGTCACGCATTTGAGGCTGAGATAAGGATCTATGATCACCTTTTTACCACTGAAAATCCAGGGGAAACCACAGGGGAGTTTCTTGACGATATAAACCCGAATTCTCTTCAGATAGTAAAAGAGGCCAAACTGGAACCCTCCTTGAAAGCCGCACGACCGGGGGAATTTTATCAGTTTTTACGCAAGGGATATTTCTATGTGGATACAAAGTATTCCCAACCGGAACAGCCGGTATTTAATCGCACGGTATCACTAAAAGATACATGGGCGAAACTAAAGAAAAAATTGAACAAATAGGGCCCGTCACATATGTTGAACGCCTTGTACAGCCCTCACATGGGTCCCTCGTACAGCCCTCGTACAGCCGGATCGTTACGTGGGGCGGCCGGATGAGGGCCTTATCATCGCCGGCGAATTACCCAGCTGCGGTGAGGCCGGCGCTTCCCATTAAAATCGGGAGGAATTGTAGTGCGAGTAGTATTCTCCACTTCCGCGCCCCGCAGCCTGCCGGGGTCAAAATGGAATTTGTGATAGTTAGTTGAAAAAAGGATACTGCCGTTTTTTGAAAGCAGCTTCAGGCACTGCCCAATAAACCACACATAATCCCGTTGAATATCGAAGGTCCCCTCGATTTTTCTGCTATTTGAGAAGGTTGGAGGATCTAGGATAATCACATCGTATCTTTCACCCCTTTCAACCGCCCTCTGCAGATATTCCCGTGCATCGCTATTGTGAAAAGTGTGCATATCACCGGACAGACCGTTGAGCTCCAAATTCTCCTGGGCCCAGCGCACATACGGGGCAGAAAGATCAACAGATACGGTACCAGCAGCTGCACCGGCGGCCGCATACACGGTAAAAGCACCGGTATACGCAAATAAATTGAGAATTCGGTTTCCGGCGGCGACTTCCCGCACCAACTGCCGGCTTAGCCTGTGGTCCAAAAACAATCCGGTATCAAGGTAATCCGATAGGTTCACCTTGAACTTCAGCCCCTGTTCCTGCACTATCAGGTTTTTTTCTTTCTGATTCAGCTTTTCGTGCTGAAGAGCTCGCCCCTGCACAAAGCGGTGTTTGAAGAAAATCCTTTCATAAGGGACATACAGCATCCTTGCGGCGGTGTCCAGAAAATCGGCCTCCGCATCAAGAAATTCGGGGCGGCGGGATTCTGCCATGGAAGAGATATGCAGATAATTCCCGTAAAAATCAATGAACCATGGTATTTCCGCAATATTCCAGTTATAGACCCGAAAGCAGTCTGTATCCATGTGTGAAAATAAATTCCGAAATTCCTGATGATTTTTTTTTAGAAGTTTTCCAAAATCTTTTTGTAGTTGACTTGTATCCATAATAATCCAAATAGTATCCTGTATAGAGGAGTATAGTATGGCATCATTTTCCGATAATCAACACCCCCATTTTCCGGCAAGGACGGTAATGAAAATTATTACCATCATGCCCGACTCAATCTCAGACCAACAAACCCGACTTGAATCTATATTTCATAAGCTGCTCCTTGCACCTAAAGAATGGAAAAACAAGAGCAGTGGGAAAAAGAAGTATATGAGTTTTACCACAACTGTGTACATACAGAACCGGGAACAGCTGCAGAATCTCTATTCAAGCCTTGAGGCCTTACCGGAGGTAAAACAAATCTTGTAAGTTCCAGGATAGGAAGCAGAGGGATAGAGGCTTGATAGCCCCACACAATAGAAGGTAAGGGCCTTTTGCTTTCCCTTCGAATTATTGATATATTTACACCGAACAAGGAGGAGAACATATGTCACATCATACTTTAAATTCTACATGGAAAGAGGGAATGGCCTTTGAAACCGAGGTAAACGGCCATAAGTTTGTAATGGATGCCGATGATTCCGTCGGCGGAAAGGATGAAGGACCGCGACCGAAACCGCTTTTACTCGCCTCATTGGCCGGGTGTACCGGAATGGATGTTATTTCAATACTGAAAAAAATGCAGCAGCCCTTTACCTACTTCAATGTAGACATAGAGGCGGAGGCAACCGAAGAACACCCTAAGCACTATCATACAATCAAAGTTATCTATGAGTTCAAAGCTTCCGATAAGCTTGACGAGAAAAAGGTTAAGAAGGCGGTTGAACTGAGTCAGGAACGGTACTGCGGGGTAAGCGCGCTTCTGAAAAAAGCGATCACCGTTGATTACGAGATAAAATATATCTAAATGGACAATCAAAGTAATAAACTCACAAAGCAGTTAGAACTGGAGAACGGAGGGCCCCTTGAATGGAAAACCTACGCCTTTTTACTTGCCGGAAAGGACCGGCAGATTCTTACCAAGGGTGGGCTCCTCTACATCGTACAAGGGACCCTCATTTTCGAAGATTTTGAATCCGATCGCCCGATCTACCGTATAATAAGCACCACACGCACCCCATATAAAAAGACTAAAAAAACTGCTTCCCTAGATTCGATTACCCTCCTTAAAGAGATTAGCCGCCGGGATGCCCTAAAAATTCTACGGGGAAAGCGGACACTCGCGCAAGTCACAACTCCGGGTAGATTTAAGCGGTTTCTAGACAGAACGGTACATGCTGTTCAGTTTAACGACGGTACTGTCTGGTTTTGTGAAATGTACGATACAAAAAATTTGGAAGACTACATAAACCCAAGGAGAGAATATGAAAGCATTTAAGGCCTATGATATTCGCGGTGTGTACAACCGTGATTTTAACGCTGAAGACGTGTATAAAATCGGTTTTTTCTTACCACGCCTTCTAAAAACAGATAAAGTATTAGTCGGCCGGGATGTGCGCAGCAGCACTGAAGAAATCTTTGATGCCCTTAGCAGGGGAATAAACGATGCCGGTGCTGATGTCTACGACATGGGACTTGCAACTACCCCTATGGTCTATTTTGGAACTGCCCGCTTCAACTTTGATGCATCCGTACAGATTACCGCCAGCCACAATCCCAAGGAGTATAACGGGCTAAAAGTATCCCGAACCGGCGCCCTTCCTGTAGGCTATTATTCAGGACTTGCAGACCTTGAACAACTCATTTCCTCCGGTGTAGTTGAACCTGTAGAACAACGGGGAAAGATTGAACCGATTGATGTAAAGGATACCTACATCGATTTCTTGAAAAAGTATGTACCCCGGGACCTTTCATCTTTAGATATCACGGTAGACTGTTCCAATGGAATGGCGGCCTTGCTAATTAAAGACCTTCTAGGAGAGAAGCCGCATTACCTCTACGACACACTCGATGGTACATTTCCCAACCATGCTCCTAATCCCCTGGAGGAGGAAAATGTCAGGGACCTTAAGGCGGCGGTAAAGAAAAACAACAGTGATATAGGTATCATCTATGACGGGGATGGTGACCGTGTCATGTTTGTAGATGAAAAGGGTTCCTTTATTCCACCGGACCTCATTATTGCCGTACTCGGCCGCTACTACCTCGAACGTGAGAAGGGGCCTGTGCTTCAGGATATCCGCACTTCCCGTTCGGTTTCGGAATACATTGAAAAACTCGGGGGAACTCCCCATACCTGGAAGGTTGGGCACGCCTATGCAAAACTGAAACTCCGTGAGCTTAAGGCTGTATTTGGTGGAGAATTGGCAGGCCATTACTACTTCAGGGATTTTTATAATTGCGATTCCGGAATACTCGCCAGTTTGCTGGTATTGCACGTTGTTCTGGAAGTAAAGAAAGAAGGGGTAACTCTGAGCCGGCTTATTGATGAAATTAAGGTGTATGCCAATTCCGGGGAAATCAATTTTCGTATTGAAGAGAAAGAAGCGGCGATGGAAGCGTTAAAAGACCATTTTACCGCCCAAAAACAGCCCTCCGCCCTTCTCGATTTTGACGGTTACAGGATTGAATACCCCGATTGGTGGTTTAACGTTCGCCCTTCAAATACGGAGCCCTATTTGCGCCTGGTAGTTGAGGCCCTGAACCAGAAGGAACTTGATGGACGCCTCAAAGAGATCCGATCGGTCCTGCAACAGTTTGAGGATTGAAGTTAAGTACTAGGACTCATTGCATCCTGCAGAATTATAGGGTATAAAGAGAATACATAAAATAAGCTGGAGTAATAATATGCGCGTACTTTTAGTCGGAGGCGCCGGGTATATCGGCAGCCACGTCGCTTTAGCCTTTCTGGATAAGGGCCACGAGGTAGGCATTCTTGACAACCTTTCAAGCGGGTTGCGTGAAAATCTTCATCCCGATTCTCAGTTTTTTGAAGGAGATATTCTGGACACTCAGCGTGTAGATGCAGTGTGTTCTGAAGGGTGGGACGCCCTTATCCACCTCGCTGCTTTTAAGGCCGCCGGAGAATCGATGATAATTCCAGAAAAATTCTCAGTCAACAATATTACCGGCTCCCTCAACCTAATGATTGCCGCAGTACACCACAACATACAAAACTTTGTACTTTCCTCATCCGCGGCTGTGTACGGAGAACCTGAATATCTGCCCATTGATGAAACACATCCTACAAAACCCACCAACTATTACGGTTTTACTAAACTGGAGATAGAGCGAAATTTGAAGTGGTACGATCAATTGAAGGGTCTAAAATTCGCCTCCCTCCGCTATTTTAACGCAGCCGGCTATGACCCTAGCGGTCGTGTCACTGGTTTAGAGAAAAACCCGGCGAACCTTATTCCCGTGGTTATGGAAGCGGCGGTAGGTGTCCGTGATGAACTGCTGGTATTTGGAAATGATTACGACACCCTAGACGGAACAGGGGTTCGCGACTATATTCACGTAACAGACCTCGCTGATGCCCATGTCAAGGCAACTGAAAAAGTGGCCGCCTCAAAGCAAAGCGTACTAGTCAATCTCGGCAGCGAAACCGGCTTGAGTGTGCTGGAAATAATTGAATCGGCCCGTAAAATCACCGGGCGTAAAATTCCGATGAAGATAGTTGACCGCCGTCCCGGGGACCCGGCTAAGCTGGTTGCATCGGCCGATCATGCATATAAACTCCTCAATTGGAAAGCACAATTCAGCAGCGCTGAAGAACTTATAGAGACGACCTGGCAGGTATACAAGAAAACTTATGGATAAAGAGGTAATCACAAACGCCCGTGAACGAATGCAGGGGTTTTGCCGGGTCTGCCCGATTTGTGACGGTCGGGCATGTGCCGGGGAAGTCCCCGGTATGGGAGGCACCGGTACCGGATCCAGTTTCAAGGAAAACCTGCGAGCTCTGGCTCAAGTAAAAATTCAGATGCGAACTCTCCATTCGGTTTACTCAACCAACACGGAAACCCGCTTATTAAATAGAAGCCTCGACATGCCGATTCTCATAAGCCCCCTCGGCGGGGTCCGCTACAACATGTCAAGCCTAATAAGCGAAGATACCTACATTGAATCTATGGTCTGCGGAGCTGAAAACGCGGGAACCCTGGGTGGTACCGGGGATGGAGAGGTCCCGGAAATATTCAACGCCGCTTTACACACCTTAAGTGCACACCCCCACACAGCCCTGCCCTTTATTAAACCGTGGGCGGAGCAACAGCTTTTAAAACGAATTGAAGAGCTTCAATCGGCGGGGGCGGAGATATACGGAATGGATATCGATGCTGCCGGTTTAATTACGCTGAAGGAGATGGGCCTCCCGGTGTATCCCAAACCCCCAAAGGAAATTCAAAAAATTGTAGAGTCTTCGGATATGCAGTTTGTTCTCAAGGGCATAATGACCCCCGATGAAGCCTTGATAGCCGTGGATGCCGGGGTACATGCAATTATAGTCTCCAACCACGGGGGCCGAGTATTGGACCACACCCCGGGAACAGCAGAGGTGCTGCCGGAAATTGTTAAAGCCGTACAGGGAAGAATCCCGGTACTAGTTGACGGGGGCATCCGCTCCGGGGCGGATGTATTCAAAATGCTCGCCCTGGGGGCGGATGCAGTAATGATCGGCCGCCCAATGGCAATAGCGGCCATCGGCGGAGGAGCTGATGCAGTTACGAAAGAACTCCTTACGCTAAAAACAGAATTACAGGAAGTAATGACTATGACCGGTACTCCCGATATCAATAATGTAAAGAACCGTTTTAAGATTTATAGCTAAGCCATTACCCCCTTTTTTTCATAGGATTCTTGTATTTTAAAAGCACCCACAAATTATTAACTTTTGAAACGCCAAAAAATTTTACATAAGACTTGACTTTCATTACATAAAAACTAATAAATTTACCAAGGAGGTTTGAACAATGTTTGAATGGTTACCCTTTGAAAAACAGGAAGGTTCCTGGAAAGAGAAAGATGTACTGGTACTGGCACTTACCACCTGTGCCTTCTGCACCCGTGGGATGGAGTATCTGCGAAATAAGGACATAGAATTTCAGTATGTATACGTTGACAAGCTATCTCCCCAAGATAAAAAGAAGCTCTCCGAGGAGTTTAAGGATAAATTTGGACAAAGGGCCCTTTTCCCCTCCATTATCATTGATGAGTCGGATTTTCAATTGGGTTTTATAGAAAAAGCGTGGAGCAAATCTTTGGGATTAGAGGATTAAGGTTTTACCCATGAACCCCCAAGAAAAAACCCTCGATGACATAATCGACTTTATTCACAGGGCTGCACATCAATACAACTGGGCGGTGATACAGGACAGGCAGTTTCTCAATGACCTTGCTGAGGGGTTACTCACAAACTACCGCCGTTTCGGCTTTTTTCAATGCCCCTGCCGTGACAGTTACGGCGACCGTGAATACGACCGGGACATCATGTGTCCATGTACCTACAGTTTTGAGGATATTGAGGAGTACGGCCAGTGTTATTGCGGACTGTTTCTTTCCGAAAAGTTTGCAGCCTCAGGGGAATTCCCTGTACCTATTCCTGAGCGGCGGCCGGAAGAAAAATTTCCTTATTGAGGTGCCTTCACAAATCTCTGATTTTTGAAAGCACCAGGGCTTATTGATGTAATTGCCCTATTGAATCTACAAGTTGTCGCCACCAACTTCCGAGCTTAACTTCAATCGGCACTCTTATCGGGTAACTACGGATTACGGTATCCCCGCTGGTAATAAGTGTTTCCCCGATCTTTGCACCAGCTTCAAGGGGAGCTTCTAAGGGCAGATCCAGCTGGTGCCGGACTTGAATCTGTGCAGCTGTATCAAGGGGCAGCACCAGAGCCACGGGAGAATGGATTTTTGCCTGTATTGTATTCGGTACCCCCCTCCACACCTTAATACTCCGCAGGGTAGGGAACTGTGGTTCAACTCGGGTAAAATGATAAAACCCGTAGGAGAGTAAATTCACCCCGTCAATCGCACGAGTTAAGGCCCCCTCTCGGCCGCTCTCCCCCGGCCCGCCCAGGACAACCGCCACCAGACGTCGCCCATCAGCGCGGGCGGTAAGGGAGATATTGTAGCCGGATTCATCAATATACCCGGTTTTGAGCCCATCGACCCAGGGATGTCGGCCGACCAGCACATTGTAGTTCTCTTGCGTGATAGGGCCATAGGTTGATGAAGATACACCTGGAGGAGGATAAGTAAACTCAGACAGAGTGTGCAGCATTTTTAGAGATTCCGGATGCTGTCTGATATATTCACAGCAAAACAGGCCGAACTCTTTCGCCGTTACATAACTCTTTTCACTTAAGCCGGCGGGATCATCAAAATAGATATTCTCATATCCTAAAGCGCTGACCTCCTGATTCATCAGTTCCACAAAATTGTCTACAGAACCTGCAAGCAGCCGTGCCAGCATCAGGGCGGCATCGTTTCCGGAGGGGACAGCTAAGCCCTGCATAAGCTGCAACAGAGTCACTTCTTGTCCCTCTTCAAGGAACATAAGGGATGAACGGCGCGGCAGTTGTGTAAAGTCATCCGAAGCCTCTACAGTAACAGTTGCATTCAGGTCTATCTCACCGGATTCAATCGCTTTAAACGCCAGATGCAAGGTCATAAGTTTGGTCATTGATGCCGGGGGAATGGGGAGATCACCATTTTTCTCGTAGAGGAGCGTACCGGTTTCATACTCATACACCGCCGCCGCCTTCGACATAATGTGAGGAGAAATATCACCGAAGAGAGCCGCAGTGATACATAAAAGAAAAACTGTAGTCCCTATTGTCCGTGCGCCCTTTTGCATCTTCTTGTCCTTTTCTTGTCCATTACAGTGTCGGAATAATGTACCCCTCCTATAATGAGAAAGGGTGCATAGTGCAAAGATATCAAAAAAAGATATTTACATCACTCCTTTAAAGGGCTATAGTGCTGAACGATAAGAGAACAGTCATGGAACCAACATTAGTTGCATCATTCATCGGCATTATCGCCACTACTCAAATTCATATATCAAAGGGACTCCAAAAATACGGGATAGATGCAATACGGCCGGAGGAACACCGCCTTCATCAAGTGACCCACCAGCGTCGCAAAAAGATCACCTACTTCAGCGGCATAATTCTGAACAATCTCGCCTTTTTGTGGGTCCTCGTCGCCAACCTTTATGCCCCGACTTCATATTACACCAGTATGTTTGGGTTCGGATTGGTAGTTTTAATGCTCTTCTCCGAACACATACTTCATGAAAAACACACCCCCCTTCAACATACCGGTGCTGTTGTCATTGCCCTCGGTACAATCTTGATTGGTATCAGTAGAAGTACAGGCGATGTGCCTCCGATGAGTGCTGTTGAGATAGATACCGTCTTGGTCTTTATTTCAATTTATTTTCCGGTAAATTTTGTATTGCTGGGCCTTGCCCTAAAACTTCATTGGAAAAAGCCCCTGGGGCTTTTTTTCGGCACCCTTACCGGCTGTGCGGCGGCGATGGATCCTATTTTAAAGGGAATAGGACAGAGCGTTGGAACTCGTATTCATCTTATTCCCCATACTTCAGCGGGCTGGCTCATCTTTTTAGCGAGTTTCATATTTGGAGGGGTAGCTTTTTTCTTTACTCAAATAGGATTTTACAAGCACGCTCGTGCCTCCACTCTGGTAGCTTTTCACAATATTACTCTCATCCTCAATCCACTTTTGCTGCTCAAGTTGTCATTGCCCGGTTTTACCCTCACCCGGTTTCAATCCGCTGGGGTATTAGTAGTTGTAGTGGGAATTCTTCTTATGTTTTCCGAGGCTACCCTCAGTTTCTTCTTCAAAGCAAATCAACACAACAGAGAATGAATTTCGATTGTATTTAGCCTCTGTTTCTCCTATACTACTGAGAGACGGGGGATGGGCGTGAATGATTTTGATCGAATAGAAACCGAAGTATATAAAGCCGGCCAAATGGCACGGGCAGCCCAACGAGAGGTAGTGCGAAGTTATAAGGACGACGGTTCGGTGTTGACCGATGTTGACCTTGCAATTGAAAAGCAGCTTACAAAAGTTATTCGGCAGGAATTTCCCGACGCCAACATAGTAAGTGAAGAATACCCCAGCGAGTTCCAATCCGGCCGGGATTTTACCTTTACAATCGATCCTATCGACGGGACGGACAGTTTTAGCCAGGGCATGCCCGGCTGGTGTGTTGCCGTTGGCATTCTTGACGCCGAACTTGAACCTATCGGCGGTATCGTCTCCGCCCCAAGATGGGGGTGCGATCCGGACAATGGAATTTTCATTCGGCTGCTTCCAGGTAAAGATCTAAAAACTGACGGACTACCCGCTCATCCTTCTGCACAAGAAGATATTGACGGTTCACAGATAATGATTGGTTCAAAGGTACATCGAAAATACGACTTTTCCGGTTTTCCAGGTAAAGTAAGGAGTATCGGTAGCTCAATACTTCACATTATCAGTCCTCTGATTCACCCAGTAGTGCTTGGGGCGTTTATTCCACCGGCGTTCATTTGGGATATTGCCGCCGCCCACGGAATCATAAAAAGCCGGTCTTACATTTTAGAATATGTAAACGGACAAGCGGTAGTGTATTCTACCATGGTACACCGCCAAACAGCAGCTCATCACATGGTGTGCGGTACAAAGTACAGCATTGGAAATATTAAAAAACACCTCACTATGCTAAAATAGAGAAGTACTGAATGAGAGGTGCTCATACTTCTTTAGCATATGCTTTCCTAGGTACACAAAGGGAGTATCTAAAGCAGCAACTATCCACTTCAGAAGATACGTAGTTATCATGATCTCTAATAAAACTCCCGTAGAAAATACCCCATAAAAGGCTATTAAAGAAAAAATAACTGAGTCCAACAACTGACTCACCATAGTACTGAGATTGTTTCGTATCCAGAGGTGCTTAGAAGCCGGCCATCTCTTCTTCCAAAAATGGAAAGCCCATACATCGTGGCTTTGAGACACACCGTACGCAATAAGACTCGCCAACATAATGCGCGGAAGAAATCCAAAAATAGTAGCTAAACTCTCCTGGGCAAAGTCTTCAGGAGAGGGAGTGAAAAAGAGGGCCAAATTCATCAATAGGGTAAACATTATGAGCGAGAAAAATCCGATAATGACCGCCCTTCCCGCCTCTTTTTTTCCGTAATTCTCACTTAGAATATCAGTTACCAGGAAGCTGGAGGCATATACAATATTTCCCAGGGTGGCGGTAATACCAAACAGTTCAATTGTTTTAGTCACTTGAATATTGGCCACCATTACTGCGACGGGAATCCAGATAAAGAGACCGAGTCGCCCCCAGATTCTATACGCCAGTATAATAGCCCCGAAATTCACAAGAAGAAGTACAAGCCATAGCAGTTCATTCAAATTAGACATCCTCCAGGGCTTCACGTATTTTAAGGTACAACTCACTCTCGGCTTTTAACTGTTTCAACAGTTTAGTTAAAACGCGACTATGCGCTTGTGCAGGGGTAAGCCCACCGTCCTTTACCGCGGAACTCTCGTAACTGTAAATAGAGTTGCCGTCATATTCGAGGCTTACCACAGCCCAGGCCTGGGCCATATCTGGAGCATCCTCCATATATTTTGGAAAATCTTCTACAAACAAATCCACTTGTACATTGTAGCCCCCGGTAACTTTCTCCGGTGAAAACTCAAAAGGCAAATTTTTATCAGAAAAAAGTGCCCGCACTTCACTCTCCACAGACCTTCCTACATCGGCATTCTTTATATCGACAATTAAGCCGGCGTTAATTAAGCCGACCCTGGCCAGCAATTCAGCGTAGAGGGTGTTCATTTCCCCCGGCTCTATTTCTTCAAAGGCATCTTCTTTAAAGACATCAAGCTTTGCTCTTACCAGCAGTTTACTTTCTCCTGGAATATCAAGACCTGAAGGTAATTGAACCCTAAAGTTACCCTGTGGGTCCGTTTTGCTTTCCCCAAGGACATCGCCATCTTCATTTTGAAGTACTACGGGAACGGTTCCGATAGTTCCAGTCAGGGTACTGGTGAGCTTGCCTTCAACAGAAATTATCTCTCCCACATGTACATCAAGCTCATTCTCCTTCACCATCATACCCAATGAATCAAAGTGCTGCTGAATAGAACTCTGCACTAGGTCACTGAGATTACCTGATTCACCGGCAATGTTTCCAACAAGCTTTTGTCCGAAAGAAGCTCCCCTAATAAGCTCAGCACCCCTTTGCAGCCGTTCTACACGGGCAATGAAAGCAGAATTGCTATCTGTAAGGACAGGATTCAGCAGATCTTTTACCCGGTTTACTACTTCCTGCCGCCGTCGGGTTTGAATAGCATCCCACTTTTCCTTACTGAGTCTTACATATACCCAATAACCGGCGGACCGGCAATAGTAGGTATCTACAGTTTTAATATCTTCAATGTGAGTTTCAACAGACTGATTCACCAGCTCTTCCACCTGCTGGGTATATTCACCTTCGTTGTTGCTTGACGTCTCGATTTTTAGCTCACTTGAGATTTGGGCTGATATGCGAGTTGCCAGATCGGCCCGTGCCCTCGCCTCGGCAATTGGGCGATCATCCGCCTGGTTTCCCGTATCCGACGAGCCGACGCCGACATAGTAGCCTTCTTTTTCAGGACTCCTCATCCACTCAGGTTCTGGAGGACATTCTGGAGCGGAAACACAACTGGAAACTGCAATTCCCATCACCCCAATGAGAAGAAATCCCGAAATTACATGCAAAAACTCTCTTTTTTTCATTTATCACATCTCCCACTTCAGTCCTTACTTAGGGCATACAGCTAAACTGTAATAAGTATTCCCATCTTTAGAGACCCACCTGTCGAGTACATAAAAACCCTTTACGACCGTATCTGAAATTTCAAGATTTAACTGTTGATACGCACTGCCTTTATACTCTACTTCCATATCATCCCTACGCTGTTTCACCTCAATATCAAGCTGCTTCCCCAGGGCTGCTAAAGCCTGCCGATCCGAGTGCAGAAATGATTCGGCGATAAACATATGCCGTTGGGCAGTACCAACGGCGGTAATATACTCATCAAACACCGGTAAATCGGTGAACCACGCAGGGGCGTTGTGTTTTATCTCCCTGGAAACAGAGAACCGGGGCAGTGTATTCCCCTTCAAAAACCCCTGGAAATAGGAGCCTTGGACATCCCGATAATGGGCAGTTATTTCAATTTTATCGACCATAGATTGAACTAAATCTTTATCAATCTCGACATCTACTTGTTCTTTATACCCCATATCACGATTATTACTCTGAGTAAGAAACTTGGCGGTTACAGACGCTTTATAGTGCATTGCAGCTTGGCGGGCAAGAAGCATGAGCCCCATATTAAATTCATCCTCCCGATTTCCCATTCTCGGCACTGCAGTGAAGAAACGGGGATTGCCTTTCTCCGGGACCGTAGTGAGTAATTCACGGTAAGGTGATGTGCTGAAATCAATACGCCCCGAAATTTCAATTACCGGCGGCCTTTTCACCTCTTCGCTTTTCGACTCTCCACTCTCAGGCCCACCACTCTCTCCAGCATCAGAAGTAGCCCTTGGACCCGAGCTGCTCTTGTTTCCTCCTGCCGAGTGTGGAGCACCCGCACAAGATAAGATGAGGAGAAGAACAATAAGCCCAAGGGGGATTATGGCTGCGGCAGAAACAGGTTTATACATCATGCCTTACTCTCTTTTTGTAGTAGTTGGTAGCTAGCAGTATAACAAATGATCATGACAATTTCTATTATTCTCTACACAGGAATTCGAAATGTGAGCATTCTAAATTTGAAAATTTTGGTAAATTTTCCAAATTTAGAATAGCTGTTCTCTACAAAAGAGGGCCGCTTTTAAATATAAGCGGCCCTTGTTACAACGATATAATCGCTATAAGTGTACATTTTTATCCACACCCTCATACTTCTTACGTTACTATAAGAATAACAAGGGCTGTTTTATGAAGGAAGTTGTTTTTTTACTCTTCCTTTACCGGCTGTGATTTTGTCGGATTATTTTCAGTTTCATGCTCCAACTGCTTTAATGCATCGGCTGCTTTAAATTCGGCAAAGGCAGCACTTTCATTTCGTTCAAAACTCTTGGCAGCATCTTCAAACGACCCGAGCATGCTTTCTTTGTTGTACACCATAAGAATCCATACACCGCCGTCTTCCATAGGAGCGCGCTGCTGGGTAATTGATCCACTTAGGGTAGTATCAGTTACCTGTCGGGTAATGGTTTCGGCAAACTCAATCACTTGAGTATCATCACCAACACCTGCTTCCTGAGCATACGAAGTAACAGCACTTTTGATTTGTGCATCTATCTGGTTTGCTATATCCGCCCGGGCATTTGCCTCAGCTACTTTTATTGAAAGGGGAAGGGTTGACTGTTTGGCATACCCAACACCATAAATAGCATCAGTTGCGACGGGCGGGTTCAGTACAAAATCAGGCAGGTTGGAAGTGTCGGTTTTTTCCCCGCCCTTATCTTGTTCTGCGCTCTCTTTGCCGCCGGCACAAGAGAACAACAGGGCCGCAGCAATTACTACGGTAATCAGCAAAATACTCTTTTTCATAATACAACTCCTCATTTAGTTTTCTAGTTATACAAAAAAAGAGTAACGCTATTGCGGCTAGTTTTCAAGGTTTTTGAATTATTTTTGCTATAAAACTACACTTTTATCATGCTTTAAGATAAATTGCTTGTATTAAACAAAATGTGGGCATTCTCACTTTGAAAAACTTAATAAAATTTTCAAATTCAGAATCGCCGCTTTGACAGCTTTTGAAAGGATGTGTATATTTAATTATGGCCAAAGAAAAAACTTACTACTACCTAATTGACAAACTTAATGCCGAGAACGCCGGCACTTTTAAAAAAGCCCTGCGCACTGTCGATTCCATTAAAAGTATTACCATTCGACCTAACGAAAGACTGGTTGAACTTGTTTCTACCCGAAATCCGGAGGATTCAGTAAAAATTGCATGCGACATCTCGGGCACTCAGTTTAGAGTCAGGGTCAAAAGTCGGTAAACAGCCACTTGTGCAATCCCGGCGCTTTTAGATTGTCACTTAGCATTGTCACTCAGAATTTTCCCTTTGGACGTACACAACCTCAACAGCCCAGCCCGCCTTTTCCGCGATTTTAATTACTGGGTCAACCACTTCTTCCCGGGCAACAACAATGAGGGTTGACGCATAGTCGGATAGAACTTTTTCAAATACCCGGCGATGACCTCCTCCGGCCATCTCCAGTGGTCCAATCTCATCTATGCATACAACATCGCAGTTGAAAGAATCTTCAATACAACGCCTGCAAAAATCTAATCCCGATGCAAGCAACAAGAATCGGCCCACCCGCTGATAACTCTCCGGTTGATAACGCTCCTGTTGAAACTCCTCTGGGGGGAGGACATTCTTCGACCTCACGAGGGCTTGTTGCGCCCCCGACCTAAGATCACAGGCATCATACCCGATCTTTTCTCCCTTCTTGTAGAAGGCCTCCGCGGTGAATCCTCCAACCGTTTTTCCTTTCTGTCTGTATTCTGAAATTAACTTATGAAGATACGTGGTTTTTCCGCTGTTCACCACCCCGGTTATAAGTATTAAACTTCTCACAATTGCAATTATTCTCCTTTAGTTCTACACTTGCACCTACATTATGCAGTATGCAGCATCATTTGTCGGTTGGTCAAATACAGGAAAAACACGCCTCATAACTCAGTTGGTGCAGATTTTTACCTCCCGGGGCAGTCATGTCGGTACCCTGAAAAAAGGGCATTCACCACCAAGCTTCGAAACAGCAGGAAAAGACACGGACACTTTTTTCCAAAGGGGTGCCGAAAAAGTCGCCTATCTTTCCGAACATGGAGGATTTTTCCGATTCACAACTCCCCCGCCCTTAGAAGAAATACTCTCCTACTTTAGCTCTTGTGATATAGTGCTACTGGAGGGCATCCCACTGCAGGGCGCCCCCTGTTTTGAGCTTATCAAATCTCCCGATCAGTTATCGGAAACAAAATATCCGCCGGATAAAGTAAGCGCCTATATTGCCGGCGATGCAAGTGAATCAAGCGGTTCAGCCGCAGCTCGGCCTAATGATCGGAAAAAGCGACCAATATTGCCGGCATCCAAACCGGAAGAAATAATTACATTTTTGGAGGAGCTATGGAACGCAAAGTGAGTATCAAAGTTGACGGAAAAAAGGTACCAATAAACAAATTCGTATATCAGATAACGAAAGACATTATTGTGAGTATTGTCGATGCGCTCCACGATACCAACTCCGAGGGTACTATAGAAATCACGGTTGGTCCCCGCGAGACAAAAGCAGACTGTCCCGAAGCTTAGCGCAGTTTTAAAAAAATCTGGAAAAAACTCTCGTTTTTTTGAAGCAGAACAAAGAATTAACGCCTCTTCCGTATGGCACGCTGATCGATCGCCCAGCACTACCAGGTAACGGGGTATTCAATAAACTCCTGCAGGGCCTCATATCCCCGGGTAGAGGCATCGCGCTCAATAACCACCGTTAGCTCGGTCATAGTCGAAATAATCTCATACACATTGATATTCTCCCATGCCAGCTTTCTTAGAGCCTGAAACACCACCCCTGGGGTATGTAAAAAATCACCCGAAAAAATAAGCGTGAGTGACACAAGGCCGTTTCTGAATTCGAGGTCCTCCTGCTCACCCAGAAAATCACGCACCTCCTGCTCATATTTATCACTTACCGCAATGCTGATTTCATCACTTCCAATAGTCACATTCAGAAAATCTCCCCGGCCCAAATTGACGATTTCATACAACTCCTTCAATCTGGGCAAGAGATTCTCCGTTTTGCGCATGTTAAAATCACAAATATTTGTTTTCATCACGATTTCACAGGACAATTGGTTTTCACGGATAGAAGGTGATTTACGCTGCACATCATCGGCATAACGCCTCAAGGCCATCACAATTGCCGACTCCTTTACCTCTTTATTTAACGACTGTTCAATTATAGGTTTGAACTCCTCCGCCAGACTCCCGTAACTGAGAATACCCCTTTCAAACGCTTCAAACAAAAATGGTTTTTGATTCAGTAATCTTTTTACCATGCTGCTTACCGATTCCATGTAGATACCTGCCTATTCATTCTAATAAACATAATGTTAAAATAAAAACTTGATGTTAATATATGGACATTATATCATAAATACGTTAGAATGTATATATCATCACTCATTGAAAAAGGAGAAGAGTATGAATAGACCATTTCGCGGAGTGTACACCGCCATAATAACCCCTTTCACACAAGCTGGAAATGTTGACGAAGAGAGCCTTCAGAAAATTATCGAAAATCAGATTGAGAACGGCATCGACGGTCTCGTTCCCTGTGGAACCACCGGTGAAAGCCCCACTCTATCACACCAGGAGCATGACCGTGTGATAGAACTCACTGTACAATTTGCAAACGGCAGAGTTCCTGTGATTGCAGGGACGGGAAGTAATGCAACCAGCGAGGCAATACGACTCACAAAACACGCTCAGGATGCCGGAGTTGATGCCACCCTGCAGGTAAACCCCTACTACAACAAACCCACTCAGAAGGGACTGTACCTCCATTTTAAGGCTGTTGCCGACGCAGTAGATATTCCAGTACTAGTATATAATATTAAAGGCCGTACAGGTATTAATGTGGAAACACCAACATTGGTAAAACTCATGAAGGACTGTGAGAATATTCACGGTGTGAAAGAAGCCTCCGGCAGTCTTGACCAAATGAAAGAGGTCATTCAAAATCGATCAGATGGTTTCAGTGTGCTTTCCGGCGACGACAATATGACCTTGAGCCTGCTGCGGGCCGGTGGGGATGGAGTGGTTTCGGTCGCTTCAAACCTTATCCCCCGTCAGATGGTGGAATTTGTACATGCCGCTTTAGATGGGAATTTTGATCAAGCACAGAAGGATGAAGACCGGCTGATGGAGTTCTTTAAGGCTCTGTTTTTAGAGACAAATCCGATTCCGATTAAAACGGCAATGGCAATGCAGGGATGGTGCGAAGAAATTTTCCGTTTGCCCATGTGCGGTTTTTCCGACGAATCGAACTACAAAACCCTTGAAGGAATTCTTAAACGGATAGGGGCACCCCGGGCAAAGTAAGTCTACGTAAGACTGCCTTTAGAAGGAACCAATTACGCGGGCACGCCAACCCAATATGCGCATACCACCTGCGGGACAACTTCCGCGGGTGGTGTAACACATAGCCCGACACAATAAGGAGTAAATGAATGGCAACAATTAACAGCAACTACAGAAAACTTGCAGCCGGGTATCTGTTTCCCGAGATAGCCCGCAGAACGGCAGCATATGTTGAAGAGCATCCCGGAACAAAGATCCGTAAGCTCGGTATTGGAAATACCACCGAACCCCTTACCCAGACAGTTCTCGAAGGGTTACATCGGGGGGTTGATAAACTGGCTGAACGGGATACCTACAGCGGCTATGGAGACGAGCAAGGCGACAGCCGTCTGAGGGAGAAATTGGCCGAATACTATCAGAGACGCAATGTAAAACTCGACCCGAAGGAGTTTTTTATCAGTGACGGTGCAAAACCGGACTCGGGCAATATTCAGTCCATTTTTTCGCTTGATAATGTTGTAGCGGTTCAGGACCCTGCGTACCCGGTGTACGTAGATTCAAATGTGATTAGCGGGAGGACCGGTGAACATGTTCCCGATAAGGGACTCTACAAAGGCCTTCTGTATATGCCCTGCAACGAAGATAACGGCTTTATCCCCTCTCCTCCGAAGGAGAAAGCCGATCTAATCTACCTCTGCAGCCCGAATAATCCAACCGGCGCAGTAGCAACCCACGAACAGTTGAAGAGTTTTGTCGATTATGCCCGGAGTAATAAAGCGGTGATTATCTATGATGCCTCTTATTCCGAATATATTGAAGACGATGCCCTACCAAAGACGATTTACGAAGTTGAAGGGGCGGAACAGTGCGCTATAGAAATTAACAGTTTATCGAAATTTGCCGGTTTTACCGGTGTACGCCTCGGGTGGTCGATTGTACCGTCTGCTCTTACTATAGAGGACAGCTCACCCGATGAAATCCGCAACATGTGGAACCGAAGGCAGAGCACCTTTTTTAACGGGGCCTCCAATATCGTGCAGGAGGGGGCTTTATCCGTGTTTACCGAAGAGGGCTTAAAAGAGAGCAGCGATCTGGTAGAATACTACATGGGGAACGCCCGTATCATACGCAGCGGCATGCAGTCCCTCGGCCTCACTGCCTTCGGCGGTGATAACGCCCCCTACATCTGGCTTAAGACCCCAAATAACATGAGTTCTTGGGAGTTTTTCGATAAACTCCTACAGGAGACCGGTGTTATAGGTACACCGGGAGTAGGCTTTGGTCCGGGGGGAGAAGGTTATTTCCGGCTCAGTGCCTTCGGTCACCGTGAGGATATCGAAGCAGCGGTAGCAACCATTAAAGAAAATCTTGCACTATAGAATAAAACAGATATTGAGGAGAATAATCGATGAGTGATAAAACACTTCCTTTTTCAAAGGAAAAATTAGAAGAAATCGCGGCTGAAATTCCAACCCCCTTTCATCTCTATGATGAAAAGGGAATCCGGGAAACAGCCCGTTACATGAATAAGGCCTTTGACTGGGTACCCGGGGGCTTCAAGAACTACTTCGCGGTAAAGGCCTGCCCTAACCCTTCGATCCTTCAGATGTTGAAAGAAGAAGGTTTTGGCTCCGACTGTAGCTCTCTCCCGGAGCTTGAGTTGTCGGACAAAGTAGGCATTAGGGGTGGAGACATCATGTTTAGTTCCAACGACACTCCGGCAGAAGAGTATCAGCGGGCTAAAGAGCTTAACGCTATGATAAATCTCGATGATATAAGCCATATCGATTTCCTGGAAGAAAGTGCCGGAATCCCCGAAGCTATTTGTTTTCGCTATAATCCGGGGGACCGCCGAACAGGCAATGCTATTATTGGAGAACCCACCGAAGCGAAATACGGTCTTACCCATGATCAAATCTTTGAGGCCTATCGCATCATGAAGGAGAAAGGGGTAAAACGGTTCGCATTACACACTATGGTAGCATCAAACGAACTGAATCCCGACTACTTTATTGAAACCGCCCGGATGCTCTTTCAGTTGGCGGCGGACCTGAAAAAAAAATCAGGAGTTCGGATTGAAATGATCAACCTCGGCGGGGGTGTCGGAATTCCTTATAAACCGGAAGACAAGCCCGTTGACCTTGAATACGTTTCAAGGGGCATAAGAAAGCTCTATGATGAGATAATAAAGCCGGCAGGACTGGACCCAATGCGAATTGTAATGGAGTGCGGCAGGGTAGTAACAGGACCTAACGGGTACCTTGTAAGCAGGGTTCGTCACGTAACGGAAAAATATAAAAATTATGTCGGTTTGGATGCATCAATGGCGAATTTAATGCGTCCCGCAGTCTACGGTGCCTACCACCATATTTCAGTGCCGGGTAAAGAACACCTGCCCCATGACCATGTGTATGATGTAACGGGATCACTGTGTGAAAACAACGATAAATTTGCCGTCGATCGTCCCCTGCCGCTCATTGAGGAGGGGGATGTATTAGTGCTCCACGAGGCCGGGGCCCACGGATACGCAATGGGTTTTAACTACAACGGCAAACTCCGCTCAGCGGAGGTACTGCTGCACAGTGACGGCCCCTTCAGTTTGATACGCAGGGCGGAAACAATCGACGATTACTTCGCCACTCTGCGCTTTCCCGGTTCCTCAATTAAAATATAGTTCTGGTTTGTAAACCGCCGGTGCAGCATTCCACAAAAGCATCGGCGGTTTTTATTCCCGAGTGAGCGCAGGGAAAGAAAGGTATCAATACCCCGACCCTTGGGTCGGAGAGGGACGCTATGAGTCCCGGGTCCAGGGCTTGCTCTGGGGTTTGATACCTTTCATTTTGATTTAAAGATTTAAAGGCAGCTTATCAGGTGTAAGGATCGTCACAGGTCGGCATAATAAGCCAGGCTATTAAATAAAGCATCAGCCCCGAACCAACTGCAAAAATAAGTACAAGGGTAATAATACGGACTAGGGTTGCATCAATCCCAAAATAGTCTGCAATACCTCCGCATACTCCGCCGATTTTTCGATTTGACCTTGAAAGGCATAATTTCTTTGAAGCCACTTTTCAATCCTCCGAATTATTCTATAGTTCCTTCTATCTCATTGCAGGAACTCTTTATTTCTATTAGAGTAGCGCATTATGGCTAAAAAATCGACTACTGAAACTCTCCCCCGTCTGGACAGTTCTCCGGCGCTACGAACACAACTCCTGAAATACTGCCGACTACAGCCCGGCGAAATATGGGAAGACCCCCTAGGGCGTCATAGAATAGGTGTTCTTGACGCCACCAATTCTGAAGATGTGGGGTGTTTATTTAAAGGAACATCAGCAGACCTTATGGTCAATGATCCTCCTTATAATTTTACCGTTGGGGGCAAACGAACTACCGCCCTCTCTTCGAAGGCACTTGAGCAGTACATGGAGTTTTCCCGGGCATGGGTAGAAAATGTACGTACAGTGTTAAGCCCGGCCGCCCATTTTTATGTGTGGCTTGGGGCGGAACAAAAAGAGGAGTTTCAACCGCTCCCGGACTTCATGCTAATGATGAGGGAGTTCAATGATCTTAAATCCCGCAGTTTTATTACCCTGAGAAACCAACGCGGCTACGGGACTCAGAAGAACTGGATGGCGGTTCGACAGGAGCTTTTGTATTACACAAAGGACAAGCCGGAGTTTCAAGTAGGCTACACGGATATTCCTAAGGTCTTAAAGGGATACTATAAAACTGTACAGGGAAAACGTACGGAAAATATACAGCGCAGCCGTTCCGATACAATCAGGCCGGGTAATGTCTGGCTTGATATTCAACAAGTGTTCTACCGCATGGAAGAAAACGTACCTGGAGCATTTGCCCAAAAGCCGCTCCGCGCTATTGAACGTATTCTGTCCTCCGCCCCGGAGGCGCAGGTTATAGGCGACCTCTTTTCCCACAGCGGAACAAGCGTAATCGCCGCAGAGCGTGTGCAGCGCAGTTGCTATACCGCCGATATAGACCCCTTATTTGCCGAACTGACAATTCGCAGGCTTGAACACTACCGCAACACCGGCAGGACAGGGTGGCAATGGCGTAATCCCTTTCCGGAGATTGAGGACCAGCTGTAAAGTCCCTCGACACAACCAGGCTACCGCCTAACTCATCACTTATCTTTTCTGAACTTACCGCCGTCTTTTTTTAGGAGGCTTCACATCTATTCCTCCGAATAGGGCAAAGGCACTTATGTGGATGGTTGGAGCCCCTGGGATGCGCCGATCACCGTATTTATTATCTATGCCGCCGAAGATCGGAACTCCGCTCACCTCTAAATTTACCCCCTCCGGTACAATGATATCCACTCCGCCGAATACACACATAGCATCGATGTAGGTATCCCCCGGAGGAAGAAGCGCCTGTGAGAAATCCAAGTCCACTCCGCCGAAGGCAGCCAATATTTTTATATTACGGGCGGGATACCATACCCCCTTCCGCTCGTTTCCGCTAAAAATAGCCACAAGGTCCTGCTGCTGTCGTACTTCCCCCATATTTATGGTGACCTGATCTCCCCCTCCCTCAGCTGAAGGACGACTGCCTTCCGACATTGAAGGCAGGTCTTTTACAACTTCCAACAGTGCAAGTTTTTCTTCTACCTCCGAAGCACGCTCCAAGCGATGCTCAAACTCTTCCACCGTTAAATTGTCATGGGCATAATTCAGTTTCAACTGTTCTATTACCTGATCCCGAAGCCGCTCTATAGGTATTTCCTGAAAGTATTGTAGGTCCCCCACTCTCACCTCCTCAGTATTTCACCTTCTGTATGTAGAGTACGTGAGTTTCCGCCCGGTGGTCAAGAAAGAAAACGAACTCTATAATAGGAACTATGAATTTAGAAGTACTGGCAATAGGCAATCCGATAATTGATATGTACGCCCGCATAGGCAATGAACAACTTCATTGTATACAAAAGTACCTATCTGCCGCTGAATGGGGATGCACTTTTCATGTGCAGGAGGAGGTATTCGATGGCTTACTGACCTGCCTAGAGCCGGAACACACGGTTCCGGGGGGTGGTGCCTTTAACACCATCAGAGTTCTATCACAACTTGGCCACACAACCGGCTTTATCGGAGGACTTGGTGAAGAACCTCCCCATATCTTTTCAAGGGAGCTGCATCTTCATGGAATTGCCGACTACACCTCCACTTTCTACGGCCGCCCCTGTGGACGAAGTATATGTGTTCAAGAGGGGCCCCACAGCTTATTGATATTTAATCCCGCCGCTGCCGCCGAATTACAGCGCTTAGAACCGCAGGTTTCACAAGGGGTATACCCAAAACTTATCTATATTGAAGGATTTGTGCTGCCCCGATACCCGCTCATCCGGGAACTACTTGAAGGGCGCAGCACAACGGATGCCCAAGTCGCTGTTGATTTAGGGGCTCCAGCCATTGCCGGCTCCCACAAAGACTTTCTGCTGAGCACGGTCCTCCCCGCTGCCTCTTATCTCTTTGGCACCGAGGCTGAAATAGCGGCCCTTGGAGCAGGGCCTTCAAAACTGCTATCAACTCTTAAACACAGCTCCTCAGAAAGCGCTACACTGGTAGTAAAAAGAGGTGCCTTGGGTTCAACAATCTATACCTCGAAAACTTCCCTTAGAATTCCGCCCTGCGAAGCCTGTGTGCGTGATACTACAGGAGCAGGCGACGCATACGCCGCTTTTTATCTTTCAGCGGTACTTCGAGGTGAATCGGTCCTTGATGCAGCACGAGCCGCTTCTTATGGGAGTTCCCTCACCCTTTCTCGTTTCGGAGGAAAAATAGAGACTGATTCGGTCCAGCAATTCACTAGTAAAAATAAAGCGCATCGGTAGAATCACCAAAGAGAAGCGGAAAGAGTTATGCGGATTTTTCTTTTTTCTGTTCGGGTACTTGTACTTCACCAATAACTGTGTAGCTTCGAATTATCTTAAGGAGGTTTTCCAGTCCCTGATATGAATCCCCGATTCTCTGAAGTATATCACGATTTCTATCGCCCCCAATAACCCTGATATTAGTGATAAATCTCGGACTTGAAGCTCGATGGTCACCAATTACTGCACCTATTCGCCTATGAAGATCTTCAGCAGAATTGCCGGCGTATTCCAATATCTTAACCGCCTGTCGATTTATCTGATTCACGTAGTTTTCGATGACCTCAAAGTTTTTTGTTGAATTACCATTCAAGCGAGCCATCTCAACTATACTATCTACAGAGACCCCATTTTTATTCAGCAACTGAGCTTCAAACTGCTCAAGCTGTCGGCTTACATCGGTAAACCTTCGAAGTGCCTCACCAAGGGCCTGTTGAAACTCCGAGCTCTCATAATATCCATCTTCGTGGACCCTACGTAAAGATCCTAATGCCCCTTTTGAGAATACCAGCTGATAGTACGTCTTAAGTACCTCTAGAGGAAGAATATACAGGAACCCGCTCAAGCCCAACTGATTGAATACCTCTTCATTGTCCCGGGTATATCCATACAGGCCTATCAAAGAATGCTCGGTCAGAAGCTCCTCAATTCTACCCTTCAAGCTCGAGTCGGTAAGCTCTCTTTTTACACGGTCACGGTTACTTTCAAAACGTTTAGAGAGCTTTGAATGTACTTCATCGATATAGTCATGGGTGTTGCATGAGGCCTCAGGATCAAACTCGGGATCCTGGCGGACCAGTTGAATAAGAGAGCGTAAAGTGCTTTCAGAAAGCTCATTTTCAAAAAGAAGCTCTATATAATCGAGGCTTTCTCGTATTGAAGCAGTTTTTTCTTCCGATACATCATCATTATAATAATTAATTAAACTATTCAGCACCAACCGTACACGAGAGGTGATACGCAGCCGAGCTACTAGGAAGTAGAAATCCAAAAGATACTGGTCCACCAGATCGGCGGCTGCATCGGCAAATCTTGGGATTTGCTTTGGCTGGTCCTTTACAAAATTAGAATCAAAAACCTTTAAAAATGAAGTAAAATCAAACTCTAACAGCCAATACAAGAGTTCAAGCTGATAAAGGTCGTTACCAAATTTCCTATGCTGCAATTCCGAAACTCGACGGGAGAACTCCGTCCATTCACGTTGTACAGCATTCCAAGCCGCTTTTTGGTCAGCGGCATGGGTAATTCGCTCCAGTAAAAAATCGTAGGAAAAAGAGTTCAGCTGCCGGCGAACTTGCGGTTCGAGTTGCTGTAAGACCAGATATTCCAATAAATCGTTTTCTTGAAGCAGCTCCTGCCGCCGGGCGGGGAGTTGAAGGGTATTTCGAAGAGTGCACACCAGCTTATAAAGAGCATACAGCTTCGAGGCGTAGGAAGAAAATATTTTTTTCCCGTGGATGTCCGTATATCCAAGCTTCAAGTAGCGAAGCTCCTTCCAAATTTTACGCAGCTCGAATTGCCGTGCCCGCTCTTCAGAGCTTGGATAGAGAAGGTAGAGCAATAGGGTCTCAAAGAATTCTATCAGCTTGTCCATATTTCCTAAGTTTTAGGCACCTCATTAAAAGGATGGGGAAGCAGCTCTCCCAATTTTAGTTCGTGTACTATTTTCTTGGTATTCGCGGTGTACACCGGAAAGTCGAGAGCGCAGAATTCAGACAGTACTTGCAGGCAAAGGGCACAGGGTACGGACGGGGGGTCTGCGGAAGTTACCACCACAATTCCCTTAAAACGGCGTTTACCCTCGGCATGTGCGGCCATTACCGCTCCCCGCTCAGCGCAAATAGTGGCCCCATAACTTGCATTTTCTACATTGCACCCCGTGTATACAGAGCCGTCCTCCGCGACTAAGGCCGCTCCAACCTGAAAACCTGAATAGGGGGCATACGCAAAATCCCGTGCTTTGACTGCCGATGCATGTGCTTCTTTTAACTTTTGAGCATCTATATTCATTCTCCCCCCCCCCTTGGTTATACCTTCATTCTGCGTTACTATATATAGTGGAGATTATAACAGATTTAATATTATAGAGTAAATATAAAATGGAGGAACAAATGGAAACAGTTGGATGGATAGGCACGGGAGTAATGGGAAGCAGTATGTGTTCCCATTTATTGGATGCAGGATACCCTGTGAATGTGTATAACAGGACAAAATCAAAAGCCGGCGCTTTGTTAGATGCGGGGGCACAATGGTGCGACAGCCCGGCGGAGGCAGCTGCAAACAGTGACTACATCTTTACAATCGTCGGGTATCCCCAGGATGTAGAAGAGGTAATGCTTGGAGAAGAGGGCATCATATTCCACGCACGCAAGGGAACATACATTACCGATATGACCACATCAACCCCTGCACTGGCTGAACATATTCATACCACCGCAGTAAAACAGGGGATATATACCCTGGATGCTCCAGTTTCCGGAGGAGATGTGGGGGCCCGAAATGGAACTTTGGCAATTATGGTTGGTGGAGAACGAGCGACCTTCGATAAGGTCCAGCCCTTTTTCTCACTCATGGGAGAGAATATCGCGTATATGGGCGGCCCCGGAAAGGGTCAGCACACTAAAATGAGCAACCAGATTCTTATTGCCGGTACAATGATCGGTGTAGTGGAATCGCTGTTGTACGCGTACAAGGCAGGCATGGATTTACATGAGGTTATTGCGGTTATTGGAAAAGGGGCCGCATCCTCCTGGTCTATCAACAATCTCGGAACCAGAATAGCCGACGGAAATTTTGATCCGGGCTTTTTTATTAAACATTTTGTGAAGGATATGCGAATTGCCCTCGACGAAGCCCGCCGGATGGGAATTGCACTTCCCGGTCTAGCACTAGCCCAGCAATTCTACACCAGTGCGATGGCCATCGGGCTGGAGAATCTCGGGACCCAGGGCTTATATAAAGTATTTGAAAAACTTAACGGTCTTGGGTAAGACGGCAGCTTCGACAGCTGATAGGACAGCTGTTAGGGCAGCTGATAAGCAGCTGCCGCCCATTTATTTTACTTTACCACA
>CAZDFY010000003.1:0-8136 GCA_964504785.1 uncultured Sediminispirochaeta sp. | reverse complement strand
CAGCTGTTAGGGCAGCTGATAAGCAGCTGCCGCCCATTTATTTTACTTTACCACAGCTGCACGCAACTGCAGCTGTGGTGCCATACAGCTCAGCAGAGGTCCATTCCCAGACGAATCATACGCATTGCACGCTCGGACCCGTCTACTAGAAGTTCACGACCTTTGCCCATAGCCTCTTTAAGGCTCATTGCCCGATTTACGGTACTCATAACCGCATCGATTCCCTTGTCGTATACAGCTTCAATACCATCACCGATATCACCGGCAATAACAAGTACCGGAACACCCTTTTGCTTGGCACGATAGGATATTCCAATGGGTACTTTTCCGTAGGCAGTCTGTCCGTCAATTTTACCTTCCCCTGTAATGACCATGTCCTTATGCTCGAGGCGTTCATCAAAATCTACCGCATCAAGAACAATATCTATTCCCTTTTCGAGGGAGGCTCCGCAGAATACCAAAAGGCCGTAGCCTAAGCCGCCGGCCGCACCGGCACCAGGGGTAGACTCCGCTTTTACATCAAACTGCCCCTCAACCACCTGTGAAAGCTGTCGCAGGGCCTGGTCCAATTCCTCTACATCCTGGGGAGAAGCACCTTTTTGGGGGCCGTATACCGCACTGGCCCCACGCTCGCCGTATAATGGATTGTTCACATCACAGGCTACCCTAAATTTGGCAGCCTTTACCCGCGGATCAACCGCAGAATCATCGATATGCGCTAAGTTTATCAGCCCTGCTCCCCCCGGGGGAAGCTCATTTCCCTGGGCATCTAAAAATCTATAACCAAGGGCGGCCGCCATACCGGTACCGCCGTCATTTGTAGCGCTGCCTCCAATGGCTAAAATTACCTCTTCAGCACCCTGTTCAAGGGCATGTTGTATCAATTCACCGGTCCCGTACGTAGAGGCCCGCCGCACATCCCGCTTTTCTTCGGGTACTAAATCCAACCCTGAGGCGGCGGCCATTTCAATAACCGCAGTTCCCTCATCAACAATACCGTAAAAGGCATCTACAGGGTCTCCCAGGGGCCCACTGACCTGAAGATGTACAATCTCACCTTCATTTGCTTGAACTAAAGCCTCTACCGTTCCTTCTCCGCCGTCGCCAATCGGCACTATTTCCACTTCGGCACCCGGAAAAACACGGTACACCCCTTCTTCTATTGCTTCCGCTACTTTCAGACTGCTGTTGCTTCCTTTAAAAGAATCTGGAGCTATTAAAATTCTCATCCGTTTCTCCCTGTTAGGTTTTCATCATTGTCTCCATTCCAGTGGAGACTGTCAAGACAGCAAGGGAAATCGTTGAAACACCTTGTCGTCACTTCAATTTCTCACTACACTAGTGAGAAATGGAAAGGAGTGAATCGATGATATATACATATAAAAATCATGTTCCAGATGTAAAAAAAGCCGCTTTTGTTGCGGACAGTGCAGACATTGCCGGCGAAGTGTATGCCGAGGAAAACAGTTCTTTCTGGTTCCACGTCTCTATACGGGGTGACCTTGCCCCCGTCTATGTAGGGAAAGGAAGCAATCTTCAGGACAACTCTGTTGTGCATGTCGACCACGATGTACCAGTGAAAATCGGGGAGAATGTAACAGTGGGGCACAGCGCGATTATCCATGCTTGCAGTATTGGAGACAACTGCCTCATAGGTATGGGCGCTACAATTCTTAATGGTGCCGAGATTGGTGATGAGAGTATCGTCGGCGCAGGAGCTTTAGTAACACAGCACAAGAAATTTCCTCCCCGCTCCCTTCTTATCGGCTCACCGGCAAAAGCGGCACGTCAACTTAGCGATGAAGAGGTTAAGGCTATTAAAGCGAATGCGGATGAGTATATTGAGTTGGCCAAAGCATACGGCCCAAGCACTACTTAGCTGAACTTCGAAATGCTTCTTAGCTTGCTGCATATTCTGCTGCATAGTGTAATACATAGAAGAGCTTGAGAAAAATTAGAACCAAACAGTGTAGGGCCGATAGGATCAGCTACACAAAACTACAGCGATCTACTGTACTACCCCATCTGTTTTTCACGGAACTTGCGTACGTAGTATTTGTGCCCCTGGTACTCGGCGGAAATTAGACGTTCCTCGTCAAGGAGCTGCTCAAGCACCTGTGTATCCGCTGCATCCTTTTCCAATAATTCCTTCACTGCATCATCCCGCATGGGATGGACCGCGGTTATACTGAGAATATCTTCATACGCGTTTCCGCTAAAACCAAAATCGTTTCCTTCATAGCCGATAAGATGTTCAACATGGGCAACCCGTGAAGCAAAACTGCTGTAGGCCTTCGCCAATGCTATCTCATCGGCGGCGACGGCCCATTTTTCAGCTGGGGGTCGAGTGGGTATAGAAATATAAGAGGTCGCCGGTTCGAGTCTTTCAAGAAACCTCCCAATCGCCTCAATTTCTTCTTCACTGTCGTTATAGCCTGAGATCAGCATGGTTTCGGTATTAAGCTTTCCCTTGAAGGTTTCGGCAAAACGTGCAATTCCCTCAATCATGCTCGGAAAACTGATGTGTTTATGGGGGCGGTCTATTTTTCGCCACATTTTTTCATTTACACTATCGATCTTCAAGGAAACCCAATCAAGCTGCGTTAATTCATCATGCAGCTGCGGTTGGGCCATCAATGAGCTGTTGCTTATCAATGCTACGGGAACACCCAGCTTTTTTATACCGGCAATCTCTTTACCGAGATGAAGATCCAAAGTAGGCTCACCATCGGGTACGAAGGTAAGATAATCCACCGGAGTACCGCGCTTTTGTACTTCTTCAAGCTTTTCAGCAACATCCTCCACTACTTTTTGCGGATCATAAAACTCGGTTCGTTCATACTGCATATTCAGTGCACGCCCAAGCTGACAGTAGATGCACGAATATGAACACACTTTTGGTGGAATATTGTTTATTCCAATACTTCTTCCCAGTCTGCGGGAAGGGACAGGTCCAAATACAGTTTCCATAAAAACAGTATATCATACTCTGGCGTTTTGTCGAATACTTCTAATAGCTCTTTAATGTATAGTTATTTACTCAGGATACCCTCAGCTGCACGTATACCGCTTGCCCATGCGCCGGTAATTCCACGGCTTGTCCCGGCACCATCACCGGCAAAATAGACATCCTCCACCACCTGGAAATGGTGGTCCATATACTGGGGCTTATTGGCATAGAGTTTTATTTCGGGGTAATACATAATAGTGCTCGGATGCAGAACACCCGGCACAATTGTATCGAGCTGTTTTAATGATTTCCAGATATTGCGCAATATTTTTGAGGGGGTAGCCAGGCTGAGATCTCCAGGACATGTGGATTTGAGGGTCGGCTGGTAATCGTACAAATCGTCGTTAAAGGTGCCCTCTTTGGAACGCTTTCCAAGCCGAAAATCTCCGACCCTCTGCATAAGCGGACGCCCACCGCCTAAAAGGTCCGCCTGTAAGCCGAGGATTTCGGCGAATTGCTGACCGCTGGCAAGGGGTTCTGTAAGCCGCACTGTTTTCAGCATAGCAAAATTAGCAAGACCGTTGCCCTTTCCCTTCTTTTTTGAAAAAGCATGACCATTTACCGAGTGATAGACCTCATTGTGCTGGGTCTCGTAGCGCTCTCGCACCACATAAGCATTCCCACTGTTGGTACAAAAGGTACGTACTTTCCCCGGAAACATAAATTTCGGATCGTAGTAATCTGTTACTATTGGAAAATGTTCGACTCGAGTTTCAACCCGAATGCCGATATCAACAATATGATCAACATAAGAAACTTCTAGGCTGTCCATTATATTCTGGAGAAAACGGAATCCCTTTCTCCCCGGTGCAATGATGAGAGATTTGTACCCGATGCTTCGCAGGTCGGTATGAATAACATGCTCGGAGGCGGAAAGGCTTTTCATTTCTTCCTTCAGCGCAAAGCGGACTCCCTTTTCCTGTAAACGGCTTGTAAGGTCTTTAATCAACTCCAGGCCGCCGTCGGTACCAAGATGTGTCTGCTGTACATTCAGCAGTTCAACCCCAAGCCGCTCCGCCCGTTTTTGATACTTTAGAAGATTTGTCTTCGCCAGAATATTCGGCTTCAATACCGACTTCACAAGTTCAAGATAATGTTCAGACTCCTCCCGCTCCCAATTCTCCAGAGGAAAACCGATGGGAAAGGTAAAGTTCATTTTACAGTCGTTTCGCAGCCCCCCGGTTGAATATTTTTCCCGGTCGAGAATAAGGACCGACAAGTCCGGACGGGCACCGATAAGTGAAAAAGCCGCACCTATACCGGCAGGCCCACTCCCCACTATCACCACATCGAACTTATCCATTAGGCTTCTTGACTCTTTATATAGTTGTTCAAGATCTGAGAGCAGTTATTCTGGTGAAGTTTGATCACATTCATCTCCCGCTGTGCATTTTCCGGTGAATCGGACGCGTGGGCGGTATTTACCATTACATCCCGTCCAAACTCGCGGCGTACAGTACCACCGGGGGCCTTCATTGGGTCCGTAGGCCCAAGGACCTCGCGAATTCTTTGTACCGCATTTTCACCTTCGTAGATCAAGGCCATACTCTTCACATTTCCCGGTTCATTTAGTTCATCCACCGGCACTTCATCCGGCTTATGACCGGACATAAACTCAACTATCTGAGAAAACTGGTCCTCCGCATATTCAACACCGAAAGACTCGGTAAGAAAGCGAAGGGTTTGATTACTAAGCTCTAGTCCGAACTCATTCTCCAGCAGTTCTCCCGCTTTTTTACCAAACACAGGGGCAAGTTTGTCACGAAGCACATTTTTTACCGGTCCGTAAAACTCAAGTGCCTCGGCAACAGACATTCGGTGTACCTTTACACTGATTATTCTAAGGCCCGTACGACTAAACATATCGATTATGGTACCAGGCCTGGAACTTGCGTAGCGCCAGTTATCCGGTTTTATAATAACTAGTGTCCGTTCAATCTTTTTCGGGTTCTTGTATTTCATGTTCTGAATTATAGTAGGCTCTTCTTTTATAAAGGGCGCGAACAACTTCATATTCCGCTGTGCTACCTCTTGGGTCCGAGGGGTCAGCACGGCGGGTTCAAAGTACCGGACCTTGTTCGGATCACCCGGCTCCATAATTAAATCGGCATAGGTGTCCCGAATCGTCTCACCGGTAAGCGACTCAACACCACGGTTCTCTGGATAGATTGCTCCGGCAATATCAGACAGTTTTCTGGTGGCATTTTCTCCACGAAAAAGCATCATCAAGACGCGGTGTCTTCGGTTTGACGGGGCAAAACTCTCCATCACATAGTTGCTCAACAGCTCTCCGGTAATTTCCCGAGTAAAAGTGCCGCTCGTACGAATTAGTTCCGCATACTCCTCCGCGAATTTTTGGGTAGGTGCAAACATCTGCGCACCAACCAGCTCTAAATCAAGGCGGGACAGGAGTCTTGAAATTACTCCTCCCGTTCGGCTTTTCGCAATCGTATAAGGCGTTACTAAAATGTAGGACAGTTCTTCGCTCATCTTTTCCTCGCTTTAATAATATTTTTATTCGCGGCACATGGGGCTTCTGCTCATGCAAGACACATTGCAAGAAAACAAGTAAACGTGCACGAACCCTTCGAACCCCACTATCTCAGGCCCATTATTCTCATTCAGCCGCGCTATATAATTCCCAGTTTTTTTCCTTCCTCCTCTGCTACTTCAAGGAAAAAATCCAACTCTTCATCAGAATGGATCGCCATATAAGAGGTGCGAATCAGTGAACGATTCGGCGGTACCGCAGGGCTGATCACCGGATTCACATAAATATTGCGCTCAAACAATGCCTTCCAGAATGCAAAGGTTTTATTATTGTCCCCGATAATAAGAGGGACGATCGGTGTTTCCGCATTCCCTATATCAAAACCAATAGAGCGAAAGCCCTCAATCATTTTATCAGCGATTTGCTGGAGTCGATGGACCCGTTCCGGTTCTGTCTTAATAATTTCAAGTGCCTGCATCGCAGCGGCAATGTTTGCCGGCGGCATGGAGGCACTAAAAATGAGGGGCCGTGCGAAATGCTTAATATAATCGATTAAAGAGGGCTCTCCCGCTACAAAACCGCCAATAGAGCCGAAGGACTTGGAAAAAGTACACATTATAAGGTCTGCCAGATCGCTGTCACCATGGTATTCACTAGTACCACGTCCCCTCTCCCCCACTACCCCAATAGCGTGTGCTTCATCAAGGTATACACCGGCATTGTATTTATCCGACAGCTTCTTCATTTGCGGGAGGAACGCAATATCCCCTTCCATTGAAAAAACTCCATCGGTCACGATAAGTTTTGCTTCGTCAAAGGGAATGTTACTGAGGATTTTTTCAAGTTCCTCCATGTTGTTATGCTTGAAGCGATGCAGGTTTATCTGCTTATGAATACCGGTAGTCAGGAAAATTCCATCCATAATTGATGCATGGTTGAGCTTATCAGTAATTATGTGCTCTCCCCGACCTACCAAGGCCGAAATCGCCCCCAAATTAGTTTGGTAACCGGTGGTAAAACACACAGCGGACCTTTTCCCGACAAAATCGGCCAACTTTTCCTCAAACTCTTCATGCAAATCTAGCGTTCCATTCATAAACCGTGAACCGGAACAACTGGTCCCGTAACGCTCAACCGCCTTTTCCGCCGCCTCTTTCAGACGAGGATCATTCGCCAGCCCCAAATAGTTATTTGAGCCCGCCATGAGCATCTCACGACCATCAATATATACTTTTGTCCCCTGGCTTCTCTCAATCGGCTTAAAAAAGGGGTAAATTCCGGAAGTACGGGCCTCCTCAGCCTCTTTAAAATCATAGCATTTGTTAAAAATTGTTTTATTCATCTCAGAAATCTGCTGCTCTCCGCTCATACTGCCGTTCTCCTATTGTGTCGATGATTTCTTTGCATCTCTATCCATTATTTTATATACCAGTTCCGGTACAAAGCGCTTTGCATAAAAAATAATCTTGGTGTGGAATCCGGGAAGAATAAAAAACTTCTTCCTTCGAACTCCGGAAATTAGCGCTTGGGCCACCTTTTCAGGTTTCATTACACCGGCATTTCCTGCTATAGCCCTGGTTTCCTTCGGTTTTGTAAGGTCTTCCTGCGCCAGTTGCGGAGTTTCGGTATCCGGAGGACAAAGGACCGATACCCCTATTCCCCGAAGGGACAACTCGTTCCGCAAAGCCTCGCTCAGACCGATAATACCCGACTTAGTGGCACTGTAGGAGGTATACCCGAACACCCCTACCAGTCCGGCTACCGAAGAGACATTTACAATATGACTCCCCTTCTTTAAGTACGGCACTACGCACTTGAGGATATTCCATGTACCTGTGAGGTTGATTGCTACAGTAGTATCAAAAATTTCAGAATCAATCTGTTCAAAATAGTTTGGATGCACCATCCCTGCGCAGTTTACCACTAAATCCGGCGCAGCGCCATTCATACAGACCGGACCCAGCAAATTTTCCACCATATTTCTATCGGCCACATCAACTGCTACCACCGTTATATCAACTTTATGGCTTAACCCTCCGGCACACTCATCCAGTCGATCCTTAGCCGCCGAGAGCTTTTTCTGGTCCCTGGCAACTAATACCACATTGGTCCCGTTTTCTACTAATGTATGGGCAACCGCCAGCCCGATCCCGCTGGATCCTCCGGTTATTAAGGCCTTCTGAAAGGGGAATTTGTACATACATGCTGCTCCTACCAACAGCAATTCGCAATGTGAAAAATTTTTAAAATTTTTCACATTAGGAATGCTCACATTTTGTTTAAGATAGGTAGTTTATCTTAAAGATGGTGTGGGTATTCTCATTTTGGAAGTCATTGACTTCCAAAATGAGAATACCCGTCCTACCAAGGACGTAAGTAGACTATTGTCTAAGCACTGCAGTGTCAATCCCCTCGGGGAGCCAGATTTTTACCTTCTAAGTGGTGAGTAGGGTTAGAGTTGAAATGTAGGGTGTTGATCGCGCGGCGTTGGGGTTGGGGAAAGAGGGAGACCCAGTCTTCGAAAAGAGGTCCGTGGTATCAGCAGCCGGCCTAAGGACCTACCAGCCGATTCCTGCCCCGAGCACAAGGCCATGAACGCCGAAGCTGGTGTCATACTGGTCGGCATATTCCTCAG
>CAZDFY010000002.1:64502-100871 GCA_964504785.1 uncultured Sediminispirochaeta sp. | reverse complement strand
GCATACATCAGCGAACGGTGGGGAGCACGGTTCGGACCTTTTGTTACTTCATCACTACGCATTGGATCCTCCTTTTCGGTATTTTTCCACACCAATTAAAAGGGTACAAGTAGTCATGCGTCGAAAATAGAAAAATTTGCATATCCTCGGTTTAACAATTGAGATTCTCCACTAATAATGATATAAATTTGATATGAAACTAAAAAAAATAACTGCAGAAACCCGGGTAACTTCCCTAGGAATGCCCCTTTTCTACAAAGGGAGCAGCAAAAATGCGGTATTACTGATTCACGGCTTTACCGGGATAGCCGATGAAATGAAATACCTCGCCACACGGCTTAACGAGGCCGGTTTTTCCGTATCCGTACCACGTCTCCCCGGTCATGGAACTAATGGGCAGGATTTTATGCAAACCAACCGTCATGATTGGCTGCGCCGAGCGGTTGATGCCTATATAGAACTAAAAAGCCAATATGAAACGGTATATGTGGCCGGACTCTCAATGGGCGGAGTCCTAACCCTCCTTCTTGCCTCACACTTTCCGATTGAACGCATAGCCCTCGGAGCTCCGGCAATAGTACTTAAAAATAGGCTCATCTATTTTTCACCGATCCTTCGGTTTTTTCTGCCCCGAAAGTATGTTGGACATGAGGAAGAGTCCGATAATCCGGAAAGGCAATTTATTTCCGAACAATACTGGAGTTATCGTTATGGGCATCAAATTTACAATCTCTTTCTTCTTCAGAAGGCGGCCCTACGGGAATTGCCAAAAGTCACCTCATCAACCCTCACCATTGTCTCCCATACAGACGATGCGGTCCCAGTAAAAGCGGCCGATATAATTGAGAGTAAAATTTCCTCACCAAGGACAAAACGAGTTGAATTAGAAGAAAGTTCCCATATTGTTGTAAACGATACTGATAAAGAACGGGTGGCGGATGAAATCATTAAGTGGTTCAGCTCCGATTAGCATCCTCTTCACAACTTGATTTGTGGAGTTCTATCATACTGCGAAAGGGAGACTCGCTTTTTTTCAGTTCCTTTGATCCGCGGGTAATCTTGCATAAACTCAATCCAAGATTTTTAGCAATGTTCCTCTGACTCATACCGTCATCCAGTAGACGTACCAAAGCCCATCGTTTACCCATCTCACGTACTTCTGCAGCAGTGAACAGACCGGATAAAAAATCCTCTATCATATCCTCGTCATCACAGAGCGCAAGCGCCGCCGCAAGCTCTTTGAGGGGATGTTCTTCATTCCAATGTAATGTAGTGTCCATAACTGAAATCATAGCAGCTTAACCGTAGCTGTCAAGGCTCATTTGTCTTTCTGTTCCTCTTTCTATTCTCTGCCGCCTTGTCTTAAGCACGCTTTTTTAGTATTTTTTTGGAATGAATAATTACCACACCCACACATCCCTCTGTCACCATGCCGAGGGAGATGTAATAGACTACGCGAAAGAGGCCCAGCGACAAGGAATCTCTATTCTTGGAATGTCGGACCATGCCCCTCTCCCCGACTCAAAATGGCCCGGTGTAAGAATGACCTATGCAGAACTAAATATATATGAACGGCAAATTCAGACAGCCCGGGATACATTTGAAGAACTCACTATCTTAAAGGGACTTGAATGTGAGTGGGACCCGGCTTACCGCAATTATTATACAGAGGAACTTTTGGGGACTCGTAATTTTGATTATCTGATTGGGGCCGAACACTGGTTTCCCTTTCACGGTGAATGGAATGAACTAAGCGAGATCAGGACTGCTTCGCATCTTAAAGCCTATGCCGATTTGCTGATACAGACAATGGAAAGCGGCATATTCGCCTTCATTGCCCATCCCGACGCTTTCGGCTCGGGGTATGAGAGCTGGGATAAAAACACCCGTGCCTGTAGTCGTGATATTCTTGATGCCGCCGCGGAACTACAAATTCCACTGGAAATAAACGGCTTCGGTTTCAGAAAAGCCCCCAAAATTACCTCAAGTGGCCCAAGGAACAAATACCCGCTCCCCCAGTTCTGGGAACTTGCAGCCACCTACCCTATTCAGGCAATCTGCAACAGCGATGCCCACCGCCCCCGGGATGTCGGGGCCTCTATACTGGAAGGACGGGAGCTTGCTGAAGATGTCGGAGTATCGGTCCTTGAGAAACTTCCCCTGTCGGTGAGCGCGAACATATAAAATGGGGTCGATGCAAAAAGACCTGTGCACTTAGGTCCGTACAAATTTTAACTGCCCAGCAGAAATCGGTCAAACTGATGTTCCATTTTTTTTGGAATCATTATCTCTGAAGAACACTCCATTGCATAGTCATCGGTCATCCCGGCCAGATAGTCGAAGGGCATGTCAACAAAACTCTGGTTCTCCTGCTCGTAAAAGCCGCGCATTTTTACCACGTAATCGGCATAACGAACAGCTATGAGATTTTGTTCTTTCTGATAGCCCTTCACATCAAAGCCGTATAACTGGAAAATCTCCTGAAGATAATTATACAGAGTACGCAAAATTCGTTCAAAATACCGGTGATAGTTTGACAAAAGGGGATTTAGATAAATATTGTGATAATTAAACTCTTTAAGGACCTTCATTGCGTGATATATTTTATCGCTGAACCCGATCGCCCCCTCTTCCTTTGAAGAAGCTATTACATCACTTACCAGGGAACTTATTATTTCACTGTTCGTGGTGCCGAGTACATGTACTACCTCATCCGGTATATCCTTCTTTTCAATAATTTTAAGCTGCACCGCATCCTCAACGTCACGGCCAAGATAGGCAATTTTATCCGCCGACCTTACGACAGCTCCCTCCCAGGTCGAAGGATAACTATCCCGTGCGGTGATGGCCTTAAGGTCCTTCTTCTCAAAATCCGGCCGAATAAACTGTTCGAATTTCTCTCCACAATGGTTCACTATTCCGTCCCTTACTGCGTAGGTAAGGTTCATTCCTCTCCCATGGTTGGAAAGATGATCAACAACACGCAGCGAATAGAGTTCATGGATAAACCCGCCGCTATCACTTTTCAAATTGTTCATAACTTCCTCTCCGACATGTCCGAAGGGGGTATGTCCGAGGTCGTGCCCCAAGCCTATTGCCCAGGCAAGGTCGGTATCAAGATCAAGTCCACGACAAATTGCCGCCGCTACTGAAGCTACGTGCATAACATGTTCAATTCGGGTACAGATATGATCATTTTTCGGTGAAAAAAAGACCTGGGTTTTATGTTTCAAGCGCCGAAACGGATAAGAGTGAATTATCGCTGTAGTATCCCGGAAATAATGTCCCCGTTCATCCTCCTCTCGAGGAAATAAACGCCGGCGTAACTCATCCCGGGCCAATTGGTTTTCAAACTTTGTCACTGTGTCCTCCCGGTTCTATTTTCGCATAGTCAGCGCCCCTTCACAAGTTATTCTCTTATATTTCAGATAAACTGCCTATCTTACACAAAATTTTTCACATTGCGAATTGCTGATTATATTTACTGATTATACTTTTGTGCTATTTGATTTTTCTTTTTAAAGACACTATAGTTTGAACTACGTTTATAAAAATGAAGGTAATCAGATAAGTATGCGAAAAGAAAAGGTCCTAATTGTTGAAGACGAACGCATTATTGCTCTGGATCTAAAAAAACGATTAGAAAGATTCGGCTTTCCATCTCCAGAGATAGTCTCAAACGGTGAAGAAGCCCTTACAGCAGCAGAGTCTTTACGCCCGGATATTATTCTTATGGATATCATGCTGGGTGGACCTATTGACGGTATTGATGCTGCAAAAACAGTCAAAGAAAAACTTAATATCCCCGTTATCTTTCTCACCGCCTACTCCAATGAAAATACCCTTGACCGTGCAAAAGAAGCGGAACCTTATGGATATATTCTCAAACCTTTCAAGGAACGAGAGCTGTACACCACTATCGATATTGCCCTGTATAAGTTCCAGGTAAACAAACAACTCAAACAGCAGGAACGCTGGCTATCGGCGGTATTGCACAGTGTGGAGGACGGAATTATCGCCACCGGACACGACGGGCTTATTCAATTCATGAATACCGTAGCGGAGACCATTACCGGATGGAACGAAAGTGAAGCGGAAAATCATTCTCTTGAGGAAGTGTTTCCCCTTAGCTACGGGAATGATAAACGTCCGGTTGCCTTTCCGGAAATAAAATCTGCACAGGATGATAACTACCCCTTCATATTCAAGGATTGCGTACTGGCCAACAAAGTGGGTGCCGGCATCAATGTCGAAGGGTCCCTTGCAATAATAAAAGATCGAAATAACAATACCGACGGGCAAGTACTCGCCTTCCGGGATACAACCGAGATGCAGCGGCTCAGCGACACCATTTCCTACCAAGCCAGCCATGACACATTAACAGGTTTGGCAAATCGTGAAGAATTTTCCGCCCGCCTTGAGTTAATTCTAGAAAGCGCGAAACAGGGAGACTCGGAACATGCACTTATTTATCTGGATATCGATCAGTTTCGAGTAGTAAACGACATTTGCGGGCACACCGCCGGAGATGAACTTCTTTTAAAAACCACCCGAATTATTCGTTCAGTTGTGCGCAGCAGCGACTTTTCAGCCCGCCTAGGGGCAGATGAGTTTGGTATTTTGCTTGAATACGCGAACACGGACCAGGCCATGGAAATAGCCAAACGCCTTCAATCCCGTTTAATGGCGGACCGCCTTATTTGGGATAAACATGTATTCAATATCAATACCAGCATTGGAATTGTACCTATCGATAACACAAGCGATACCATTCACACCGTCTTCGCTGCAGCGGACGATGCGTGTTATATAGCCAAGGACGAAGGCGGCAATAAGATAAAGGTATACAGCAACGAGGAAAATCGCTTTGCCCAGCGTCGCGGAGAAATGCAGTGGATTTCCCGTTTAACGAAAGCCCTCGAAGAGGACCGTTTTGTTCTTTATCACCAACCGATAATCTCACTAGACGGTAACGGCGAAACACTTCATAAGAGCGAAATTCTTATTAGAATGGTTGATACCGAAAATAAAATTATCAGTCCGGCCTATTTTATACCCTCAGCGGAGCGCTACAATCTTATGCCGGCTATTGACCGCTGGGTTATTCAAACCGCTTTTCGTAACTTCAAACTTCTGTCGGATAAATACGGTCAGGATAAAAACCCCTACACCTTCACTATCAACCTCTCAGCCGCTTTTCTGGCTGATGAAACATCCCTGGATTTTATCCGCTATGAGTTTCAGGAATATTCTATTCCCCCAGAATCCTTCTGTTTTGAGATTACCGAAACTGCGGCTATTACAAACATGGATACCGCCACACACTTTATTCGAGAAATGAAAAAGACCGGCTGTAGTTTTGCTTTGGACGACTTCGGCAGCGGCTTTTCCTCTTTTAATTATCTGCGACAGTTACCGGTAGATTTTTTGAAAATAGATGGAATTTTTGTAAAAAACATGCATGAAGACAGTATTAGCCATGCAATGGTCGAAGCTATCAACAGTCTCGGACATTTTATCGGCATAAAAACAATTGCCGAGTTTGTCGCAAACGAAGAGATAATCACCCAACTCAAGAAAATCGGTGTAGATTTCGGCCAGGGATATGAACTCGGCCGTCCTACCCCGCTTGAGGAACTACTCTAAAGTAATGCAGTAGGGCTGCTCAAGGTCAGCACATTTTTTCGGGATTAAGTACCTCCTCCGCCTCCTCTAGGCTTAGGACTCCTTCATCCAGCACCACCTGCCGAACGCTTTTTCCCTCATTATACGCTTTATAGGCCAGCTTAGCGGCGGCATCGTATCCGATACGTACCGCCAGGGGGGTGACCAAGGCCAAACTCTTTTCTATCGCTTCAGATGTTCGCTCCCCGGGAAGGGTAACGTCTTTTACACATTTCTCTTCGAATCTCTTTACCACATGCTTCAGTAAATCAATACTCGTTAACACCTCATGGGCAATAAGCGGCTGCATTATATTTAGTTGCAACGGCCCGTTATGAGCGGCGATTGTGACCGACGTCTGCTTTCCCATTACAAAGGCAGCTGCCTGCACTACCATTTCAGGAATGACAGGATTCACCTTGCCGGGCATGATTGAACTGCCCGGCTGCTGTTCCGGTAACTGCAGCTCGGCCAATCCCGCCCTCGGCCCGCTTGACAAAAGCCTGAAGTCCTGGGCAATCTTCATCAACACTGTCGCTATTCCGTTCAGCGCCCCCATGAGAGACAATTGCTCATCCCTTGCTGAAATCTGCACAAAGGGATTAGACGAGGGTCTAAAAGGGATTGAAGTACGGTCTGCAATGAGCTCTACAGCACATTTGGCCCATTCGACGCTACTGTTTAGCCCCGTACCGACGGCGGTACCGCCGATCGGAAGCTCTTCCAGCGCGTAGAATTGCTCCCTAAGCCGAACTTCGCTTCGCTTTATCTGTTCTGCCCACGCTGAAAACTCCTGACTTACCCGCATGGGTACAGCGTCCTGAAGGTGAGTTCTTCCCAGTTTTAAGTGTCGCTGAAATTCCTCAGCTTTTTTATTAAAGGCCCTGCAAAGGGACTGAAGGTTTTCACTCAAGCCAATAGCCGATCGTCGTGCCGCTATATTAGTGGCGGCGGGAATTACGTCGTTAGATGATTGCCCCCTATTTACGTGATCATTGGGATGTACCCTTTCTGTTCCACCGAGTCTATCCACGGCACGGCGGGCAATAACCTCGTTCATATTCATGTTCCAACTGGTACCGGAGCCTGTCTGAAATACATCCACAGGAAAATGGTCCTCCAACTTCCCCTGCAACACTTCCTCTGCTGCAGATTGTATAGCCCTTGCGGTTTCAGTGCTTAAACTCCCCTTTAGTCTATGTGCCTCAGCCGCAGCAAGTTTTATCAGGGCCAAGGCTTCTCTTAATTGCAATGGGACCGTATAGGGGGAAACACTGAAGTTCTCAATTGCCCGCTGTGTATGAGCACCCCAGCACGCCCACTCCGGGACTTGTACTGATCCCATAGAATCCTTCTCAAGTCTATAAGAATTATCTTTCATAACTACCTCCGGCAGAAAGCTCTATTACAATAACAATAGGTGTCGAATGTACGTCCTTAGGGAATCCCCCACCCCGTTGCCTGTCATAGTGGGGCATTGCTTGTCATTGCTTGACAGAAGGGCCGCTTCCCACTACTGTCACTACACAAGAATGAAGACTGCACATGGTACACGGCGACATATTTTTCTTACAGGCCTCAAGCACTGCGGTAAGACCACCCTTGGTAAAATGCTGGCAACCCGTACAGGACGGAGGTTTTACGATCTTGACGATCTGCTTTTGGACGAAGCCCGCCGCGACGGATACACCTCCGTCCGTGAACTCTATCGTACCGCGGGTCGGGAAAAGTTCCAAGAGTACGAGGCATTAGCTGCTAAAAAAGCCTGTTTTTCCCTCGGGTCCTCGGATGTATCTGTTTCGATAAACTCCGACCTTCCTTCTGGTTCCGACGTACAAGGTGCTGAACAAAGGGCTGAACTGGGCGCTGCAGGGGGTACTGCAAAGAATACTGCGGTGGGCTCTGTTTTTTCTCTTGGCGGCGGAACAATCGAAAACGAGGGGGCTTTGCCGGTAATAAAGTCCTCCGGAAGCCTCATTTATCTGCATGTTGCCGAGGAAGTGCTATTTGAGCGAATACGAAAAAACGGACTCCCGCCTTTCTTGAAGGGCACCCAGCCGGCGGAGGAATTGTTTCATGAAATCTTTTTGCGGCGACATCCCTTGTACGTGGAACATGCGGACCTTATACTTGAGGTGCCGAACCAAGCGGTTGAAGATAATTTCGAGCTGCTTTATTCTTACTTAAAGGAAAGAAACTATGTCGGGTAATTCCTTCGGTACTCACTTTAAAATAACTACTTTTGGAGAATCCCACGGCCCCGGTATCGGAGTTGTAGTAGACGGCGTACCGCCTCTTGTCGAGATCAGCGAACAGGATATCCAGAAGGAACTTGATCGTCGAAAACCGGGACAATCCAACATCACTACATCCCGCCGGGAAAGTGATACTGTGCACATTCTTTCCGGAGTGTTTGAAGGGAAAACAACAGGCACCCCTTTAGCTATGGTACTTTACAACCAGGACCAGAACAGCAGTGCCTACGATCACATAAAGCATGCATTTCGTCCCGGCCATGCGGATTTCACCTATCAAGCTAAATACGGCATTCGAGACCATAGGGGCAGCGGTCGGGCCTCGGGCAGAGAAACCGCCGGACGGGTCGCCGCCGGGGCAATCGCAAAAAAAATACTAGAGGCCCGGGGAATACACACCACCGCATACACGCTTAAAGCAGCCGGTATAGAGTCAAAGGTACGGGACCTGGATCAAATAGAAAAAAACCCGATGCGAGCATGCGACCCCCGGGCCGCCGAAGAAATGGTAAAACGCATTGAGGCGCTGAAAGAGAAGGGAGACAGCGCCGGCGGGATAGTAGAATGCAGGGTTGAAGGCCTTCCTAAGGGGCTTGGAGAGCCGGTGTTCGACAAATTCGAAGCGGAAATCGGTAAAGCGGTGCTTTCAATCGGCGCAATTCGTGGTATAGAGTTTGGAAGTGGTTTTTCAGCAGCAGATATGTACGGCAGTACTCACAACGACCCCATTACTCCCGACGGCTTTGCCGGTAATTATTCCGGGGGGACCCTCGGAGGAATCACTCACGGTGGGCCCTTTATTTTCCGTGCCGCGGTAAAACCGACTGCTTCTATAAGCATACCACAAGACTCAATTAACGAAGATGGTCAGCATATTACAATCAGTACCGAGGGACGTCACGACCCCTGCATCTGTCCGCGAATAGTTCCAGTGGTCGAAGCAATGTGCGAAATTGTAATTTTAGATATGCTCAAACGAAATTCCGCTATGTGGGCCTGAAAAGGAGGCACAAATGAAAATAGGATACTTTCAATTTTCTCCTAAGATAGGAGATCTCGAGTATAATCGCCGAAGAGTAGTAGATGCTGTACGAAACACCGACGCGGACCTGTTGGTGTGCCCCGAGTTGGCTACCAGCGGTTATTTCTTTTCTTCCACCGAGCAGGCCCGGAGCCTCTCAGAATCGGTTCCCGGCCCTACAACGGATGCCCTTTCTGAAGTTTCTTTAAAAACCGGTACTACTGTTGTGTGTGGATTATCTGAACTGTCCAAGGATGATACCCTTTACAACAGTGCCGTTATTATCGGGCCGGAAGGTGTAATTGGGACCTACCGGAAAATTCACCTGTTCAATGAAGAGAAAATTCATTTTACCCCGGGAACTGAAGGTTTTTTTACCTTCGACCTTAAGGGGGTAAAAATTGGAGTATTAGTCTGCTTTGATCATATGTTTCCCGAGGCGGCCCGCAGCCTTGCCCTACAGGGGGTGCAAATTGTATGCCATCCATCGGATCTTGTACTGCCGGAATACGGGCAACTTACCAGTAGAGTACGCTCCCTTGAAAACAGGATGTACTGGATTTTAGCTAATCGGTGGGGTACCGAAGAGGTTGGAGAAAAAGCCCTCACCTTTACCGGGTGCAGCCAGGTGGTTAACCCTCGAGGACAAATTCTTACACAGGCTGATGCCGCAGCTGACGATATTTCAACTGTTGAAATAGATCCGACAGAATCATTAAACAAGAGGGTTACCGAATATAATCACCTTCTCGACGACAGACGTCCGGAATTCTACTTCAATTAGCATTTTCATTATACCGGATATCTCCGCTTGCTCTTTTCAATTCGCTTGCGACACGCCCTAATCTCATCGCCGTACTCATCAAACACGTCCGCCAACATCTCTTTAAGGCGTTTCATTCCAAATTCGCGTTGTCCAAGCTTGAAGTTTCGTTCCACCATGGTATTTCTGTATTCTTTGTCGGTGAGCACCTTGTACATCTTTTTCAGAACTGATTCTTCAATTACTAAGCGACCGTCCTTATCATATACATCACGAATCTCGATATTATCAAAGCCTACCACTTTAATATCGGTTTTATACACAAGATAAGCGGTAGTGACTATGGGTATTTTTGCGGCAATAGCTTCAAGAAGAGCATTGCCGAAGCCCTCCCAAATAGGTAAATAGGTTACAAGGTCGGCATTTACAAGTACATCCCGATTTGTAAACATAATTCTCCCCTCTTTATCACTCCCCCTCTCGGCGGCAACCCGGTCGGAAATCAGATGGAGGTTAATACCGTTCTGTTGTGCAAGCTCCCTGATTTCATCTATATAGTGCACATCCGGCTCATCCCCCTGATACAAGGAAATTACAAACTGAACTCTCTCCTTGAATTGCGGATACCCTTTTAAGAAACGGCCGACTAGGGACAAGGAATCTTCAATTCTTTTTCGCCGTACAATACGGGTGGGTTGTATAATAAGCACATCCTCTTCGGAAAAGCCAAGCTCCTCCCGGAACCGGGAGTTATACTCATCCGCCGTAACCGCATGTTCAAAGTCCTCACAATTGGGAATTACCTTGGGCTGGACCCTTTTTATCGAACGTAAAATATGCTCGGCATAAGAAGAAATAACCACATGTTCCAAACCTGGATCGACGGGGGGCATAATTTTTCCCAGCAACTGTTCAATGTAGTTTCGACTAAATCTACTTCGTTCCCACCAGAAATCGTGATGATGAAAAATAGTAGCTACCCGCCTCCACGTAGAGAGTTTGTAAACGGCCATACCGCCAATTAGAGTCATGGGCATTGCATTGGTATTTTCCGCAATAATTACATCGAGGGACAAACGCTGAATATAGTCGAACAGCAAATTTGCAATCTCCGTACCCTGCTGTTCAAGTTGTTCAATAATTCGCTCTCTTTTTTCGTCGCTAAGATGGGGAGGATTATCCTGTAGATACGGAAACACCTGGTGCTCATATTCCTGCTGCTCGGGACTGCCGAACATTATCTGGGGAATACTTATCTGCTGTTCCTTGGGCACCACGGGCAAGGTTGCCTTGTATCGTCCTGCAAAGGTAAAAATATTATGCCCGAGAAAAGTTAAAACTTGTATCCATTTTTCTACTTCAAGTGAAACTCCGTCAACATCACCCAATTTTCCGCACACAATACCGATCCGAAAGGTATCAGGTACTTGTTTGGACATACGGCGCTCCTTTTTCTAAAAGTTGATTGATGAATAGAGCGGGCCCATCCGGCCGCGCCATCGGGGATTTTTTGAAGACATATCTTCAGTATATAACGGAGGACTCAATTGTTCATTCTCTTTGTCCATTATTTTTAGTATGTAATTGCATACCCACCTTGAGAGCTGGAGCACTACCATTTTGTGACGAAGTCGCCCTTGAACATCTCTGTTAAGAATATCGGGAATAGTGCTTGTTGTAACAATTTCATCCAGGGTTTGGGCATTAAGATTAACTCGACATTCTCGGCTGGAATAAAAATGAGTGACGAAAAAGACCACCCTATTCGCTCCCGCTTGTTTCAGCAGGTTACAGGCCTCCATAATGGTATTTCCGGTACGTACCATGTCGTCAATAACCGCAACATCCTTCCCTTTTATTTCTTCCACCGGAATCTCAGAGTCAGGAGAAATCCGAATACTTACCTTTCTTTCATCCGAACGTACCTTGTCCATAAACACAAGCGGAATCGAATCGCTCTGCAACTCCTCTCGCACCTTATGCACAAACTTCAGCGCTCCCTTATCGGGGGCACAGAGCACGAGTGAATCTTCACTTACTACATCGGAGTCCTGCATATAGCTCGCAAAGAGGTCAGCCGGCTGCAGATCGTGGAAACAGCCGCTAAAGCGGTCATGAAATATGTCGGCTACCGATTGAGAGTGGTTGTGGACCGTTATTACCTCATCAACTCCGGATTCAAGCAAGAGATCCGCGTAGAGACGTGCCGAATACGGCTGACCGTCGAACTTCTTTTGATCTTCAATTGTCCGGTTACGTCTCATATCCCCCTGATCTAGCCGGGGACCACGGTCCTGAGCGCTATAGAACAAATTAGGTTCGAATAGTAATACCCGGTCAGCACCGTTGTCCTTTGCTGCCCTGGCAATAAGAAAGTTCCGCATAGCCAGCTCATCACGGGTATTCCAACCCTGATTTGTGCTCACCAGCAAAACAGTTTTACCTTTTAACTTATACCCGATATTGTCCCAATTTTCCTCATCAATGATGAAACGGGGACAAAACTCGGTATTCAGAAAACTTTTTAATGAAATTAAGTCGGAATAGTCTTCATGTTGTCGCATGTGATGTGCAACATCTTCAACCACCGGATTGTCGGCTACAGAGCCGACGATTAATACGTTCTCCATCAGTAAACTCCCAACTGTCGTTACCGTCATTACCTTCCACCTATTCTATATTGTTTATTCGATATTGAGAAGATTCTTAGGATGATTTTCTATACCTTGAAGAATTCGGTACTTTCACGTATCCTAGAACGCTATGACAAATTCTGATCCCACTGTCGGTCCTTTGATCGTACAAGGTGATAATTCAATCCTCCTGGATGTACACAACCCCCAAGCCGAGGAAGCAAGGTCGGACCTTGGCTTGTTTGCAGAACTTGAAAAATCACCAGAACATATGCACACCTACCGCATTACCCCCCTCTCACTCTGGAATGCAGCATCGGCGGGGTACACTGCTCACGACATTACTGAGCGAATACGCGCATGGTCCCGATTCAGTGTTCCGGAAAATGTTGATTATTTTATAAGTGATACCATCAGCCGTTTCGGTAAGCTTATTCTAAAACCTGGTTCGGACTCACACACCCTCGAGTTAATCATCACCGACCCTCTGATTCATGCGGAACTTCAGGAATACAGTAGGTTAAAGAAGTATTTTACCCCGACTGAAAAAGGTTTTCTTATCGATCTTGTGAATCGCGGCACAATCAAAAGTGAACTTATTAAGCTTTCCTATCCTGTAAAAGATGAAGCTCCGCTCAAAGAGGGGGCAAAACTCAACTTTAATCTACTTCCCCGCACCCGTGACGGATATGAGTTTACAGTCCGCGGATACCAGAAAGAAGCAGCCCGGGCGTTTTATGGAAACGGTAATCCCGGAAGCGGTTTCGGCACTATTGTCCTTCCCTGCGGTTCCGGGAAAACCATAGTAGGCTTAAAGGCAATGGAATTGGCGGCGACCTACACTCTGATACTTACCCCCAATACAGCGGCCGTTCACCAATGGATCAATGAAATTATTGATAAAACCGACATTCCCCGAGACCAAATAGGCGAATATACGGGTGATAAAAAGGAAATCCGCCCAGTTACCATAGGTACTTATCAGATTCTTACGTGGAGGCCTGATAAAGAAGGCGAGTTTCCCCACTTTAATATATTTAGAAATCATCCCTGGGGTTTTATTGTGTATGATGAGGTTCATTTACTCCCCGCCCCAATTTTCAGGGTTACCGCCGAACTTCAGGCAATTCGCCGTTTAGGCCTCACCGCCACCCTAATTCGTGAAGATGGGCGTGAGGACGAGGTGTTTTCTCTAGTTGGCCCTAAAAAATATGATGTGCCGTGGAAGGAACTTGAATCAAAGGGTTGGATTGCTGAGGCTATTTGTCACGAAATCAGAGTCCCCCTCCCGAAGGCCGACTCTATTCCCTACGCTACCTCCGACAAACGTGGAAAATACCGAATTGCGGCGGAAAATTCGGTAAAAGACACCATTACCTTACAGCTCGTTCAGAATCACCACGAAGATCATATTTTAGTCATCGGTCAGTACATAAAACAACTGACCAAAGTAGCTAAGGCGCTGGAGGCCCCGCTAATTACCGGCAAAACTCCGAACAAAAAGCGTGAGGAGATCTATTCCGCCTTTCGCAGGGGAGAGGAACCCGTCATTGTTGTTTCAAAGGTTGCGAATTTTGCGATTGATCTGCCCGATGCATCCGTGGCTATTCAAATTTCCGGGACCTTCGGAAGTCGTCAAGAAGAGGCACAGCGGCTGGGACGAATTTTGCGACCAAAAGAGAACAACTCTTACTTTTACACTATCGTTACTCAGCATACGGTGGAAGAACAGTTTGCAATGAACCGTCAGAAATTTTTAACCGAACAAGGTTACAAGTATCACATAGAATTTTGGAGTGAAGAATAGTGGAATCTCCAACCCCCGAACATATTGATGAGTGGAAACGCTGCCTTCTGGAGCTGCCGGATGAACTCTTTTTCTCGATTATGCGAATTTATCTGGGAGAACTTAAGACGCCCTTTCACAAACCTCGTCTGGTAGACCGGGTCATTCACCTTTTTTCTAAAGAAGAGACTATTCAGAGGGCAACTTCTCTTATTGATCAACAGGATGCCCTGATTCTCACGGCAATTGAGCTATTGGATTGCCCAAGTCCTCAGCAGATCTATCGTCTGCTTAAAGACAGTTATGATTACTTTAATTTTCATAATCATCTGATGAACCTGCAGGAAAGGTTGCTTATCTTTTCATGTCCCGGTAAACCGCAGTTATTTGTAAATCCATTTATTCGAAGCCAAATCAATACCAGCATTTTTTCTCCAGACCTTCTTTTTCCCCCTGCCACTCCCCTGCATAAAAATAGCGGCCAACCGGTCTGGGCTACAGAGGAAAACGCATGGTGCATTATCGCCTACCTCGTTAACTATCCCGAACCTTTAAAATCCGACGGAACTTTGAAAAAACGTGTGAATGAGGGATTCCTCACTACTTTTACTTCATTTTCTCAGGATAAGGCAATAGAATATTTGTACCTCATGATAAACGCCCTTCAGAGGCTGGGAATTTTGACCCGTAATGGTACATCCTTGCGTCTGGTCTACAAAAGGGGAACAGAATTCGGTAAGAAATCCCGGGCGGAGCGTCTCTACTATTTATGGGCGGCCGCCTGCGATAGTTCTTATGAATACGCTGAAAATATAAACACTACGAGTATGAACATTGAGGAAACAGCTCATACCGCCGCCACAATTAAGAGGCTTCTGCACACTATTCCAAGGGGATATCTTTTTGAACGAAAGAGCATCGAACGTATGGTTATTGCCGCGGAACCGGCCTCTGAAGATGCAGGGGGTACGGACCTATTAAATCCTTCGCGAATTGTTGAGCATTTAATGCAAATAGGTGCTCTAGGCTTCACCCCTGAGGGTTTGTTTTGTAATCCCGCTATTGAAGAACTTTTGCCGGAAAATGAAGAAGAACAGCCCCTTTTGGTGCACCCCGATTTTACAGTAACTGTAAAACCACCGCTTTTTTTTGAAACCGGTCTTTTTATTGCAGGAGTGCTGGAGCTTAAATCATTTGCTGCGTATCCTCAATTCGAACTTACCCGCCAATCATATCTTCAAGGCCGTCGCCGATTCGAATTCGAGACTATCCGGGACCGACTATCCGAATTATCCGCTACCCCCTTACCGCAGAACATTCTGTTTTCACTTGACTCCTGGGAGAGTCACTACTCCTCAGTTGTCATGATTGAAGGCATCACTCTCTCTTTAGCTTCCCACTGGGACCATATGGTGCGGAGCCACCCCGATTTTCAGACCTATGTGTTACGGGATTTCGGAAATGGCATATATGTAATGGATGCGGCGTACCGGAAAAAATGGCAATCCCTGTTACATGATATCGGTATAGCTCCTTTACCGGCGGTAGAGGGACGAGGACGAGGGAGGCGGAGCCACGATATCGCCCACACAGAGCCGCCGCTTCCTGATATTACCGACAAGAGTTCACCTACCCATTCCATTGCTGATAAATTTACCGATTCCCAGGGCACCCCTATTTCCGAAGAGGCCACAGAAGAGCTGTTACAAGAATTAAGAGGTCAGTTGGAACAGATGCACACTAAAGATTCCAACCATAAGAAGGAACTGGCAGCCCAAATAGAAAAAAAACTTTTCCTGTTTCCCTCGCAGCTGCGGCAAAGTAAGAGCAGCCCCATTTTGAATGAGGCCCGAGGTATCAATTACAGCGGAAAGGTAAGAATTATTCAGCAAGCCCTGCAATCAGAATGGGACCTGCTGGAACTGGTTGAACGAACATCAACAGGAAAACCGCAGAGACATCTTATAAGACCGAAGGAGCTTCAAAAGTCCGGCAACGATCTTATTTTAACCGGAAAAAAACTACCGGGTAACGAGGAGTTCAAAGTAGGAGTCCAGAAAATCGGGTATATTAAAAAGTGGAAGGGCTCTCTCTTTATTCAGCCTCAAGATTATACACAGAGCTAAACAATTCGAACTGCAAGACCGCTTGTGCATGAAGCATCTCACGCCCGCCAATCACACGACAGCCTGCTGCCGCAGCCCGCTCGGAAAACAGGGTCTTTTCAGGTGCATATATAAGCTCATACACGAGTTCCGAACCACAGAAACTGTATCCTGGTAAAGGGTCGACATCGGTATGGGGGGCCATACCGGCACTACTCGTTTGCACAACCAAATAAAAGCACCCCTGTTCCAGGTCTTCCTGAACAGGATGAAAGTGTGCCCCCGTTTCTCCGGCCAGGTCCTTCGCTTTTTCATCGGTACGATTCACTAGGGTCACCTCAAGCCCCGCCCATCCTAGAGCATAGACCACGGTGCGTGCCACACCGCCGGCACCCACTACAAGCGCCCGTGCTCCGGGCTTAAGAAGGTCTCCCTTTCTCAAAGGATTTAAGAAACCCTCATAATCGGTATTGCCTCCATACCACCCCGCATCGGTTCTAATAACCGTGTTGCATGAGCCGATACTTCGTACCGCCGGTTCTACCTGATCAAGACAATCAATAATCTGCTGTTTATGGGGCACCGTAACTGAAAACCCCCTCACCCCCAGTTGTGAAGCAGTTTTCATAAAAAGATCTACATCATCAACCTGGAAGGGTATATACACCGCATTCATCCCCTCCTCGGCGAACCATTTATTATGAATTCGCGGGCTTTCACTATGGAGGACGGGGTTGCCGATAATTCCGTAGTATACCGTATCCGCATCTTGGGCTGAGATACGGTACACTGCCTCTAACTGCCGGGCACTGATCTGACCAGGGGCCCCTTCCCGTTCTCCGTCTGAACAGAAAGTCAGCATCGACCCGCACAATATAGGGGCTACCCGGGTAAAAAACCCGAACGCCCCCATTCCAAGTACAATTTTTTCTTGTATATGGGCAGTGCGCTCAACTGCATTAAGCATCTCCTGTACTTCCCGGGAGGATCGAGGAAAACAGGCTATTTTTGGGATTTCCCCTTCAGCTGCAATTTTTTCGATTAAATTCGACATCTTCGAAGGTACACCATCAAAATCATGGAGCGATCGAATTATCTTTATCCCCAGTTTTCGGGCCTTTTTTTCAATGCGTGGCGCCACAAGACCATATTCCAGATCAATATAACTAATTCCTGGCTGCAACAGTGTTTCTATCAAATCGAGGCGTTGTTCCTCCGAAACCTTTTTCACCCCTCCATCTTCTGTTCGTCTATATGTGAGTATCACTGTTGATGGGGCTATCTCAAGTACCGAAGCAATAAACCGGCTGTTAGGGCGACTGCAAAGATCAAGCCTAATTTCTACCGCATCTATCCATTGAAGATTTTCCCTGATTTTGACAAGTTTATCACTGTCCTTCTCAGCAGTGAGTGTTACACAACGCAGCATGAAACCTCCCTATTCCACTTTATTTTCAAGTTCACGCTTCTTACGTTTCAGATTCTGATTATCCGGATTCAGAGCAATCGCTTGGCGTAAATACCTAATAGCCTTGTTATACTCCTCAAGAGATTCATATAATTCCGCTATTTCAATTAAGGCACCGGTATTTTGCATATTCTCCAATAACGCAGACTGCAGGTAGTTTAGTTTTTCCTCCTGGTCCTGGGCCAATCGGGCCCTGAAATAGAGTAGTAAACTTTTTACTTCGGCAGAGGGATCTTCGTTTATTCTGCGGTCAATATAATTTACCGCTTGTCCCTCGTTCCCGGTCTCAAGGAGAAGCTCAATATATGTTTTTACCGCAGAAGGGTTGTCAGGATATTCACTGGCCAATTTCCCGGCATAAGCTACCGCATTTTCCATTTGATCAAGGGCTTCATACACAGTTACCGCTTTCTTCAACAGAGAGACTGTTTGACGCTCTTCAAGCATTTTGTTGAGATATTCCAAAGCTTCCGACCAGCGACCGAGCTCTATGGCGGTATCCAACAAAGATGAGATTACCGTTAAGTTTTCCGGCTCATTTTTAATCTGTTGCTTAAAATACTCCAAGGCTTCTTCCCTTCGGCCTATCTGAATAAGAAGATCTCCATAAATACTGGAAAAACGCTGGAACTCCGGATATTTTTCCATTCCCCTTTCCGCAAGGGCCAAAGCCTCTTCACGGCGATCATCACGAATAAGTGATTGAATTTTCACGAGCATAGTCTCAGGAGTCTCTCCTACTTTTCTCTCAACTACAGCAGCAATTCTCGCGGCCTGCTCATATTTACCCTGAAGCTCCAGCAGCTCTACCCGCTTCCTTAAAAAGATCGTTTCATCGGGAAATTGAATAATTGCACCCGAAATCAACCTGTCGACTGTATCAAGCGTGCCGGCTTGAAGATACACATTTATTGCCCACTGGATTACATACCTTTTCTCAGGAAATTCAAGGAGTAACTGCTCTACATGGCTAAAAGCATTTTCGGGATTTCCCTGGTAATAATAAATTCTAACTAAACCTAATCTTGCCGGATAACAGGAATCATCCCTCTCAAGGACTTTAAGATACAAATCACGGGCATCCTGGTACTTCTCATTAAACTCCAGATAAAAGCCATGCAAATAAACCCCCAACATCGAGTCTGGATTTATTTGCATTACGTAAGAGGTAATCTCGCCCGCCTGTTCCCTTTGGACGGGGTCATTTGTGGTGATCACTGTGAGTGCTGAGGCAAGGGATGAGAGAAACGTTGTTTGTTCTTGAGAAATATCCGGGACCTTTCCCTGTTCTACTGATTCAAAGAGCTGTGGATAAATGCTCCCGGAGGGCGGCTGGACCTGGGTAGTACCGTATTCGAGATAGGGATACACAAAATGGTAAAAACGGTTGGCCACAAAAGTCAGTTCCCCTCCGGTTTCAGTATTCTGGAGCTCATTCACGTAAAGTGTGTTTAGGGCAATATCGAGGGAGCGGGGAGTTCCCAGGGTAAGATTGGAACGTACGCGCTCCAGTGCCTTGGCCCTTTGCTGTATATCACGCTGTAAATCAGGGTCGACATCTTGAGGTGTATCATCCCCTGCACAGCTGAAGAAGAACAGCATACATACCGCACATACCCACACAATTCCAACTTTACTGTGGAACTCAGCCCGCCTCATTCTTTTTTTTTATTTCCTATATCTAATCCATGTGGGCCACAATCGCATCGGCAAATTCGCTGCTCGATACTTTTGTAGCTCCGTCCATCATACGCGCAAAATCATAAGTAACCTGTTTATCCTTGATGGATCCTGTTATTCCCTTTTCAATTAAATCGGCAACCTCATTCCACCCGATATATTCAAACATAAGCCGTCCGGATAAAATAAGGGAGCTTGGATTAACCTTGTTCTGCCCCGCATACTTAGGAGCGGTGCCATGGGTAGCTTCAAAAATTGCATGCCCCGTTTCATAGTTGATATTAGCCCCCGGAGCAATTCCTATTCCACCGACTTGGGCCGCAAGAGCATCAGACATATAATCACCGTTCAGATTCATGGTGGCGATTACATCGAACTCATCAGCCCTGGTGAGAATTTGCTGTAAAAATGCATCCGCAATAGCATCTTTAATTAAAAGCTTCCCCTCCGGTACATCACCTCCGCATTCGTCCCAGCTTACTACTTTATCGCCAAACTCCCGTTTTGCAATTTCGTATCCCCATTCACGGAACGCCCCTTCGGTATATTTCATGATGTTACCTTTATGGACCAGGGTCACACTCTTTCTTCCCTGCTCAAGGGCATATTCTAGGGCAGCACGGACCAATCGGTCGGTACCGGTTTTACTTATAGGTTTTATACCTATCCCCGAGTCGGAACGTATATTCCAGCCGTACTCATTTTTTAAGAATTCTATAAGAGCGGTAGTTTTTTCATCTCCAGACTTTAGCTCTAACCCTGCGTATACATCTTCAGTATTTTCCCGGAATACTACCATATCAACCTTTTCAGGATGTTTTACCGGAGAAGGAATCCCGGGGTAATGTTTAACAGGGCGTAAGCATACAAACAGATCAAGTTTCTGACGCAGAGCAACATTCAAACTTCTAAAGCCTCCGCCGACTGGCGTGGTGAGAGGGCCCTTAATAGCAACCATGTACTCTCGAATACCTGCAAGAGTTTCCTGGGGAAGCCATTCACCGGTTTTGTTATACCCCTTCTCTCCGGCATACACTTCCTTCCATTGAACACTGCGATTCCCTCCATACGCTTTTTCAACCGCCGCATCAAACACTTTTTGAGATGCCGGCCAAATATCCACACCGATCCCGTCTCCCTCGATGTAAGGAATTATCGGTTTTTCAGGAACCTTCAGCCCCTGTTCCGTTTTCACTATTTTATTTTCCACAATTTCCCCCTTTAACTGAAAAATGAGTGTACCAAAACCAGCCCTTCTTGCAAACCCTCAACGCCTGTGTTAGTATCGCTCTTATACAATGAAACAGCGCATATACACTGCAACTGCAGCATTAATATTTCTTCCGTTACTGGTCGTCTTTTTTTTAGGATGTCCCTCATCAAGAACACAAATCTCAGCTCCTAACCAATATTTTATTGTCGGCACCCAGGAGCAGCAAAAAGAGCTGCAACTTTTATTTTTTGATTTAGAAAACCGGACTAAAAATCCCGAAAGCCGATTTATCGTCATACAGGAAATCACAAAAAAGCTGCATGCTGCCGAGCGTCCTAATCTACTCAACCTTTTTCTCACCACTTCTGTAGAAAAAAACAGAGAAGACCCCTACAACGGGTACTATCTTTTAATTGTAGCCCAGAACTATCTCAATGAAGGAGCCGAACCCTTTGCAATTCAGTATTTTGAACGTATCTTAAAAAATCATACCGACCTTGAAGTAAACGATACATCAATCCACTATGTATGCCTTAATAATCTGATACGACTTGTAGATGAACCGGAATTGAAAGTCGCGTATTATAAAAAGCTTCTATCCCAGTTTAGTGAAAAAATTGATAAGGGACCGACGTATTATTTTCTTGCCAAAACCTACGAAGAACTGGGTGAATGGGATTTAGCAATTCAGGCCTACCGAAATTTTCTTGGTTATCCCGAGGCTGCAATAAAAGGGGTTCCCCATGCCCATGAAGAAGTACGCTCGATGATAGAGTTCTACGACTACCCTAACAAGAACTGGACAATGGAAAGTTTGGAAGATTTGGTTAACACCATTAAGTACGCAATGTGGACACGTGATTCCCGTTTACTTACCCGATATAGAGCCAAGGTCAATTTCTTTGCTATTTCATGGGAGGAAGCCCGTACCGTTGCGAACCAGAATTTTTTGTCCGGTCTAGGCGGCTTTATGGGTCAACGCATCCATTACAACAGAGACCTTGACCGAGATTCCAATACACGGGAAGCATATTTGCGAACCTGGGGTTGGTCCTACCGAATAAAAACCTGGTACCTCTATTTCCGGAGGGTCCATTTCCCGGCGGACCCTGAGATTCATGGTCAATGGGAATGGGCGGGGATCTACTTTGGTGAAAAACCCTTTGCCGGTACCGATACACCTTAAGACTCTTCTATCCTGGGTCGATAAAAAAAGGGAGATGTACACACTGAAAAAGCCTACGGGAATTATAATTCTCCTCATGTCGTTTGTACTCGCAGGAGAAGTATATGCAGTTAACAACACCACTATCGATGAAGATTTCGGAACTATTGAAAGCAGTAGTAGTATCGACCTGTCCACTCACACATTTATCCTAAAAATTACATGGAGTGCTGAACAATCGGATGCACCCCTTCCTAGGCAGCGCGTAAAGGCGGAATCAGTAATTCAAAGCCATCTTCCGCATCTTTTTATAGATGCAATTTCAAAATTGATTATTGATTCAAGAAGAAGGGTTTCCGATTCTATTAGCGACTCACCGGAAATAGCCGCCGAACTTAGAAAAATTGCCTCTACTGGAAAAGTAGTCTCAGCCGGTTTTTCTTCTAATTTTTCAGAATTTCAACACACCTATCAGTATCCCCTTTATCCCTCTATTGCCGGCTTGTTTATACGGCATTCTCAAGGGGTCTCGCAAATTGAAGAGCTCACCTATGTGCCCACGGGAAACTATTCCGGAATTGTCATTTATGCGGATTCGTCCCTCGAAATGTTTGGAACTCCTAGAAACAGTTCCCTTAAGCCGGCATTATTCCCCAAGGTATACAATGAAAACATGGACCTTGTAATAGATATGCGAATGGTAGATCCTGAAATAGTAAAGACAAAGGGCATGCTCCAATATTTCACTTCATCTCAATTAGATAAAATACATTCCAGAGTCGGCGATGTGCCCTTGTATGTACATGCCACCGCCCTTTTCGGTATAAACTCAACAGATTTAGTTGTATCCCACCGGGCTGCAAAAAAAATAAAGGCAAGCCCCCACACCCTCTCTCTTATAAGAGAGGGAAAAATCGCGATAGTTACAGAATAAATAGATTTCACGATCAGTATGCTGATTTTCCTAGTTTTATGACCTCCAAAAATAGAATTCCCGTTTCAAGATTCCGTTGACTTTACCCCCCTTTCCAGGATATATATCGTAGTGGGAGGCCTCAATGTATTGCCGTCAAAATAGAATCTCTAAATATATACTTATCCCTTTGGCAGGGCTTTTAATTAGCCTTCTCTCAGCGTGCTCAGGCGGTGGAATAGGGTACGGAGTTGTGTTGTTATCCCCCGACTCGAATGCCCTCATGACAGGATCCTTTATAACAGTAAAAGAAAAATCTGAGATAAATAATACCTACAAAATTGAACAACCCGGTTCACAACAAATTTTTGAAATCGACACATGGCGTGTTGCAGTGTATGAAAAAGAGAGTGAAGCTCGAGCCCGGGCTGAAGCGTACAATGAGTATGAAACTTTGTTTGCCCGGAATTTGCGTGACGGACTGGCGATTCGCGAAGAACCTAGCATTAACTCAAACCGGGTATATAAACTTCGTAAAGGACAGGAAATAAAAATAATTGAAAAAAGTGAGGTACAAGAAAAAATCGGTGGACACGATGGAGTCTGGTATAGAGTGCTCACTAAAGACGGAGTTCAGGGATACGCTTTCGATTATTATCTAAAAATCTTTGATAGTACCGATGAGGCGGAAGAGGCGGAGGGTCCGGACCTATCACCACTACGTACAATGCTGGAGCGGACCTATAGGCCTGAAAGCTACAAATCAATGCGGGAAAAACAACAGGTAAAACTTGACCGTTTTACCTCCGAATACGGTTTATTTAGTGACCTCGAAAATAACACTATTACGATCCGTTTTCATAATAACGTGTATGAGTTCGAATATGATGAAATTCTACGCCTGAGTGAAAAGCGTTACGCCTTTCCCCCCGCCGACCTTGAACTCATTATTCGTTCGGACGATGTAATTCAAGCTGTGTTTACCCAGGAAGATAAAACCTATGATCCCACCTTTGTATACTTCGACAGTAAGCAGCTACAAGAAATACGTGAACAGGAAAGAGAGCGGCGAAGCGAACTATTCGAAAGCCTTATTGAAAATGGGCCGCTGTTTACCAGTAATGCATATGGAGAAATTCAATTTAGCGAGGAACAACAGTTTGCATGGAGTAATCTCGACCGTTTAGTCCCGTCGATCATTCCAGATACTTTATACAAGGAAGGGAGAATTAGGCTGGACCACTTTTTGAACTCCGATTTAAGGTCAGAGTATACGGGAGTACTTGCGTTCCATTTTGATCAGGCCCCCGCCACTCCTGTTCTGTTCCTGTATTCACTTGACGGAAGATCCCTGAAACTGGAGTATGTATCTCAACGCAATGTTGATGATCGGGTTGTTCAGCAACGCAGCTCTTCCCGTTTAATTATGGCATTTTTCGGCGAATCTCCAGATTAATAGCGCATACAATATGAAAACAATACAAGCATCCGACATACAACTCGCCTTCGGTGACCGTACTGTCTTAAAGAACATCCAGCTCACTCTCACCAGCGATAGTCGTGCAGCTCTCACCGGTGGTAATGGAAGCGGAAAATCCACCTTAATGAAGATTATCAGCGGTGATATTCAAGCCGATTCGGGAACCGTCGCAGTCCAAAGGGGCACTCGGGCCTCTTATTTACCGCAAAGCGGTAAGCGGTTTACCGGAACAATCCTTTACCAGGAAGCGGAGACCGCTTTTTCAGAGCTCCACAAGAGTGCAGAAGAAAAAGAGGAAATCGGTAGACAACTCAGTACGGTTACAAAAGAAGACAAAAACACCCGAACCCTTCTTGATCGTCATCATGACATCGAAGAACGGTTGTTGAACGCCGATTATTACAATCGAGAAAAAGAGATCGAACAGGTTCTAATTGGTTTGGGATTTTCTCGTTTAGATTTTGAAAAAGAGTGTGACCAATTTTCCGGTGGTTGGCAGATGCGTATCGCCCTGGCAAAAATTCTTTTAGAACATCCTGATATTCTTCTTCTTGATGAACCTACCAATTACCTCGACCTTGAGGCCAGAAACTGGCTTGAAGATTTTTTGCAAAACTACAGGGGTGGTTTTTTAATTGTTTCCCATGACCGGTACTTTCTTGATACTACTGTGGATGAAACCTACGAGCTGTTTATGGGCCGGCTGAATCGATATCCCGGAAACTACTCAACTTATCTAAAACGACGAGAGCAGGAGATAGAAGAACTCAAGCAGCAATACGAAAAACAACAGGAAGAAATTGCGAGGGTACACACATTTATTCAAAAATTTCGCTATAATGCCTCAAAAGCACGACAGGTACAAAGCAGGGTTAAATATCTCGAAAAACTCGAACCAATTGAACTCCCTGAACACATGCAGAAAATCCACTTTACCTTCCCCCCGGCCCCGCATTCCGGTAAGAAGGTGCTTGAGCTTAAGGAGGTAAGTAAATCCTACGGACCCAACACCGTATTGAATAATCTTACCCTTGAAGTACAACGTGGTGAAAAGTTAGTAGTGACAGGGGTAAACGGTGCCGGAAAATCAACGCTCCTGAGGATCCTTGCCGGTGTCGATACTGACTATCAAGGCGAAATTCGCTACGGTACCGGAGTAAAAGCGGGGTATTTCTCCCAGGAGCAGCGTGAGCTTGAAGAAAATCCGACTTCCATTATAGAACTGTTTGAAGCAGAAGCTCCTACGGAGCTGGTACCGAAATTGCGCAACCTGTTAGGGGCTTTTCTATTTCAGGGAGACGATATTTACAAACCCCTAAATGTGCTCAGCGGTGGGGAAAGAAGCAGGATTGCCCTGCTCCGCCTTTTGCTTCAGCCGCATAACCTTCTTATCCTTGATGAGCCTACCAACCATTTAGATATTCATTCTAAAGACGTCCTGTTGGAGGCATTGAAAAAGTTTAAGGGGACCTTGATTTTTGTTTCCCACGATCGCTATTTTATAGAACATCTTGCAACCCGGGTACTTGAACTTAGCTCTAGAGGTCACAGAAATTTTCCTGGAGATTATTCCTATTATCTCTATCGACTTGAGCAGGAATCCCTTGGAAAGGGAGGCCTTGTACATAATGAACCCTCGGAACCCACCACTACTAAAACTAATTCCAACTCTGAAGCTACTTCCAGTACCGATACCCTGGGCTATGAACAACTAAAACAGAATAAAAACCGCCTTAGGAAGCTAGAGTCGGAAGAACATGCACTATTACACACTCTTGAAGAACTTGAACAGGAACATACGCGTATTCAGGCCGATATGGCCCGTCCCGAAATCTACTCCGAGGGTGAGAAAGTCAAGAAACTGCAGCACAAATTAGAGCAGAATGAAGAGGGCCAAAGGCGTGTATCGGATCAGTGGGAGGCGGTTGTTCTGGAAAAAGAGACTCTTGAACAGGGGCCTTAACAGGGGCCTCAACAGGGGCTTGAACAGGTGATTAACCAGGGGCGAAAATGAAATATACCAAAAAGAACCGGCCGGTGCTAGTAAAAATTATTTTCTTGGCACTACTCATCGGCACTTTTACATGGGATCTCCTTGAACGTACGCTCAATTTGATGAATATTCCCCTTCATATAGCCCTTGGACCGATCGGATTTGATCTCCATGTTGTTTCCTGCTACTTGTATATCAACCCAGGAAGTCTGCTTGGAATCATTGCCGCGGTTATTCTTTTCAGGAGGTTGTAATGTATAAGTTTATATTAGCTTCTACCTCACCCCGTCGACAGGAGTTATTGAAAAAAATAGGTCTCGATTTTACCCTTGTGTCTTCAGAATATGAAGAGGTCTTTGATCATCGCCCTCCCCACACGCAAGCTCTGTTTTTAGCCCGGAAAAAGGTTGAAACCGTACTAAAGCACTCACCGGAATACACTCGGGACCTGGTACTCGGGGCCGATACCTGTATAGATCTAGACGGCAAAATTCTAGGCAAACCAAATACCCGCAGCGAAGCACGAAAATTTTTACAGCAGATGTCCGGACGGACCCATCGTGTAATAACCGCACTCTCACTATGGAACGGACCTGTCGGCAGATTCCTCACTGAAGCCGAAACAACTTTGATCCACGTGGCCAATTTAGATGCAAGGGAAATTGAGTGGTATTTGGATACAAAAGAATGGGAAGGGGCCGCCGGGGGGTATCGAATTCAAGGCCGTGGAAGCCTCTTTGTAGACCGAATTGAGGGCTGTTACTTTAACGTCATGGGGTTGCCAATACGCCGCTTTTATGGCATGTTACAAGCTCAGGGGTATGATATTCTGAATTTAGTATCCCTATAATCTTCCACCAATTAAGGTGAGAAATAAGAGAAGGAAAGACGGATACAAGGGAAAAGGTACGTTGTACTTTTTTGTATACCGTCCCTATTTGAAGGAGGACTCGCTTGTCTGTAGTAACAATGAAAAGCCTGCTTGAATCAGGCGTACATTTTGGACACCAGACCAAACGCTGGGATCCCCGTATGAAGAAGTATATCTTCGCTGAACGAAACGGGATCCACATTATCGACCTGCAAAAAACTATCGTCTCAATTAAAGAAGCGTACGATTTAATCCGGGAGCAGGTAAAATCCGGCAAATCTATTCTTTTTGTCGGAACAAAAAAACAGGCCCAGCAGGCTATCGAACGAGAAGCCCAACGCTGTGGTATGTTTTATGTCAGCAACCGCTGGCTTGGTGGTATGCTTACCAATTTTTCTACCATCAAAAAGTCAATTTATCGTCTCAAAAAAATTGAGAAGATGGAAATCGATGGTACCTTCGAAAGCCTCACCAAGAAAGAGGTTTCCCGTCTCAACAAAGAACGGCAGCGACTAGAGAAAAACCTTGGCGGAATCAAGGATATGAAGGAGCTCCCAGGAGCAATCTTCATTATAGATACCCGCAAAGAGTCTATCGCAGTAGCCGAAGCCAAGCGCATGGGTATTCCTATTGTATCTGTTGTGGATACCAACTGTAATCCGACCGATATTGACTATCCTATTCCCGGCAATGACGATGCAATTCGTGCAATTTCTCTTTTTACAAAGGTAATTGCCGATGCCGTAATCGATGCCGACAACGAAATAGGTATTCAAATTATTGAAACCCTTCAGGATGAGGATGAAAACGAACAGCCCGCCCAGGAAAAGGACCAGAAAGATGAAGCCCAGCAGTTTGAAGATTTTGAAACTGTAAGTGTAGGCGAGGTTATCCAGGACGGTAAGGCTGAGGACGAAGCAAACTTTTCCGCCGAAGAATACTCGGATTACACCCCCGAATCTCAGGAGAAAAAAGAAGAAAAACAACCTGAAGAAGAGGAAACCCTAGCTGAAGAAACAGAAAAAGAACTTCTTGAAGAAGAAGAGAAGCTCTACGAAGAGTAGAATATTTATAGATCAAAGGAGAAAAGCGTGGAAATAAAAGCAGCAGACGTAAAAAAACTACGCGATAAAACCGGCGCAGGAATGCTGGATTGCAAAAAAGCCCTGAAAGAAGCTGAGGGCGACTTTGCAAAAGCCGAAAAACACCTCAAGGAACTTGGTCTTGCCGCCGCTGCGAAAAGAAGCGGCAGAGCTACCAATGAAGGACGTGTATTCACAAAGGTAAGCGATTCAACGGCAACTGCCGTTGAACTTGCATGTGAAACCGACTTTGTTGCCCGAAATAAAGATTTTATCGCCCTTGGAGAGGATATAGCCGCAACTATCATCGAAAAGGGGCTTACAGAAAAGACACCTGAACTCGATGAGAAGGTAAAAGACACCATCAGTACTATTAAAGAAAACATGGAACTTCGCCGTTTCACAACCATGAGTATTGCCGATAATGAAATGGTAAGTGACTATACCCACGGTGAAGGATCAATCGGCGTTCTTGTTAAATTGCAAGCCGATTCTCCTTCAGTACTTGAGAACGCCGCAGTAAAAGAGTTCGCCTTCGATTGCGCCCTTCACATTGCAGCATTTAATCCGATGTTTCTCGACAGAAACAGTGTAGATGGAAACTATAAAGAAGAGCAGGAAGCAATCTTCCGCAAACAGGCGGAAAACCTTGGAAAACCGGAGAAAGTCCTCGACGGTATTGTAAAGGGTAAGCTAAATAAGCACTTCTCCGAAATCTGCCTGCTTGACCAGGGGTTTGTAAAAGAAGAAAAATTAAGTGTCGCTAAAAAGATGGAAGAAGTAGCAAAACAGGCCGGCGGCAGCCTGAAACTCACTGATTTTGTATATTACAAGGTCGGAGACGAATCATAATTTCCGAAATTAATACGACCGCTCTCAGATGTATCTGCGGGCGGTCTTTTTTATAGGAAATTTTATAAGGAGAAAAGTATGCAAGCTACAATAAAAGATGCTGAAAGTAGAATGAAGAAGAGTGTTTCAACACTGGAAGATGAGTTCAATTCAATGCGCACCGGCAGAGCCTCTGCGTCTCTCTTTGAGCGTATTAAAGTGAATTATTACGGTCAGCCCACTCCATTGAACCAGGCCGCTACAATTTCGGTACCGGAAGCCCGACTGGTTGTTATACAGCCGTGGGACAAGAGCCTATTGAATGAAGTTGAGAAGGCAATTCAGAAATCTGAACTTTCGGTAAACCCGAATAACGACGGAAAAGTTATTCGCATTCAAATCCCCCCCCTTACCGAAGACCGGCGTAAAGAACTGGTTAAATTTGCAAAAAACACCGCAGAACAGAGTAAAGTAGCAGTTCGAAATATCCGACGCGACGCCAATGACGACCTTAAAAAGAAAATGAAAAGCGGCGATATCAGCGAAGATGAAGAGAAGCGCGGTGTCGACGAAATTCAGAAGCTCACAGATAAATACATCGAAGAGATAAACACTCTTCTTGATTCAAAGGAACAGGAGATAATGGAAGTATAGTGGCGAGCGACAGTCCTTCTCCGGAAAAACCATCTAACTTGCCCACTCATATAGGCATTATAATGGACGGGAATGGTCGGTGGGCTGAACAACGGGGAAAACCGAGAACCTTTGGCCACAGAAACGGGACTGAAGCGGCAAAAAGGGTAATTAAAGCCGCAATCTCGCTAAAGATTCCATATATCACCCTGTATACCTTCTCTACTGAAAACTGGAACCGTTCAACCCAGGAAGTAAATTTCCTCATGAAGCTGTTACGTCAGCATCTGCGGAGGGATTCCAATTTTTATCACACAAACCGGATAAAATTGCTCCATGCCGGAGCGTTGGAAGGTCTCCCGCAGGAAATTCAGAAGGAGATAGCTCATGCCCAGGAAGTAACCAGTGAGTATGAAGCTGTGACGGCTATTCTGGCTATTAACTACGGTGGAAGAGATGAAATCGTAAGAGCTGTGAATAAATGGCGCAGATCCTCTGACTCTGCGAAGGACTCTGCTGCAAATAACCTTACCCGCGAGGGACTAATCGCCAATCTTGATAATCCTGAAGTGCCGGACCCGGATTTGATTATCCGTACCGCCGGTGAGATGCGCCTTAGCAATTTTCTTCTTTGGCAGAGCGCCTATGCCGAATTCTATTTTTCATCAAAACTGTGGCCCGATTGGGACCATGAAGATCTCGCCGAAGCAGTGGAAGAGTATCAAAAGAGAAAGCGCAAATTCGGCGGTACTATATGAGTAACTTCGTACAGCGGCTCATTCTTTTTGTAATCGGTCTACCGCTCCTGCTGGGGATCATAATTTTTTTTGACCAATATGCACATTCCGGCTGGGCTGTAGTAGTAGTTACAGTTACTTTCTTAGCAACTAGAGAAACCTTACAACTCTTTACTCTTGATATTCCCAAATTATACAGAGGGGTGATCCCCACTCTTACCGCACTCCTTCCTCTGAGTACCTATATTAGTTTTATACTGCCCCTCTCCATTCCCCTGATGCATCTGATACTTATTATAAGTATAAGTTTTATACTCATATTCGAACTGTTTCGCCGGCGAAATGAACTGCCTCAACACTACACGCAAAATACTACCAGCTTGTTTGGGGCCCTTATCTATCCCGGCCTTTTTATGGTTTTTACAATTCGCTTTTTAGAATTTGAAAATCCACTTGCTGCTATTCTGCTTTTTTTGCTGCTTAACTTTAGTAACGACACTTTTGCATATGTGTTCGGAAAACTATTCGGTAAAGGTTCTCCGCACATAGTAGCCGTTAGCCCAAAAAAAACAAGAATAGGTTTTTTAGGAGGGTTCGCAGGAAGCATTATAACCGGCTCCGTCTTCTACCTTATAGTTCCGGAAATATTCTTAGCCCACTTTTTAGTCCTTGTACCTTTCTTTTTTATTATCGGCCTATGCGCAGATATTGGAGATCTTGTCGAGTCGGCGTATAAGCGTGCCGCCGCTAAGAAAGATTCAGGCTCTCTTATGCCGGGACGCGGGGGACTACTGGATTCTATTGACTCGCTCCTTTTCAGTGCCCCGTTTTTCTATTATATTGGTACAATACTACTGAAATAGGAATTGCAATGTCGATAAAACGAATTATTATACTCGGGGCTACCGGCTCGATCGGTCTTAACGCTTTCGACGTAATAAAAAACCTCGGTCCCTCCTATAAAGTTGTTGGAGCTGCATGTCACTCAAACCTTTCCGGGCTTCTCAACCTATCTGAACAGTTTAATATACCCCATCTGGCGGTAAATGGTGAATTCGTTGAGGATGCTCGTATTCGCTTTTCCGGCCCTGATGCAGTAAAAAACCTCATTCACGAAACCGAAGCGGATATTGTCATCAATGGAATAGCCGGCTCTTCAGGTCTCATGCCGTCGGTGTGGAGCCTTCAACGCGGTTTTGACCTTGCCCTGGCAAATAAAGAAACAATTGTAATGGCCGGCCCTCTAATTCGCAGTGTAGCCAATAGAAAGGGGGTAAGAATCCTACCGGTCGATTCCGAACATTCCGCCCTTTTTCAGCTGCTGCAGAGGGAAAAATCCTCCGATATTGAAAAGATCCTTATTACCGCATCCGGCGGCCCTTTTCTGGATACGCCCCTTGATCAATTTCCTTATCTCACCCTAAAGGATGCCCTCAAACACCCAACATGGAATATGGGCCCAAAAATAACAATCGATTCCGCCACTATGGGTAACAAGGGGTTGGAAGTAATAGAGGCCCATTACCTCTTTGACATGAGTCCACAGCAGATATCCGTTTTAATTCATCCGCAAAGCTGCATTCATTCACTGATAAAAACTATTGAAGGCTCTTATTACGCCCAAATCAGCCATCCGGATATGCGCATTCCGATTCAAAACGCCCTTACCTATCCCCAGCTTGCCGAGTCTCCCTTTGGTGAGCTTGATTTGGCCGATACGGAATTCACCTTCCGCCGCCCGGACCGACACCGATTCCCTCTATTACAACTGGCTTTTCAGGCCATTGAAAAGGAAGGAGCATATCCGCTGGTCTATAATGCCGCAAATGAGGTAGCTGTACAGGCCTTTCAGGACTCAAAAATAAAATTTATAGAAATAGCAGAGGTTGTAGATTCTACTCTACAGCACGACTGGACAATTCTTTTTTCGGATTTCGAACACGTATTGAATACCCACACTTCCGCATGGAAAAGAGCGGAACACGAGGTTCTGCGTTATATGGAGCACAATTGATGTTACTCACTATTATATTAGGAATTATTGGCCTTGGTGTTGTGGTATTTGTACACGAACTTGGTCATTTCATAGTTGCGAAAGCCTCAGGTATTACGGTAGAAGCATTCTCCCTCGGTTGGGGAAAGGTTCTTTATCATCGAGAATGGCGTGGCACCGACTATCGCATCAGCGTATTACCAATCGGCGGCTACTGTAAAATGAAGGGCGAAGAGTTGTTTCGCAAGGCTATTTCAGAGGGGGCCGAAACAATTCCCCATGAAAAGGGTTCCCTCTTCTCGGTATCTGTATGGAAAAGAATGCTTACCTATTTTGCAGGACCTCTTTTCAACCTGATTTTCGCTGTTCTTGTGTTATCCGTTATTTGGTTTAACGGATTTACTATTCACACCTACGAAAATAAAATCATACTCCTCTCCGACTACCCGGGCATTTTTTCTGACCAGACCTACCCCGCCGACCAGGCGGGATTACAGACCGGTGATAGAATAGTAGCAATCGACGGTGAAAAAGTAGAAACATATACGGACATTCAGCAGAAGATCGCACCTTCGCCGCGAGAAACCTTTCCAATCACCGTTGAACGAGACGGCCGGCGTATAAACCTTAGTATTACTCCGGAACTTAACCGCGAGACAGGAGCCGGCAGGATCGGAGTTGCCGCCTGGATAGAACCAGTTATAGGAGGGGTTAAACCCGACAGCAGCGCCCAAAATGCGGGCCTCCAGGCAGGAGACCGTCTGCTCAAAATAGACGGTGAGAGTATCCCCCACTCGCTTGCTCTCTACACTTCCATGGCCAACAGACCTTCAAAACTAGACATCACTTTTGCACGCAATGGTAACACAAAAGAGACGGTGATAGTCCCCTTTTACGATGAAAACGGTAATGCCGATCTTGGAATTAGTTTTCAGGGTATTACCCATTCGACCCCGCAGTTAAACCCTCTCCAAGCAATTGCCCGGGGCACCCAGGAAACCTTTAAGACCTTTGCCCTTACTATCAAAGGAATCGCCCTGCTCTTTTCCGGTGTTGATGTGCAAAAGGCGGTCTCAGGGCCGGTTAGAATAACATATCTTGTTGGAGAAGTTGCAACGGAAGGTTTTTCCCAGGGGATCGGCAGTGGCTTTATCACTCTATTTCGTTTTTTAAGCCTGTTGAGCGTGGCCCTCTGTTTTGGAAACCTATTGCCGATACCCGCCCTTGATGGAGGTTTAATCGTGTTGTCCCTTGTGGAGGCTGTAAAGGGCAGCAGCGTAAGCCCCCGGACTTTCTATCGGTACCAGACAGTAGGATTTGTCATTATTATTCTGATCCTTTTTCTGACAACCTTCAGTGATCTCTCATATCTTTTTTCTCAATAAAGGGGTACTTTTAGAATGAAACGTGATATAGTGTGTCATTGTGGAAATACGATGCATCAGGATTTTCCGGAGTACATCGATCTGTCGAAGGAACCACAGATCGGTCCTCAGATCCTTGAAGGTACTTTTATGCAAGTAACGTGCGATTCGTGTGGAGAAACAATCAAACCTGATTTACCTGTACACTTTTCCAATTTAAAATTAGCCGGCGGTTTACTTGATATTGATTATATTCCGGAATTAGATCGTACCCAGTTTTTTAGAAATAAAATAACAAGCTCCGCCGGGAGGGTCGCCATCGGATATCCCGAACTAAGAGAGAAGATACTTGCTTCAGAAAACGATTTGGATGACCGAGCACTGGAAGTTTTAAAAGTTCTGCTCCTGGAGAAGGCTTTGGAAAAGGATTTAAGCACACACACCTTTAGTGAACTCTCAATTGTATTACATTCTGTTCAAGATAATCAGCTGTTGTTCTACTTATATGGCCTTAAGGACAATGAGATTGCCGTACCCCATATATCAATGGATATTTACAATAAAGTGCGCGCTAATTTAGCCGAACGGCTAAAAAATGAACCCTATGCTGAAATAGTCACACCCCCTTATGTATCAATTAATAAAATATCAATAGAAGCGGAGGATGATTCGTGAAACGTGGGCCCATCTTATTATTACTACTATTTTTTCTGTCGATTTCAACTGTATGGTCCGAAGAACGGGTACTTATTTCAACAGGACATACCCAGAGTATTAATGATTTTGCTCTTAACGAATCACGTTCTACCCTTTTCTCAGCGGGGGATGACGGTACCCTGAGAGTCTGGGATACCGACACAACACAACTTCTTTACAATCTTCAGATATCCCATCTACCCATTGTTAAAATTGCAGTCCATCCAAAAAGCTCCTATGTTGCCTTGGTCGAAACAGATAAGATAAATACGTATCACTTAAGTGTATGGAACTATGCAACAGGAAAGAAAGTATTTTCACATAAAATCCAAGAGACCCCGCTTTTTCTGCGTTTTTCACCAAAGGGAAGTTACCTTATTTACAGCCGTACCGACTGGAAAAGTCTCACCTTTCTAGATGCGGATACCGGCAGTCTTGTTTCTGTTATTGAAGAGGGGTTTGGAATTGTATCCGACGTATTTCTCTCTCAATCTGAAAGAACGCTACTTACATATAACTCTTCAGGCACTATTCGTTACTGGAACATGGAAGAGGGCACACAAAAAACCTCTCCTATTTCTACTATAGGGGACCTCACCCATGTCCAGTTTTCCAATAACGGCATGTACATGCTCGGAATGAAAGAAAATACTCTCTATCTGGTAAATTTGGTCAACGGCCGAATAGAAGCCCGGGAAAGTTTTCAGCGTTTATACGATTATTCCCTCAATCGAACCAGCAACCTGGTTACCCTCTATATTACCGAAAATAGTCGTCCAAGGTTTATCTCTTTTCGCGTAGAGGAGAATAGCTTTCTTTTTCCGGTACAGAAATCCAATATGGCGCCGGACGACATAACTCCACCATTGCAATTAGTAGATTCAACCCTTTACTTTTGTAAAGACGATGGAAGCATCTTATCCCAATCCGTGTATTCGTCAAAGGAAACGCTGTTTTCTAAATCGGTACTTGAAAATGTAACTGATATTGGTTTTTCTGATACCAGCATCTTTATCACGGGACAGGATAGTATAGTTGCCCTTACCTCCGACGTATTTAACCTTAAGTCCCAGCAATACAATCTCGGTTCTGAATACTCCTTTCTAACCGACAGGTACGATAACCCGTTTAAAGGCGATAGCGGTATAACCGCCCTTACAGGAAACAGATTCTTCCTTTATCCAAAATCGGGTTCACCGAATAAGCTTTTCTTATTCAACAATAACCGGTTTGAAAACCTTGATACGGAAATTACCAGTTCTATTCAAGCAGCTGAAACTTATAAAGATGATGTACTCCTTCTTGAACAATCCGGAACTCTGAGAATTGTTGATCCTATCGCAGATAAAGAACTTTTCAACTATTCTTCCTTTGGATTACAAAGCGCAACAGAGTCCCACAACGGCAATATAATCGTCGCCCGTAATAAAAATGAGCTAATAAATACAACTCTATTATCTGTAAACCCTCTAACCAGTGAAACCGTACCTATACCCGATCGTAATTTGCTCACCTTTGGTTTAGGTTATGACCGTACAACACGCTCTCTTTATACCCTAGGTTTTGAAAGGCGCAAAGGTTCCATCAGGACTGTTTTAAAAGAACATCAGGGAAGAAATTATGGTCGCGTTTCAACCCTTCTAAGTTACCCCGGCGAAGATAATAACGCAACTTTAGCTATTGACAAAGCTACATCACGGGTTTTTACTTCTCTTGGGTATGGGGATGTACATATGTTCACGTGGGATGGTTTTACCACCCTGGAAAAAGTGGAACACATTCCCCGCAATTTATACATTCACGCAGGAATGCTGTATTCTCTTAACAGTGACTCTTCAATTTCAGTATGGGATATACAACACGGAAAACTTCTTATGACCATCTATTTATTCGAGAATTTAAGCTGGGCAATTACATTCTCTGATGGAAGCTATTATGCTACAGAAGGGGCAGAGCAGTGGATCAATCGCATTCAAGAATAAAGCATCAATGAAAACACCAACAGGCTTTCACCCCTTCACCC
>CAZDFY010000002.1:11901-64402 GCA_964504785.1 uncultured Sediminispirochaeta sp. | reverse complement strand
GCATTCAAGAATAAAGCATCAATGAAAACACCAACAGGCTTTCACCCCTTCACCCCTTCACCCCTTCACCCTTTCAACCCAGATTATTCGTGGGATTTCAACCCAGATTATTCGTGGGATGGGTTTTTTGCGACCTTTTTTATTGACTCTTCTACTTTATCTTTTACTTGCACACCATAATCGGTATCCTGGAGAGAGTGAGCATAAAGGGTACCCATTAATGAAACCCGATACATTGGCGGTAAATTATTAAGTGCCAAGGCTGCCATATCAAGCACACACTCTTCACATTTACAAATATCTGAAGCCCAGTTTTGTTCAAGCTGCTGCTCAAGTTCTTCCAGCACCATCCTTTCGGCCTCATTTACCAGATATTCGAAATTGTAGTTCTCTCTAATACTCATTACAGGGTTACTCCTTCTATGGTTTTTCATTCGAAAAAGACTCAAACTTAGTGTAACTCGGCAGAAAAGCCAGTTTCACAGTACCGACAGGACCATTTCTCTGTTTTGCCACCACTAAATCGGTCTCTACATTACCACCGGATTGTCCTTCCCGGCTGTCACGGGTATCCTCCCGCTCCCTGTGAAGAAATAATACCACATCCGCATCCTGTTCGATAGATCCTGATTCACGTAAATCAGCCAAAGTTGGCGGCTTTCCTTCTGACTGGCGGCCGACCTGGGAAAGACAAATGATTGGTATTTGCAGCTCCCGGGCGAGGGATTTAATTGATCTAGATATTTCCGCTACTTGTTCATGTCGGGGGACATTGGCTTTATTTTCAGGCTCAATCAATCCTATATAATCAATAAACAGAGCTTTAATATCTTCTTTACTTTTCATGCGACGGGCCTGGGCACGCAGATCCAATAATTTTATATTAGGAGTATCATCTATATAGAGAGGAGCTTCATAAATTCTGCCGGCCGCCTCTGTAAGATTGTGAAAATCCGCAGGCCTCAACATTCCTGTTCTCAGTTTTTCAGAGTTGATTCGTGCTTCACTCGACAACAGTCTCTGCATTAGTGCCATGTCCGCCATTTCCAGAGTAAAAAATCCTATAGAAACTTTACGATGAATTGCCATATTCGCCGCCATAGTCAAAGCTAAGGCGGTTTTTCCTACCGACGGACGGGCGCCGATTACAATAAACTCTGATTTTTGAAAACCGCTTGTCATGTTATCAAGATCGGGAAAACCGCTTGGGACCCCGGTATAACTATCTTTTGTATGATAAAGCCTTTCAATGGCTTCGATAGTTTCAGCAATAATGTCATGGACCCCCCGATATGAATCGGTATGCTGACTATCGGTTATTTCGAAGATTTTTTGTTCAGCCTCTTCAATTAAAACCCGAGTTTCTAGACCTTCATCATATGCCTGGGTAACTAAGCCCCCTGATATTTTTAGCAGTTGCCGGCGTACACTGCGATCTTTTACAATTTTTGCATAATAGGCAACATTAGCACTGGTGGGAACTTCGTTGGTAAGTGATGATACATAGGTGGTACCTCCAACCGCTTCTAGCTCTCCTCCGGCGCTTAGACGGTCTGTGAGGGATATAAGATCGATTGTTTCACCACGATTAAAAAGATCTATTATAGATTTAAATATTTTTTGGTGTGAGGCGGAATAAAAATCGTCGGTCCTTAGATACCTTAGAACCGTTGAAATAACATCCCCATCGAGAAGGACCGCCCCAAGTGTAGCCTTCTCGGCATCTACATTGTGGGGCGGCACCTTTCCCTGTGGAGAGAGGGAGTTCATTTATTGTTCTTCTTTTTCCGTGGTGTGCTCACCATCTTCTGCAGCAACAACTGCCTCAGCGGCGGCCTCTTCGGGTGATTTCTCCTTCCCTGGGGCTTCCTTCTCTTCAGAGGCTTCAGAGGCTTCCGGGGTTTCCGGGGTTTCCGTAGCGGCCTCTTCACTCTCTTCAGGTGTTGTTGCTGCTTCCGCAGTCTTTTTCGGTGCGGGTTTCTCAGCAGGTTGTTCCATCCCATTCTCACCTACTACTTTCAACTTAAGTTCAGCCTCGTTGTTATCGTAGAGTTTTACTTTAACTGGGTATAAACCAACCATTTTGATAGTATGGCTCTGAAAGTCTATTTTCTTCTTTTCTATCTCGATACCTTCTTTCTGAAGCTTATCTACTATCATTGTACTTGTTACAGATCCAAACAATTTTCCGCTCTGCCCTGCATTCATAGTAATTAATACTTCTTTTCCATCAAGACGTTCTTTCAGGCTAAGCGCTTTTTGGCGTTTTTCCTCTTTCCGTTTTTCAATTGCAGCCCGTCGATTTTCAAAATTTGCAATATTTTCTTTGGTGTAAGGAAATGCCAACTGTTTTGGAAACAGATAGTTACGTGCGTATCCACGAGCTACATCACACACATCTCCCTCTTCACCAAGGTTGTACACATCCTCATTCAAAATGATTTTCATTTTTCTCTCCTTACCAGAAAGTTTTAAGAGCCCTCTTTAACAGAGTGATCGGCTCGATAGTGGATCCAGTATTCCGAGAGCCCTAATAGCGGCACTCCGACAATCAATACCAGGTTCAACCCGGGGGTCAACATGACAATTACTGCTGAAAAAGTAACCAGCACTTGTAATAACCTCGACACCCCGTGCTGCCGGAACAGCGATTTTAAAATCCCTATTCCTTGCATTGCATATATGCTTAACAGTATCATTCCATAGTTCCAAAACAGGAACCCTATGTAAGGGATACCTACCAACACATCCAGTAACACACCGGACCAGACCGCTATAATCGGCCATAAGAAAACTTCAGGTACGGTGAAATATTCTAAATTGTAGGGCACTTTTCCCTTACTTCTTCTAAAAATTCCATAGGAGAGGACCCAGCATCCAGTCAGCATCAAAAAATAACTAAAAATATAGTGCCGAACAAACACTTTCGATATCATCTCATAGAGACTATCGGCGTTCATTGCTGTAAGCAACTGTACACCATTATTACCGGCACCAGCGTTTAAACCGCCCTGAAGAGTTTTTAATACCAATTCAAACTGGTTCTGCAAGAACTCCATCACCTCTTGATTGCCGGAATAAATTCCGGCGATGGGTAAACTCACCAGCAGAACCACTACTGTTGCACTCAACAGCCTATATAGTATTCTTCCACGCCCCCAGAATAACAGTGCCACACCCAAAATGAGAGAGAGAGGATATGCCGCCTCCATCATAAAGAAAAAACGGCGAAGTACTTCATCTTCGAGTCCACGGGTGCGGATAAACACCTGCACTAAAATAGCCGCCAGTAAAACTGAACCGCCGTACAGTAATGCCTCATGCCCCCGCTTCAAACCTAAAACAATAAGCGGCACTGCTACAAGAAAAAATAGCACGCTGATTTGATATAAAAGAAATGCCGCTCCGGTGAATAATGCTACTTCAGTCCACTCTCTGGATATCGCTCTCCGTTCCATCCCTACCTTACTGTTTTACGTACGGAAGATATGCCAGTACGCGGGCCCGTTTTATCTCCCGTGACAAGGCACGCTGGTGCTTTGCACAAGTGCCTGTAATACGACGAGGAAGGATCTTGCCTCGATCGGTAACAAACCTACGCAGTTGATCAGGATTTTTATAATCCGCAACTAAGTCCTGAGTACAGAACCGGCATACTTTCTTTTTGAAAAATGGACGTCGACCGCCACCACCACGATATGGGCGACTGTCTCTTCCACCGTCTCTACTGTCCCGGTTGTCCCGGCTGTCTCTTCCACCGTCTCTGCTATCCCGGTTGTCTCTTCCGCCGTCCCGGCTGTCCCGGCCTTCGTTGCTTCTTCGTTGATAATCACTAGTGGAGGGCCTGTTCTCCGTTGGTTTGGTTTCGCTATTTACATTTTCATCAGCCATTATTGTTTCTCCTTCAATTTGTCAAAATGGTTTAGAATGGGATATCATCCTCGAATTGTTCCGGACCCCCTGAAAAATTGTTTTGACCGTTATCCGGTCCGTTACTTGGTCCGTTATTGGGACGATTGTTATAAGAGGAACCGGAATCATTCCGATTACCCCCAGGGCCGCCGAGAAGTTGAACATTCTGGGCATTTATTTCTACCTTACTTCTTTGCTGCCCGTCCTTTTCCCAGCGGTTCTGACGTAATTCGCCTTGTACAGCAATCTGCTTTCCCTTAGTCAGGTACTGGTGAATTGCTTCACCCTGCCGTCCCCATAGTACAATGTCGAAGAAATGTGCTTCCTCTTGCCACCCGTCACCAGATTTTCTACTTCGGTTTACCGCAATTGAAAATTTACATACAGCGGTTCCACCCCCGGTATATTTAAGCTCAGCATCACGAGTGAGGCGTCCAACGAGGGTTACAGAATTTATATCGTTGGCCATATTTATAACTCCACTTCGTTACTTTTCTTTTTTGATGAGAAGATGCTTAATCAGAGGATTGGCAAGCCTTAATTCTTCTTCCATTTTGTAGGCACTCTCAGGATCCATTTCGAATTCGTAGTAGAGGTAGTGCCCTTTAGCTCTTTTTTTAATTGGATACGCAAGATCGCGAACACCAAGATCATCATTCTTACCGATCTTAGCCTCGCTTTTTTTCAGAAGTTCTTCTACTTTCTCTTTACCAGTAGAAGACTCGTTTTCCTCGGTACCGAGGATTACAGTGAGTTCGTATTGACGCATGTGGCCTCCTTACGGACATTTTGATCCACCCTACGGGCGGATAAAGAGGTGATAAAAAAGTACCACAGGGGGTAAACTCTGTCAAGTAACACAGAGTTTACGCCGACATACTATGTATGGGACACTGGGTACATTATGAAAACGATATCTTTTTCCTCAATGAAAAAATACGCTTTTTAATGCGTAATTTAAAGCTGAATCTGGATGCAACCTATTTCGCTGAAAATGTCCATAAGGACCTGCTCTTTTTTGACAACCTTCTCTCTCAGTTTTTTCGCACTTTAAGCGCAAATCAAGTTATTGTTGAACGTCCACAAAATTTAAGATTTCTCAGTAAAACTAAACGATTGTACTGCAACCTCCTCGACAATATCGTCTCAGGCCATCTCGCAGACCACCTTGACCTTTCTTCTCATTTTGATGAGTATACTAACGCACAAATTCGTCAGGAAGAGGAAATTCGGGAGATACGTTCTCTGTTGAATGAGCTTATTTCTCAGGAAGAACCGGAAGAACTAATCGGTTCCGAAGAGTACAAATTCCTTTTTGACGAAAACTCTACACTGTAAGAATACAGTTAATAGGAGAAAACTCTTGATATCAGAGAGCCTTAATCCGTCTCTGGAAGAGGAATTCAAAAAAAAGAAAATCGACCGCACACTTACCATATCGATCCTCAATCGTTATAACAATGGGGATTTCGACCATTTCGTACCGATTAAAGTACATTCGCTACCCGAGGTTGACGGACAGCAGATCATTGATATGACTAAAAATGTTTCATATGAGATTGGGGCTGATCAATTCTATAAAAACATGGAGCAGATACTCCCTGAAGAGGTATTTCTTCAGTACTACCGGAAGTATTTTAAAAGAAGTAGCGGCAGAATCCACTTAGGGCAGTCTGAATTGTATGAGTTAGGAATGCACCTTATCCCAAAGGTGGCCTATGGGATTCTAAACGGCGGTTCTGCTACAAGTTATGTTGATGAAAAGAAAAACCGTTCTTTCTCACATGAACTTTTTCATATTACATCCCCGCTGTTTGAGCAGGCCGCTGAAATTTCCCGGGGTAAACCGAAGGGAGTCACTCCAGCGTTCATGAATCCCGATGGAACAATCGGACCAAGCTTTCTTGAACTAAAAATGAGGGCCCTTCTGATTAAAAGCCTTAAGTATCGACGTTATTTTTCCGGTGACCCGGTGAATATCAAAGAGCTCCTGCCGATGTTTCAAATGACAAGCATCTACACGGATACAGCAATACAAAGTTCCTTGGAAGAATACCGCCGCAGCCCGCTGATAGAGGGCTTTTACAGTGAACATCATTCATCAATTATGAACCCTCTCACTGCACTACAACCCCTAATTGCAGCATATACCCCTAGTTCGGAAGGCCAACCTAAAGGGTTGTTCACCAAAGCATGGGGCACAGAAAATACCCTCCTTCCCCTTCCCGGGGGACACGGTCAGAACTTTTCCGTACTCTCTAATATTTATCAAGACCTCTATGCCCAGGGCTTCAAATATGCCTATTTAGGTAATATCGACAACCTTGGAAACACGGTAAATCCTATACACATTGCCTTGCTGGCCCTGAGCGGAAAAGAGGGGGCATTTGAGTTTTCCTTCAAAACTCCCGTCGATATAAAGGGCGGAATTCTTGTACGAGATCAATCGGGCAAATTAAATGCCGCCGATATTGGACCAGCTATATCAAAAGATGAGGTACTACAAGCGGAGAATTCGGGAAAACCTATTCTTTTTAACTGTGCCGCCGGCATATTTGACCTTCACTATTTAAGTGAGAACCTTGACTATATTTCCCGCGAACTCCCCACCCGCTTCTCAGATCAGGATAAAGATGCAGGCCGCTACTCCCAAGCCGAGCAGATAACCTGGGAGATAATAGGTATGATGGAGAACCCCTTAATTTTAGGTGTTCAAAAATACGACCGTTTTCTTGCTTCAAAACTTTTGCTTGAGAACCTTATGACCAGCGGTATCAGTTTAGAACACCCGGACTACCCGCCGCAGTTGCGTCCCCTTGCCCTCAAACTTCATGCCGGCCTGAAGAGGGTTTTAGAAGGTCCCTACGGCCTTAAACTGGTACATAACAAATGGATACCTAAAACACCGGAGGAAATAGAATGAGCCCCCACGACAGTTTTCTTGATGCTATAGACTTTTCAAAGGGAAACGGTCTCGTTCCGGTAATAACCCAGGATGCGGAAAACAACCAGGTTTTGATGCTGGCATATGCCGACTATGAGGCTGTTAAAACTACCCTTGAAAGCGGTTTTGCCCACTATCACAGCCGCAGCCGAAACTCCTTATGGAAAAAGGGGGCAACCTCGGGGCATGTACAAAAAATAGCAGAGATTAGAATAGATTGCGACGAGGACACTCTTTTGTACAGGGTTCTACAGACCGGCCCCGCCTGCCATACGGGAAATAGAAGCTGTTTTTACCGCACTGTGTATTCTGCTTAAAGCCTCTTTATGAAGGGCTCTTTATGAAACTGCCGGTTTCACAATGCTGAATGAACCGGACATCTGTTTTTGTATCGCTTCTGCAATGGAATTCCGGTCGAGCCTGCACGTTTCGATAAGCTGACTGCGACTCGCCTGGGGCAGGAATACATCGGGAACACCGGCCCAGCGAAACTGGACCTTTAGACCTTTTCGAACAAGCATTCCGGCAACATATTCTCCTATGCCGCCAACTTGTGCACCATCTTCTACCATATATACCTGTGAATATTGTGATATCAAATGGGTGAGGAAATCTTCATCGATGGGTTTGATAAACCGCAGATTATAATGATCAACCCCGCGCCCATGTTCTACGTTTATTCTTGCCGCTTCTTGGGCTTCTTGGAAAAGTCCGCCCACTGAAATTAGCAGCATATCCGCACTATTTTTGTACGTCATCACGCCGCGCCCCGGTTCAATAGGAGAGTTCAACAATCCTTGAGTTTTCGGGCATTCTGATTTGGGATACCGGATCATCACAGGAGACTCCTGGTCCAAAGCCCACTGGAGCATCATCTCAACTTCCATCTCATCCGCCGGTGCCAAAAAGGTAAGCCCGGGTACACTTCGGTAAAGAGGTATGTCATAAAGCCCCTGATGGGTCTCACCATCACCTCCTACTAGTCCAGACCGGTCCATAGCCAATACTACCGGTAGGCCGGGAATCGCAACATCATGAATAACCTGGTCTACCGCCCGCTGCATAAAAGTAGAATAAATAGCGGTAACCGGTTTAAGTCCGGAAATAGCCATACCTGCGGAAAAAGTAATTGCATGCTGCTCCGCAATCCCCACATCATAGAATCGTTCTGGAAAATGCTCTTTAAAGTAGGACAAACCGGTCCCATCGGCCATCGCTGCGGTAACTCCTACAATCCTTGGATCTTTAGAAGCCCTTTTTACCAGATTCCCTGCAAAGGCTTCGGTAAAACTAACAGCGGCCTTTTTCTCCACCTTTCCGCCGGCCTTGGTGAGCGGTGAAACTCCATGGTATCGTGACGGATTAGATTCAGCCAATTCGTACCCCTTTCCCTTTTGAGTAACGACATGGAGCACCACAGGTTTTTTAAGGCGTTTGGCGTCTTTCATCGCCTGTCCGAGCCGAGAAAAGGAGTGACCATCTACTGGTCCGATATATTCAAATCCAAGTTCACTAAAAAGTGTTTCCCCGAGAAATGCCGCTTTAGCCGCCCGTTTAAAACGGACAAACAGCTCGTATATCTTGTAACCCAATATAGGAATTCCCTGAATTCCCCGGTCCAGGGTTTCACGCATATACTGGTATGCCGGAGTGGAGGTCAGGCGGCTTACATAGTTGGATAGTTTACTTAAGTTAGATTTAAGAGATAACCCGCCGACATTCGGGCTGATCGACATATTATTATCATTGAACACAATAATGAGGTCTTTTCCCAGATGCCCCGCATAATTCAATCCTTCGTATGCCATTCCGCCGGTCAAAGCTCCGTCACCTACAACCACTACTACCTTGCTTTTATCATGCAATACCCTCTTTCCTTCAAGGGCCCCGATTCCTGCGGAAATTGATGTTGAAGCATGTCCGGTTTCCAAAAAGTCGTGCATACTTTCTGTACGCTTGGGAAAACCTGAAAGCCCTCCCTGCTGTCGGATCGTGGAAAACTTATCGTTTCTTCCGGTAAGAAGCTTATGGGTATAACACTGATGCCCTACATCCCAAAATATCATATCCTCCGGAGAATTAAAAATTTTATGCAAAGATATTGTAAGTTCTACTACTCCGAGGTTTGAGGCTAAATGACCCCCGTTTTCCAATACAACATCAATTATTCGCTCGCGAATTTCCTTCGCTAATTGTGGTAAATGTTCTTTATCCAGGAGTTTTAATTCTTCAGGGGAGTTCACATAGGACAAAATATCTTTTTTTGTTTTGTTATTATCCATCAGCCCTTCCTTTATTACCAACTAAATATATAACAATTTTACTAGTTTTCCAATCATTTGGCTCACATCGGGCGGCTTTTCACGTTTCTTTTACATCAGTCGGCTCTAAGAGTCCTCTTATCGAACAGCTCCAATCAGTCGGCGGGGCCAAACAAGGTATTTATAAACCTGTTAAAATACTGCAATAGAAGTTCTCTTTGTTTACCGGGAGTAAGTTCCGGGCCTGGCCCTGTTCCATCTGTATCGGTTTCTGTCTGTTGAAGGTCCTCCTGAATGAGGATCTCACTTTGCTTCAAACCGGGGCTGGTGTACTCCAAAACAGCATTATATAGCTTATTGAACTCAACAAACCCCTCTGTACTTACGGATGCCGGGTCACACCACCCACTGAACCTGAGCACTTCTTCTTTTCCGTTTATTGTGATTGTACGACTACCGTCTACGCTAAATAAGCCCTTGCTGTCCCTCTCGACAAGCCGGGCGGGAATACTTGTCTCAAGGGTGTAAGAACTCTCCTCCTCTATTTCCTTTGTAAGGCTTGAAGAACCCTCCGGCAGAAAAGAAAACAGAGAGGTCCCTTCACCTCCGGTAAAACTGAGTTTTCCCTGCTGGGAATCTACATGTGTGGTATTGAGTGAGAGCTTGGTGTGTGGATTTAGAGTAACTAAAATGATGTCTCCGACTTCAAGAGCTGCCCCATCGGCTACATACCCTTGAAAATCGGATTCCCATAAGCTTTCGCTATTTACGCTGCATACAAAAAGAAACAGTGCCGCAAATACTGCGGCACCCTTTATAGAATTGTGGAATTCCCTGTTTGTACTTGTGGGAACCATCATACTACTTCTTCTTGTGTCGATTTTTCCTTAGCTTTTTCTTTCGTTTGTGTGTGGCAATTTTATGCCGTTTCTTCTTTTTTCCGCAGGGCACAGTAGCACTCCTTCTGTTTCAAGGCTTTTATATCAGTCTACAACTTGATATTTCTTTATAAGTACATATTTTTACACGGGAAATTATGCCTTTTTTAGGCCTACTAGTCAAGAGGGGCGATCATTTCCATGGTAGTACTAATTCATTCACTCTAGTATTGAAACCCTTAGAAACTAGATTTATAGTAGAACTAATGAAGAAACATAAGAATGAAATTCGTCTTTTTTCCACTGATGATGAAATAAACAGTATTATTACACAAGAATCACAAGCCGAAAAGACATCCTTTACCATGCATTTTGATTACAACGAAGACTTCTTCATTAAGCTTTCCGGTGCAGTTACTGTCCCAAGCTTCCCCATCCATCATGATATCTCTCAATCAACACCCTCTTATACCTACGCCCAGGCCCTTCACACATACATGCAGCGGGTGGTTTCTTTTGCCCCCCAAATATTTCACGGGCTTACCTATTTTTTTGATCCCTCGGATGTACATCGACCGGGATTTTTCCATCTCTACCGTATAAAAGACGAACTTTTCCTCTATTTACTTAGACTTGACCTGAATTTTCGAACTCACTATGGGGAAATTAAAAAAAAAGGCGGTAATGATTCCACCCATACATACAAAAGCAACGCCCTTTTCTTAGAAAATGATATTATCCCCCTATCTTCATTAGGGGAAGAAAACCGCAAGGTGCACTCCTTTTTTATCAAGCAACATCTTTCCGATACATGGATCGGAGAGCATGGAAAGGGCTATTTTGTTCAGGGAATATGGATAGATAGGGAGCTTACCAAGTTTTTTTCCAAACTTTTTCTTCCCGAAAACAAACGGACCTATCCCTACTATCCCTTTCCCTGCAAATACCAAACTATCTGTCATTCGGTGCTTGATTTTTCTCCGGAGGGACGTAAAAATCACCTAAAGCTTCTTTATCACGCCCGGTCTTTTCTTGGACCATACTTTGATGAAATTCAACAGACTTTAAAACATAGTGATTTTTCAGAAGATCTTCCCCTCTACCGCCGACTGAAACAGATTGTTCCAAAACAGCCTCTCGATGTCTGGCGCCCTCTTAAAATACACACCTATTTGAACGAAGATGATATGAAGGAGTTTCAGGTTGATTTTCACTCTCAATGATATTCAAGGATTAAAAATAACAGTTATGGGACTCGGGCTTCACGGCGGAGGACTCGCCTCGGCGCGGTTTTTTGCCGAACATGGCGCATCGGTCACAGTTACCGACCTTCGTGATGAACAGACCCTTGCCCCTACCTTGAAAAAACTTTCCGGGCTTCCTATTCGATACGTCCTTGAAAGACACGAAACCGAAGATTTTACCTCTGCGGATTTGGTCATTAAAAATCCGGCGGTGCCCAGGAATTCCAAGTTTCTGCAGCTTTCCTCACATGTGGAAACGGACATATCCGTTTTTTTAAGGCTTAATCGAAGGCCCCTTATAGCTGTTACCGGCAGCAAAGGAAAATCAACGACCGTATCGGCACTGTACCATATTTTAAAAGCCCATGATCCGAAGGTACTTCTCGGGGGAAATATCACAGTTTCACCACTCACCTTTATCGAAGAATGCCTCTCCCCTTCCGAAAGCCCTGTAATTCTTGAACTTTCATCATGGCAGTTGGCCGATATAAAGCCGATCAACCTTCTCAGCCCCGGTATTGCGGTTATTACCAACATCATGGCCGATCACCAAAACAGCTATAACAATATGCAGGAATATGTTGAAGATAAAGCCCGAATTTTTTTAGGTCAGCCGGCAGATGCTCAAAGTATCTTCTTTTATGACGATTCCTACGGCCACGCCTATGCTGGGCGTACACCGGGGAAGCCGATGTTCTACTCTTCAGAACCAATGCCCACGGAGGTCGGTGACTGCGCCTATCTCCACGATCAGATAGGCTATGCACTTATTGATGAGAACCTCCACGAAATTGTACCTGCCGATGTACACATAGTCGGGACCCACAATCGTTTGAATCTTTTAGTGGCCGGTTTTATCGCCCTTCTGCGTGGAGTTCCACCTCAAGTAATTCGCCGCCAAGCCGCATCTTTCTCCGGAATTGAACACAGGATGGAGCTTATTGGAACCTTAAACGGGGTCCGTTGGTACAACGACAGCGCCGCTACTATTCCGGATGCAACTGCCGCCGCTCTTGAAAGCCTTCATTCCGCCGGAAGAGTTCATCTTATTACCGGCGGGACCGACAAGGAACTCGATTTCAGCCCTTTGGAAGAAAAATGGCACATCCCCGCCTCTATCCATCTCCTTGAAGGAAGCGCCAGTACTCATATGAAAAACAGCCTGCACACCAGGGGAATTTCTTTTTTTGGCCCCTTTGATAACCTGCATGGGGCGGTACAATCTGCTTCCATGCAGGCGGAGTCCGGCGATTCGGTACTCTTTTCACCCGGTGCAACTTCCTTCGGCATGTTCCTAAATGAATTTGACAGAGGCAGATGCTTTAAGGCTATTGTTGAAGACTTGACAGGTTCCGCGAGGTAATTCTCTTTTTCTAGTGCTACTGTACCCTCACGGAGGTACCGAATTTCTTGGCTTATCGCTTTTTAAATTTTTTGAAGTAATAGGTGCGTGCTCTTTCTACCTGTCTAAATATACCGTACCTCAGCTTTGATGCCGCCACGTCGTAGGTACCCGGTCGATGCACTACTCTTCCTCCGAAACCGGTTTTAAATCGATACAGCCCGTGCATTGGATGTTCCGGGTCGTCGGCGGGTGGTATTCCAAATAAATCATATTCTTTGCAGCCCGATTCTTTTGCCAGTTTAATAGCCTCCCACTGGACGGCATGGGAGGCCATTACATTGCGTTTATAGTTTGAAGAAGCGCCGTACATATAGGTCGCTCTTTTTCCATATATTCCAACGATAATTCCCGCAAGAAGATCCCCTTCATGGTGTGCGCTTATCAAACGAAGTCGTGGCCCCTCGCACGGCTTTTTCGAAGCATGTTCAGCGGCATCAGCAGACTCCAGCAAACTGTGGTAGTATTCATAACTGTGAATGGCAATCTGATCTCTCTCGGCAGTTTCCCGATATAACTCGTACCAACTTTTGAGAAAACTCTTTTCTTCTACCTTTGTCGTTACACCTTTTCTACCCGATAGTCGTATGTTATAGCGGGTTTTACTTTTCATCGACCCTAACAGCTCATCTTCTCTCCCCTCCAAAGAAAGAATTACGGTGCTCGGCGGCTGAATATCCATAGGGGCCTTCCGGGCTTCGGGTATGCCCCAATTCGAAAGATTAAGCGGCAGTTCCCATGCAAGGTCGTACCGCACACACAGGGTATTCCCCGGCAAGTACTCCGGAAGCTCCGCGGTGGATTCTCCGAGCAACGTGCGCTCTTTAGGTTCGATTTCTTCAAAAGGATGGGGCACATAGGCCATAGAGACACCACCGGGCAGCCTGCGCACCAGTACTAGGAGGGGATGGTTTTTTACAGAAAATGCGTAGGGCCGCCAACCGAAGGATGATTTAAAGGCGGCCCAGAATTGCGACTGCAGAAAATTTGAACTCTCGGGTAGTTCTTTTAATTCGACCTGCTGAATTACTCCCATCAATCCCTTTTAACCAACTTTTCCTTCAGCAACAGTTGTAGTGGTAATCCGTTTTCCCTTTACAGTCAGGGGAGTAGTACCAACCATTACAGAGTGGTCCTTGACGGATATTGGAATTTTGAAAAAATCGTCGATTTTCAGTTTTTTCGGTGCATTTTCCGGGAGCGAATGTCCTTCTAAGTTAAGACGTGAACCAGGTTCTACATCATCAACAAAAAGAACTTCCACAGTGCTATGGTCTTCGTCCCCTTCTTTTTCCGCGGCTAACAGCATACCATTGCTCTTAACACCTCGCAGTTTAGCCGGTTTCAAATTATACACTAAAATAATATTTTTATTTAAAAGCTCATCTTCCTCGTAAAAAGGAACAAGCCCACTCACTATCTGACGCTCTTCTTCCTCGCCGGTATCTATTGTTTCTATATAGAGCTTGTCGGCTTCAGGGTGTCGTTCTATTGCGGTAATTTTTGCAATCCGAAGATCCACTGATTCTATAAATTGCTCTTCCAGACTCTTTTCCGCTTTTTCTTCTTTTTCCCCATTTTCTACCTTGTTCTGTTGCTCTTCCATCGCCTTCCTCTCTTTCTCTTTTTCCCGTCGTTCGGCCTGACTACCGGAAAAACGTTCTCGCATCGCCTTAATTTTATCATCTTCCAGGCGCTCAAACAAAATCTCGGGGGAGCTGATTTTTTCTAACCCGGAAAAATTGCCCACCACCTCCCATGTGGCACCTTCCTGCCCAAGAAAACGAAGGATTCTTTCCGATGTGTCCGGTATATACGGCTCTATCATTACCGCTAAATCTCGCACCACATAGGCAAGTTCCATAAGCAGTTGATCCGCCGCCTCGGGATCGGTTTTACGGGTTTTCCAGGGTTCGCCCGCCTGAAAACATCGGTTACCATAAGAGGCCAGAGCAAAAATTTTTCTAAAACCCTGCCGAAGCTCCGCCCGTTCTAAATGAGCGGTAATCTCTGCTTCCCGGGTTTTTACTTCCTTTACAAAATCTTCTCCCGGCGCTACCTGCGGGATCCTACCTTCCTTGAATCTGCCGATAAACGAAAGGGTCCGGTTTACCAGGTTTGCCAGGTTTCCTATCAATTCTCCGTTGACCTTTTCCTGAAAATCGTCCCAGGTAAAAACCGCATCGGAGCTTTCGGGGCGATTGTAAAAAATATAAAAGCGCCACACGTCTGCAGGGATGCCGGTATCCTTTGCGTCGTTTCCAAAGACTCCGACCCCCTTACTTTTAGAAAACTTCCCGCTCTCGTAGTTCAAATACTCGGTTGAGGACATATGATGGAGCATTGTCCAGTTTTCACCGGTTGCCAGTAAAGATGAGGGAAAAATCACCGTATGAAAGGGAATATTATCCTTGCCGATAAACTGAAAAAGTTCAACATCCTCGGGACTTTTCCACCAGTTCTCCCACTGGTCGGTTAAATCTGCGGTGATTGAAATATATCCGATAGGGGCGTCAAACCATACGTAAAAAACTTTATCCTCATAGCCCTCTTTTGGTACAGGAATGCCCCACTTGAGGTCCCGGGTAATTGCCCGTTCCTTCAGCCCGTCCCGTATCCAACTTTTCGTCATCTGAATTGCATTTCTCGCCCAGAAACCTTCAACTGAAGCCTTATCCATCCAAGCCTGCAGTTTCGGCAGTAGCGACGGTAGATTTAGATACAGATGATTAGTTTTTTTGAAGGTGGGAGTGGCGCCGCAGGTTCCGCAGCGTGGTTCAATCAGATCAGTTGGATCGAGCAGCTTACCGCAATTTTCACACTGGTCCCCCCGGGCATCCTCATACCCGCAATGGGGACAGGTACCCCGTACATAACGGTCGGCAAGATATCGTTCGCATTTTGCACAGTACAGCTGCTCGATAGTAGCTTCGCTGATATAACCGTTGGCATCCACTTTTCTGAAAATATCCTGCACAATTTCGGTTTGCTCGGGCCTTGAAGTACGGCCGAAATGGTCAAAGTTTATCCGAAACCACTTATATATTTCATCGTGGACTACAAAATAGCGGTCGCACAGCTCCTTCGGACTCACTCCCTCTTCAAGGGCTTTGGTTTCAGTGGCGGTACCGTACTCGTCGGTCCCGCACACATAGAGGGTTTCATATCCGTTACTGCGGCAATACCGCGCAAACACATCTGCAGACAACACCTGGATTAAGTTTCCGAGGTGCGGAATATTATTTACGTAGGGGAGCGCTGAAGTTATAAGTCGTCTCTTTTTCATAACTTTAGACTATAGGTTCTCCCGTGCATCTATGTCAACAGCTATTGAATACTCTCCGCCTGTGAGGGGTATTTCAAGGCGTCCCTTCTCACTCTGCTCACATGCAAAAGGCCGGGGCAGCTTTACCGAAGTAAGTCGCAGCGGGTCCGCTGTTTTTTCAGAAAGCCTTGTTCTAGAAGGTGTTGTTTCGGATACTACAGGTCCACCCCCCTTTGAAGTTGTGTGTGCGGATTGACCACTGCACCCCTCACCGCCGGTGTGAACCCGCACATTCAGCGTGCTCCACGGCGGCTGGAAGCCCTCATTCTCATAGCGTACCTGCACTTTACCCTTCTGATATATAAAGGCTATTAGACTGTATTCTCCATTACGGTACCCCCAGCCCTCTTCAGCATCACAGTAAAGTTCTCCCGCCGCCCTGTCGTTTTCATCGGGGTACACATCCAGAAAAAGGCCTCCACTTCGCTCAACCCCGGTATGCAGTCGGGGGGCTTCATGGGGAAGAATACTTCCACCCCTTACAAACAGAGGCAACTTTCCTATTGGGGCTGAGACCAACCGATCGCTTTGCCCCCTGTACAGGATGTCCTCCCAGAAGTCGTACCACAGCCCTTCCGGCAAATACACATGTTGCCACAGGGTATCCGCTGTAGTAACCGGGGCGGCCAGAAGGGACGGACCAAACATATATTCGTTGTTTACCTCTGCAAGTCGTTCATCCCCGGGCCATTCAAAAAAGAGCGGTTTCATCACCGGTTCGCCCTCGCTCTCTGTCCTAAAAAAGGCGGTGTATATATAGGGCATAAGGGAGTACCTAAGCCGGAGATAGTGCCTTGTAATATTCAGTACATTACCTCCGAAACTCCACGGTTCGTGGGGACGGGTATCATCGGCGGAGTGACTGCGAAAATAGGGGGTAAAAGCGGAAAAACAGAACCATCTTGCATAAAGCTGGGCCGAGGCGTCCTCCTGAAAACCACCGGTATCGCTGCCTACCAGGGACACACCGGAGATGCTCAAACTTAAAAGCATAGGTACAGCCGAATCGAGATGCTCCCACCAACTGCAGTTATCTCCGGTCCACACTCCTGCGTTTCTCTGCACTCCGGCGTAACCGCTTCGGGTAATCAAAAAGCCCCGGGTCTCCGGCTTATGCTTCGAGAACCCTTCGCGGGTCGCACGGTTCATTCCACCGGAATACAAATTATGAAAACGGGCAAAGCTCACGGCTGTGCCGGTATCAGTAGCTGCCCTCAGTTCATTGGGGACGGTGTAATCGGGCCTGTATTCGGAGTCTCCGGTAAAATCAGCGGGTTCGTTCATATCGTTCCAAATGCCGGAAACCCCGTGTTTGAACAACTCACGGTGTAGGTCTCCCCACCATGTGCGAACTGCCTGTCGTGAAAAATCGGGATATACCGCCTTTCCCGGCCACACTGCACCCTGGTAGATAGTTCCGTCGGGGAGTGTACAAAAATATCCCCGGGATAGCCCCTCTCTGTACACTGAATATTCCGGATCAACCTTAACTCCAGGATCAACTATTGTAACCACTTTAAAACCGGAATCTGAAAGATCATCAATGAGTGATGGGGGATCGGGAAAGCCTTCTTTATCCCATGTGAAAATTCTGTAGCCGTTCATATAGTCAATATCAAACTGAATCACATCCGCCGGTAGTTCATTTTTCCTGAACTCCCCTGCTACTCTCCTGACTTCCGCGTCAGGAGAGTAGCTGTAGCGGCTCTGATGGTAGCCAAGCCCCCAGATTGGCGGCAGAGGGGTGACCCCAGTGAGTCCTGTGTACCGACGCAGCACCTCCCTCGGAGAAGCACCTTCCATCAAATAGATGTCCAGATAGTCGTCTTCCACATCGATGGTCAGTTCCTTCTGATTGCTCGTTGCAACATCCCAATACTGTCGCGCCGGATTATCTACAAAGATACCGAACCACCGATTCTCAATACCTACAAATGCAAAAGGAATAGATACGTAGAGGGGATCCCGACTCGGCACATGTTCCGGTTCATCGGTATTCCACATCTCCCAGACCCGGCCGCTGCGGTCGAGACGCCCCATCTTTTCTCCCAGACCATATACCCGTGGAATGTGACTGACAGACTCTAGGGTAAAACGCAAAGCCCCAGGATTATACCGCCATTTTCCAATCTTAAGCGGCCCGAGCACAAATTCCGGAGATGAGTTTCGTTCTTCTAGGGAAGGAGAAAACACCTCAAAAGCTGGGGGAAGTTCCACGACCGACCAGGATGAAGGCACCTCACCTTCCCCTACCCTTATTCTGTATACTCCCTCCGCGTGGCCGCTACAGGACATGTACAGGGGCTTTTTGGTATTTTTTTCAGTCCTTGGGGCACACAAGTTGTACACCTGCACCCCACTGGCCGCTGTACCGGTCACCGTATCTTTCCCCGGCCCTTTGTCTTCAAACTTCAGTTCGGTAAAACTGCGGGCGGGCGGCTTGGTCCGTCGAGTGGGATTTTCAGTATGGGCAAGATCTTTGTCTTCTTCGATCTCTATTCTATTATCCTGTTTCAATAGTTCCTCCATCTGCTGCTGTGTCGGTAGGTAAGTCTGAGGTTTACTTAATTGCTCCCTGGGTAACGCCTCGAATAATATACTTCTGGGCTGAAAAATAAAAAATTATTACCGGTATAATAGCCAAAGTTAAACCAGCTAAAGCCAGGTGCCACTGTTTTGTATACTCTCCAAAGAAGAAAAACATCTGGAGGGGAATAGTTTGCATTCCCTCTTTATTGATAACCAAAGAAGGCAAAAGGTAGTCATTCCATATCCAGATGGTGAGAAGAATTATTACAGTGAGAGTAATTGGATTTAAGATGGGAAATATAACCTTCCGAAACAACTGAAACTCACTGCAGCCGTCGATAATTGCAGCTTCATCAAGCTCTTTTGGCACGCTTTTCACAAAACCGTGATAGAGAAACAGTGAGAGGCTTGACCCGAAGCCCAAATACATAAAAATAAGTCCCAACCTGTTTAAGAATCCCAGCTTCCCCATAATGGTAATAAGGGGAAGCATCACAGATTGAAAGGGTATGAGGATCGCACTTACAAACATAAAAAAGATTACACTGCTCAGTCGGGTTTTTGTTCTCACCAGTTTCCATCCTGCCATCGAGGCAAATAAAACCAACAAAAGAATAGAGCCCGCAGTTATAAAAAGACTGTTTGCAAAGGCCTGCATAAAATCCAAGCGCTCAAAGGCCTTTACGTAGTTGCTCCATTCTAGGCCACCCGGTAAATTGAGGGTATTCTGAAAAATTTGCGGTTTTGTTTTGAAGGAGTTTATGAGCATAATATAAAAGGGAAAGAAAAATACTACCCCTATCGCACTACCGATGGTTTCCATCAGAAAGAGAAATCTCTTTTTCCTTGTCATACCTAACTCCTTTAGTACTCCACTTCACGTTTTTTATTCATTCTCACCTGGATGATTGAGACCACGGCGACCACCAGAAAAAAGATAACCGCCTTTGCCTGGGCGGACCCCATTTCATCAAACTGAAAGGCGGTATTGTAAATATTCATCGCCAGCATTTGGGTGGAGTTGAAGGGCCCTCCGTTTGTCAGGGAAAGGTTTTGGTCATAGAGTTTGAATGAATTGGACAACATTAAAAACATATTAATTGTAAACGCCGGTGCTACTAGAGGAATAATTATATGCCTGGTTTTTGACCACAGGGTGGAACCATCTATTTCCGCAGCTTCAAGGAGGTCCGACGGAATACTTTGCAAGGCGGCAATATAAATTACCATTGTGTAGCCGGCCATTTGCCATGTCATAAGTATCACCAGCCCCCAAAACCCTGTCTCCGGTGTGGCCAACCACCCCCGAAAAAATTCGAGATTCAACAGATCCGCCAGGGAAGAAAAAACCTGGATAAAAATAAACTGCCATACGAAACCCAGAATTAGGCCTCCAATGAGGTTCGGCATAAAGAAGACCGTACGCAATGCATGGGAGGTACGTAAAGGTTGTGTGACCAGTAGTGCCAGTGCAAAGCCAATACCGTTTATGAGGATTACTGAAACCACCGCAAAACGAGCGGTAAACCAAAAGGAATAAATGAACTGCTCATCTTCGAACAGATCAATATAATTCTGAAGTCCCACCCATTCTACTTGGGACCTCACAATTCCATTCCATTCGGTGAAGGAGTAATAAATACCCCACAAAAAAGGCACTACCACTACTACAAAGAAGGCAAATACCAGGGGGCCTACAAAGGCCCAGAACAAGAGGCGCCGTTTGATACTTTCCTGCATAGGTTCTCCTCAAATAGAGCTTACATTATAGCCGGAGGAGGTATATATATCCCCCCTCCGACTTAATTCGCTAGTATTATTGACGTGCCTTTTCCCACTCTTCTGTTGTATGGGCCGTAAGTTCGTCCCAACTCATTTTGTCGGCCACGTATTTCTGAATATCAACGCCGAGTACATTCTGTCCCCAACCGGTGGGATATCCCATGAATACCCAGGGTAAAGTCTTTCCTCGGGCTGAGAAATCAAGTATATCACGGGCCAGAGGATCTGAAACCTTGGATACGTCGTATCCTTTATAGGCGGGAATAAACTTGAACTCTTCAAGCACATACTGTTTCCCTGTTTCGGATGTGTACATCCAGTTTAGGAAATTCTTTGCCGCCTCTACTACTTCAGCATCCAACTGTTTGTTTACTCCCCAGTACATCGGTACTCCAACTGGAATTCGGTCGCCGATCCCGCCTTCTACCGAAAGGGGGATGAAACCGATGTTGGAGGCCAGTTCTTCGTTTACACCGGCGATTGACCCGTAGGCCCAGTTACCCTGCTGGATGAGTGCTACTTTTTCACCCGAGAAAAGCTGTTCAACCTGCCGGCTGTAGTCGAGGGACAGAGTGGGCTGAACCGAGTAATCGTTCTGCAGGTCGACCAGTTTCTTAAAGCCTTCACTGTATTTGTATTCAACGGTCTTGGCGTTGAATGCATCATTTACATTATCAAACTCCTGGGAGAGAACCGCGTTTGATAGGTGGAGCCCTGTAACCCAGGTCTCTTTTGCAGGGAATGCAAATACCGCTTCTATTCCAAGTTCCCCTTTCATTGAATCAAGTTTTTTTACTGCTGCTTCGAGCTTGGTGTAAGAGGTAATACCGGCAGGATCTATTCCTGCTTTTTCAAACATAGCCTTATTGTAAATCAGGCCGTAACCTTCCTGGTTATAGGGCAACCCATACACTTTACCTTCCATCGTAACACCACCGAGCACTCCGTCAAAAGCTTTTTCTGTAACATCCAACTCGTTCAACGGGGCAAGATACTGCTTCCAGTCGGCAACATCCTGGGGGCCTCCAACATTAAAAATAGCGGGTTCTTCTCCCGAGGCGAATCGGGACCTTAGAGCGGCACCGTAATCATCACCACCACCTACTGTTTTAATAGAAAGATCAACATTGGGGTTTTCCTTCATGTACTCTTCAGCCAACTGGGTGAATTGATCTTTGAATTCTACCTTGAATTGAAAGATATCTACTTTCACCTTTTCACCGGCATCGGATTCACTACTTTCCTGGGCACCACCAGCCCACAAAGCGGGGACACACATTACAATGAGTGCGATCAACAGAGCAATACTCTTTTTTGAACTCATTTTTTCCTCCTTTAAGAATAAAACATGAGAATTTTCTAATAGCATTATCACCCTGCAATGCTATATTTGTCAATAATAAATTTATTTTATTATTTTTTCTGCAAATTTTTGCATTTTTTGAACTATATTCGGTGTTTTCGAGAGATTTATAATGTTTTCTTGCAAATTTTGCATTAACGTGTTTATAAATGAAGCATATTCAGTTTTTTCTTGCAAATTATAGAAAATACCTGTACTATCTATCCGGAGTGTAATATGAAAAAGGTGTCACTTACAGACATTGCTCAGGCTGCCGGCGTCTCCATTTCAACAGTATCTCGGATAGTAAACAATTCGGCCGGAATAGCAGAAAATACCCGTAACCACGTTCTACAGGTAATGAAGGAACAGGGCTACCATCCCCGTCATTTTTCAGGTGGCGCAAATAGCCGTCCCAGCCGCCTCATCACCCTCGTAATTACCGAACATGAAGCAAATATTTTTGAAAATACTTTCTTTATCATGGCGATAAAGGGAGCTAATGCCTGTGCCAGGGAACAACATTTTCATGTAATGGTTTCTTTTTGTGAAAGCGAGGGGGAACAATATGGGTATTTACAGGAGCTGGTGTCGGCAAACTGGACCGACGGGGTAGTACTTTTTTCAGTAGAACAAGAGGATCGCTCTATAAACTACCTTCGGGAAAAGGAGTTTCCCTTTTCGGTAATTGGGCGTCCGGATAAACCTGCTGAAACATTGTGGGTCGACAACGACAACTTTCAGGCAATTTATACATTAGTAAGCGACCTTATCGACCGCGGTTTCCGCAACATTGCATTTATTGGTACAAAGTGGAGCCGCCGCTATACCCTTGACCGCTATGAAGGCTATCTGCAAGCCCTCCGCAGCCGTGGTCTTGAAACCAGGGAAAGCCTCTGTTCACCCGGTTCTGAAACCGGAATGGATGCCGGAGATGCAGCTGAAGAAAAAGCTGGAAATGCGGCTGAAGCAGGTATAGGAGAAAAGGACAAAACTTCTTCCTCCGAAGAACTGGGCTTTCTTTTTATGCAGGAAATATTAAAAAGAGATACACCGGATGCGGTGGTAGCCACCGACGACTTTCTGGCCTTCGGCGCCCTTCGGGCATTAAGTGAAACATCTTCCGCCGATATCCCTTTATACGGATTTAACAACAGTATCCGGGGCCGCTATCAGACCCCCTCCCTTGCCAGCGTTGACATACATCCGGAACAACTCGGCTACCATGCTACCCGATTGTTGATTGAAAGCATTCAGGACACTACCGGCGAGCCGACCCATCAAATTGTCGACACCTCAGTTATTCACCGTTCCACCAGCCTGAAGGGACAAGAATAAAAAACTAATAACACAGCCTATCTCGGGGGACATTCAAAACAGTAGTTTGAAAACGCTCACCCTAAATAGAGGTCTACTTGGGAGTTCTGATTATGCAGCACTATTATAGAAAAAAGGGCCGCCCGGAATAGATACCCGAATTAGCTACCCGACGGCCCCGTCATATACACCTAATATACCGGCTTGAGTCCGGTTTGAAAGTGGCGCAGCCGCAGCTCCGCTCCGCGGGTTATTTTTACTTTTGGTATTTGGTCTCGGTTCTTATACAGTTCACTTACCGCAGCTACTGTATAATCGATATGCTCCCGGCTATAGGCATTTCTCGGAACGGCAAATCGTACCAGGTTCAGAATACCCTTCCGCTGTTCTTCATTCTTCTGGTCCCACTCAAATGCAAAGGGCCCTAGTTCGCAGGCACGGATGCCGTAGTTGCGCAGCAGTTCGATAGTAAAGCCTACCCCGCCGAAATCGTCTATCTTCATATCTGACCCCTCGAAAAAGCGGTCCATATCCAGATAAATCGCGTGTCCGCCGGCAGGCAGCACTACAGGAACTCCATTTTTTGCAAGCCCCTGGGCCAGCATCCGGGTTTGTCCAATCCGATTGTACAGATAGGACTGATCAACAACCTCGTGAATACCTACGGCCAAAGCCATGATATCCCGGCCGCTCAAACCGCCGTAGGAGTCGTTTCCGAACCATACAATCTGCTTCTCCTTCAGACGTACCCCCACATCCTCTTTTTCAGTGGAGAACCGCTTTACAAAGTTGCCGCGATCACGGATAAAGAGGCCGCCGCCGATATTGGAGAGACCATCTTTTTTAAGGCTGATACTGAAGCCGTCGGCATAGGAAAACATCTCTTGAACTATGCTGCGGATAGACCTTTTCTCGTAGCCCTTTTCAAACTGTTTAATAAAAGCGGCGTTTTCGGCAAAACGACAGGCATCAAAGAAAAGGGGTATATCATACTCGGCGGCAATTTTATGAACCTCTTTTATATTTGCAAGGCTCACCGGCTGCCCGGCTACGGTGTTGTTGGTAATTGTGAGGTAAATAACCGGAACGTTTTCCCGCCCCTTTTCCTGTAAAAAAGCCTTGAGCCGTTCTACATCCATATCACCCTTGAAGGGATTTTCCGTATCCATTTTGTCCCAGGGAAACTCATCCAACACCCCCGGCTGAAACATATTCACAGGTTCTATGCCGTTGGCTGCAATATTCGCACCGGTTGTATCGAAATGCCCGTTGTTGGGTATCCAGTAGGGTTTACCCGGTCCGTTCTTCTCATCCAAGACTTCGCGGATAGTACTGAACAGAAGGTGCTCGGCGGCACGTCCCTGGGGGGTGATAAAGGCGTTCGGCCGGCTCAGCTGATTCGGCCCCCCGTTCACAAAGCCCCCCTCATCCTTGGTCAGATACAGTTCGTCCATCAGCTTTTCGACGTTCTTTTCTCCCGCCATTATCAGCTTCAGGGACTCCCGCGGTGAATCTCCCCTTTCGAAGGTATCCCGGATGGTATCGAGAAGCACGAAGTACCCCTTGTTTCTTCCATAAGACTCATCGCCGTGAAACAGTGCGGCCCACTGCAGCTCGCTCATGGCGGTGCTGCCGCTGTCGGAAAGGTAATCCAGCACAAGAAGATCTGCAGGGAAGGAGAACATATTGTACTCCGTCTCACGCAGCGCCCGTTCGCGCTGTTCGAGGCTGACGTCCTTGATCGGACGAATTACATGGGCTTTATGCGCCGGGACCGGCACGCCCAGTTCGTTCATTGATTTCATATTTGACCTCCCTTACAGAGCAGCAATACCGTCAATTTCGATATCGGCGCCCAGAGGCAGCTTGGCTACCTGATACGCACAGCGGGCAGGATAATCTCCTGAAAAGAAACTTCCGTATGCTTCGTTCACCCGTTTGAAATTACCCATGTCTTGTAGAAAGATAGTTACCTTCAACAACCTGTCAAGAGAGCTGCCCGCTTCTTCCAAAATCGACTTGAGGTTTTCCATTGCCTGTCGGGTTTGATCCTCAATTGTTTCTGCGACAATTTTTCCCTGTACCGGGTCAAGAGGCAATTGACCCGACACATAGACTGTGTCGCCCCAGGCTACCGCCTGCGAATAAGGTCCAACCGCTGCCGGGGCCTTATCAGTGTGAATAACTTTGCGTTCCATGTACTCCTCCTAAAAAAATGTTTCAAATAAATATATCGTACCGCACCCCGAGCTTCCGGTAGGCTCAGGTATACAGTTTTTCGATTTCATTTTCCCCCAGCACTGTTTTTACTTCCCGTATGTAGTTGTAGATGGTGTACCTAGAGACCCCCAGTTTTTCGGATACTATATCGATTCCGTTTTTAATATGAAAAATTCCCCGTTTGTAGAGCTCTTCAACAATCAGCTTATTTTTCTGGGTAGGTGAAATTCCAATTTTTCGATTTACCTCGTCCACCACCTCGTTAAAAGAGGTTTCTACCAGGTCCTTTGCGGTAAGAGGAAAGTGTTCCGACACATTTTGTGTACCTGCTACTTCGGGCAGCATACTCTCCATCATCTTCGCAAAGGGAGCAGACACATCGAAGTTCATGCATAACAACCCGATTGGCTTATGATGATAATTGCGAATAACTATTGTGGTTGACTTCAGCTGCTTTCCTGTCTCGGTGTTGCTGTAGTACACGCCATATACATCCTTTGATTCCTGATCACAGCGATCCAGTACATTCAAGGCAAAATCGGTCATAGGACCGCCGATAGAGCGGCCGGTCACCTGGCCGTTTTCTATGGCTACAATTGAGTTATCGTAGTTCTCTAAAGTGTGGACTACAACTTCGCAGTACTCTCCAAATTGTTGTGCAATTCCCCGGGCGACGGCTGAAACTACCTCAAGTTGAGCCCGGTCTTCTTTAGTAAAATCTTCTGTATTAATAGAGAGGTCTCTCCCATTTTCCACCTTAAGTACTCCTGCTTGTTCCAATTTTTTAATATATTTTATCATAATTTTGTATTTAGTCAAATATTTAGTGGATCGAACCTAGAATGACCACATTTTTAAAGTACAACTGCATTTCAACAGCCAAATTGTGTTTTCTTGTTGACTCCCTGCCCAGGTATAGGTACCCTAAAATAGTAATGTAATTACAGATCTGATTTAAAGGAGGATATATGTCCGAACGTGACGTTTCACCGCCGGGACTACCATTTTCGATAAAACCGAAATATATAGTCACTGTGGTAATTATAGTTGTGGTCATAGCCATGGTCTTGTCAAGTTTTTTTGTCGTTGACCAGACTGAACAGGCAGTAGTGCTCAGATTCGGCAAAGTGACCCGAATTGTAGGCCCTGGCCTTCAATTTAAGCTGCCCCTGGGAATTGAAAAAAATTACAACGTTCCCACCCAGCAGATACAAAAAATGGAGTTTGGGTTTCGCACCCAGCAGGCCGGAGTAAATACCGCATACTCCGGAGCGGATTTTCCCGAAGAGTCTATTATGCTGACTGGAGACTTGAATATAGTCGATGTTGAATGGATTATTCAGTATCGAATTACCCAGCCGGTAGACTGGCTGTTTAATGTGGAATTCCGTGAACAGACCCTTCGGGACATCAGCCAATCCATCATCAACCAGTTGGTCGGTGACCGGGCAATCCTGAATGTAATCGGCTCAGAACGTGCAAACATTGAACAGAAGGGCCAGGAAAAAATGCAGGAGCGCTTTGACCAGTACGAGTTGGGTATCACTGTGAATACGGTGAAACTTCGGAACATTGTCCCCCCAAAGGGCGAGGTTCAGGATGCATTCGAGGATGTTAACAAGGCCGTTCAAGATATGAACCGCTTTATCAACGAGGGTAAAGAGGCCTACAACCAGGAAATTCCAAAAGCCCGCGGTACAGCCCAGCAGCTGATCCAGGAAGCCCAGGGATATGCCGCCGAGCGTGTAAATAACGCCGAAGGTGATGTGGCCCGTTTTGTTTCGGTACTCGACCGGTATGAATTGAGTCCCGATGTTACCCGTACCCGACTCTATATTGAAACCCTTGAAGAGATTTTCGGGGAAGATGAGAATACTGATTTGATCGACCGCGGCTTGGAAAACTTCATTCCCTTCAAAGGCCTGCCGGCACAGGGAGGTACACAATGAAAAAATTAGTTACCACCGCAATAGTACTGCTGATAATTGTCGTAGTTTTTGTACTTCTAGGCCCCTTTTACATTGTTGAACAGGGTGAACAGGCTGTAGTGACCCGTTTTGGTAAAATTGTTGCCACCAACACTGAACCGGGCTTGAAGTTTAAAATGCCCGTTATCGACAACGTAGTAAAATATTCCAAAAAAATCCTCAGCTGGGACGGAGATGCACAGCGGGTACCCACCGCTGAAAACCAGTTTATCTGGGTGGATGCCACCGCCCGCTGGAAAATAAGCGATCCCCAGAAATTTTATGAAGCGGTATCTACCCTCGAACAGGGCTGGGCCCGCCTGGATGATGTAATCGACTCGACAATTCGCCGGGTAATTACCAGTAATAACCTGCGGGAGGCGGTACGAAACACCAACATTATCAATGAAATGGAGGCTGCCCCGGAGATCCTGCAGCAGCAGGATGAAGAGGTTGACGAAGAGGAACTGCGAGAACTGACCCAGACCGAAAGGACCTACGAAACCGTTAACCGCGGCCGTGAAGATTTGTCCCAGGAAATGTTTGAACTGGCCGCTGATCTAACCCCCGACTACGGTATTGAATTGGTCGATATTATTATCCGTCAGATCCGTTACTCCGACGACCTTACCGAGAGCGTCTACAACAGGATGATCAAGGAAAGAAACCAGATCGCCGAGGCGTATCGATCCTACGGACAGGGGAAAAAGGCCGAATGGCTCGGTAAGTTGGAGAATGAACGAAAAACCATCTTATCGGAAGCCTATCAGGAGTCCGAAACGATTCGCGGTGAGGCTGATGCTGAGGCTACCCAGATCTACGCACAGGCATATGAGCAGGACCCGGATTTCTTCGAGTTCTGGAGATCGATAGAATCTTATCGAAAAACTATGCCGCAGTTTAAGAAGACCCTTACCACCGATATGGATTACTTTAAATACCTGTACAATGAAGAGGGCAACACCGAATAGTCGTTTCATAAAAGGCTAATTGAGAATTTAGTGGGCTGCGGCACCGAGCAATCGGAAGCCGCAGCTTTTTTATCACCCGAGGCGCTTTCAAAAATCGAAGATTTTTGAAACCCCACCAATTTAACCTTCAAAACGGCGGCGTCCTAGGTCTTCCAGTTCCGATAAACCCAGCCGGAGAACCGTCAGATGCTCCCCATCCCGCTCAAGAAGTTTCTTCAGGCACTGCACCTCCGCATTCCACTGGCTTTGGTATTTTTTATGGGTAAACTTTTTCAAAATGTGAAGCACCTTTTTCTGATACCGCCGGCACATAGACGAATCCTGTTCAGCCAACATCAGGCTTCGCACCACTTTAAGCTCTTCCTGCCGATCCCTGCAGGCGGCCGCTTCGAGTTTTTTCTCTAGGCTCTTTAATTTTTCAGCAGAAAGCTCCTGTAAAATTTCTATCCGGGGTATATCGGAAAAGAGATACAAATTCTCCGTTGAGAGCCAGCCACATCGATTTTCATCATCCAGTAATACCGCGTTTCTTTGGGTAGTAAAGTGGTGGGCTACTCTCTCCGGCACAAAGCCGGCCTGAAGTAAAGACTGTATTCGATGGGCTGGAAGAAACCGTCCAAGGTCAGGTTGTTGGGGAGGTATTTTTTTCTGAGAACTTTTGTCTTGTTGCAGGTTAGGACCGGCTCGCCCCCAATCGCTTTGACGCTCTACTATGAGCTGAAACTCCGTGTTGTAGGTACGCCGATTCATGCTCTGACGTCCGCCCCGGTAAGTTATATAATCCAGGCTATTGATTTCGATCCTCCCAAATTCGCCGAGAATATCCATCAGCTCTTCCATCGGAATTATCCCCTCACTGTTGTAACTGAGCACAATCCAACGGGTATCCGTTGCCGCCAGAACTTTACGGAGGGCACCCGGGGCACCGGCTCGGGTGCAGAAATCCGAACGGGTCTTTTTCCAGTCCCCCCGGATACCTGCTTTTGAAACTAAGCTTCCGTCGGCTCCGATATCATTATTCACCTTAGGAAAATCCCAACGGGCAATTGTGTTCAGCAAATGATAATTACTTCCGTATTGATGGATATTGTACGGCGGATCCAGATAGCAGAGGTCACCGCTACGGCCGGACAAAAAATCTGCTGCATCCATCTGCTGCATTTCGCAGTTCGGATTCCCATCGATCAGAAGGGGATACTCAAGCTGCATCGGCGACATAATACGCGTAAGGGCATCCCTGCTATGGCCGCCGAAGCCCTTATGATACGCCTTAAACACACCGGAGGTGTTCACATGGGTAGCCGATTCATAGAGAAGCAGGGCCGTCAACACATCATGCCCCCTGCCTCCGTCGGGAAACCAGCGATCTATCTCCTCCCGCACCCGGTCGATAAAAAGTGCATTTTCCCGGGTATAGAATAAACGTTCTGTGCGATAATTTGCCTCCTCCGTCGATGCAGGGGCGTAATAGCGGCTGATAAAGGGTGCCTCAGGTTCGGCCATGGGTTCTTCCTGCACACTGTTCAGCCTGGATAATGCACTTTCTAGACCGTTAAAATGGACAAACAGCTGTTCCGCCTCTTCTGGAGAAAGTGTAAGATATACCGTATTGATTATTCTCGAATACTCTTCCCAATCGTTGGCCGCAACCTGAAAGCCCATTTGTCTAGCCAGTCGTGCTACTGCCCCGCTGCCGGCAAAGGGGTCAAGAAAACGGCTAATCGGATGCTGTTGATGCAGCCGGGAAAAGATGCGGTAGAGAAAACCGAGTATGCGCCTTTTGTTGCCTATGTAGGCAATTAGTTGACGAGTTAGATATTCCCTTGAAACAAAGGCCCCATCACTTGCCGAAAGACTGAGGGCCTGATACCATTCCGGCATGACCGAAAAGAGACTATCAGCTTTACTTGCAAAAATCAACATAAACGAGCAGCATGGTCCATCTGATCCATATATCACCGACCTTGCGTATGACAGCCGGGAGGTTCATGGGGGAAGCCTTTTCTTTGCATTGAAGGGGCTCCATACCGATGGACACGAATACATTGATAAGGCGATAGCCCTGGGGGCCGCTGCAATTGTCCACAGCGAACCGCTATCCACATATGCCCAGGGCACAACATATATTCGGGTTGATAACAGCAGGCTCGTTATGTCACCCATTGCGTGCAGTTTTTTTGACGATCCCTCCTCGGAAATGACGATTATTGGTGTGACGGGAACCGACGGTAAAAGTACTACAAGTTTTTTTATTCAGCAACTTCTAAAACTCAGCGGTAAAAGAACCGGACTTCTCACAACAGTACAATTCGACCTGGGCGACGGTCCTCAAAAAAACTACCTCCGCCAGTCTACCCCCGAGGCCCCCGAAATCCATCGGCTTTTACGTGCTATGCGTGAGAATAAATGTACCCATGCCGTAGTTGAGGCAACAAGCCACGGGCTTTCACCTTTAAACAATCGCCTCGGCGATGTAAGTTTCGACGTGGGAGTGCTTACAAACATAAGTCACGAACATCTTGAGTTTCATAAAACCCTCGAACGTTATATAGATGATAAGGCAAATCTTTTTCGGGCCCTTCCCTTAAAAGGCGGCTTCGGTGTAGTAAATGCCGAAGAAGCCCACAGGCAGGCTTTTATCAATGCAACACAGTGTCCTGTCCACCTGTACGGCACCGAAGAGGCCACAAAAGCCGGCATCAAAAATTTATCCATTATTGCCCGGGAGATTAAGGAAACACCGGAGGGTCAAAGCTTTCTCGTGTCCTCTACCACTGAAGAGACCCTAAATGAGTATGTAAAATTGCCCCAGCCCGGTCGCTTTAACATAGAAAACAGTATAGCCGCCCTATTGGCGGTCGGCTGTCTTCCCGGTGAGTCCCTACACACCTACCTCCCCCTGGTTTCATATCTTCGCCCTATTAAGGGGCGCATGGTACCGGTAGATGAAGGGCAACCTTTTCAGGTTATCGTTGACTACGCGCACACACCGGGATCTTTTCGAAAACTTTTCCCTGCCCTCCGTTCGCAGGTGAATAAGGGCAATCTTATTGCCGTTTTCGGCTCGGCGGGTGAACGGGATATTGAGAAAAGGAGTCAGCTGGGTAGTATTGCAGCCGAATATTGCGACATTATAATTCTTGCTGATGAGGACCCTCGTGGGGAGGAGCCCCGTGACATCCTTGAGGATATCGCCACAGGCTGTAAAAGGATGAAACGTAATGAGGGACTCTTTTTAATAGAAGACCGCCCTGCCGCGATTCGCCACGCCTTCACCCTCGCTGAAAAAAACGATTTAGTAGTATTACTCGGCAAGGGACATGAGGGAAGTATAATTTACGCCGACGGGCCAATACCCTGGGATGAAGAGACTGCCGCCCGGGAACAGTTGCGTGCCCTCGGTTACACACATCCGTAAAAAGTAGTTACGAGTAGGAGGGAGAAGAAAATATGAGCACAACAAAGGTCGGAATATTATTCGGCGGAAAATCTGGTGAACACGAAGTCTCCTTACAATCGGCGGCATCGGTTTACATGCATATAGATAAGGAGCAATTTGAACCTGTTTTAATCGGCATAGATAAGGATGGGCGCTGGTATCTTCAACCGGAGCCCCAACTTGCCCACGGGAATTCTACGCTGAAACTCAGTACCAAGCCTGAGAATTTGGTAAGTATCCTCCCCAGTCAGGGGCTCTGGAGCAGAAAGGGGCAACTTAAGCTTGATGCTGTGTTTCCTGTTCTTCACGGTACCTTCGGGGAAGACGGCACAGTACAAGGGCTTCTTGAAATTGCCGGTGTTCCCTATGTAGGTGCGGGGGTACTTGGAAGCAGCCTCGGTATGGATAAGGCTATGGTAAAACGCGTGTGGCTTCATGCGGGGCTTCCTACAATTCCATTTGTCGAAATAAAAATTCACGAACTAAAAAGTTCTGAAACAACCGCCGCAGTTATTGACCGGGTACTGCACAAATTTCAGTTTCCCCTCTTTGTAAAACCCTCCCGCTCCGGTTCTTCTGTCGGAGTAAGCAGAACAAGCACTCGCCCCGAATTACAGATAGCCTTACAAGAGGCCTTTACATACGACACAAAGGTGCTGGTCGAACCGGAAATAGAGGGCCGGGAAGTTGAATGTTCCGTAGTTGGAAACGACAACCCGATTGCCCATGCAGTAGGTGAAATTGTCCCTGCCCACGAACATAAGTTTTATGACTACGATGCAAAATATCTGGACCCCAACGGGGCCCTCTTAAGGGTACCCGCCCCTCTGCCTTCAGAAACAGTATCGGCAGTACGTGAATTGGCGGTTGCAGCCTATAAATGTGCCGATAGTGAAGGCTTCGCACGATTGGATTTTTTTATAAAGAATGAAAAAGAGGTACTGCTAAACGAAATTAATACAATTCCCGGTTTTACCAGTATTAGTATGTTTCCAAAGCTGTGCGAAGAGGCGGGGCTTGATTACACCTCTTTAATCACAAGCCTTATTGAACTTGGTGTAGAGAGGTATCAACAAAGGACTGCTCTCCTCTACACTCGTGAATAAATACTACCAGTGATCGTAAGAAAACAGTTGATCAAGGGGTCGCCGCTCTGCTTTCATAGGGACCTCTTTTGCATAACCAACCAGTAAAAGTGCAACTACCCGCATTTGATATGGAACGGTAAGAATTTCCCGCACCTGTTCTTCATCGTAGGTGGTAACGGCATGAGCTCCCAAACCTTCTGCCCGCGTCTGGACCATCATAAACCCAAGGGAAATTCCGATATCAATTGGATATGCAAGTTGGCCGTTCGGCATCTTATAGTCAACATTTGTTGTGCAGGCGGCGATTATCACCGGAGCTTCACCAACATGTTCCTGCATATAGGCGGCATTGTAAATTTGTTCCCGGGTCTCAGGTTTTTTTACTGCTATCAGCCTCCAGGGCTGACGGTTCTTTGCTGATGGTGCGCGCTGTGCCGCATAAATAATCCGCTCAAGGGATTCCTGGGGAACACTATCTTTCTTAAACTGAGAAATACTCACCCATTCAGCTATCTCTTTTAAAACTTCCATACGCCCTCAATTGTGTGTGTATATTCTAAATAAAGCTTGACTCTAAAACGCTTCTTCTCGTATTGTAAATTCAGATGTCGTTGAAAAAAATTCTTCTTACCACTGTTTTAAGCATACTCATATCAGTACCATTTTTAAGTTCATCACCTGTAGGCCTATCTTATCATACATTTGAAGATCTGCACACCTTTTCAATTCTATATCCCCGCGCGGAAAATAGTCACAATGAAGAACTCGCCTTCGATTATATTAGCGGCACCCTTAGTAGAAATAATATTGAGTATAATCGAATAGGTTTAGGGGGCTTTGAAAATTTTCACTCATTTTCTTCTATAATAAAAACTCACTTTTCCGGAGCATCCGACAAGGATGTTTATTTTGTATTTCCGGTAAATCATCCTTTTGACACACCACAGGATGAAAGCGGAGCTGCGGGATTGGCACTTGCCCTGCAACTCTGTAAAAGCTTATCAAAAAGAAATCTTCCGGTAAATGTACATGTACTTTTTATGGGAGCTGAATACGGACGTTCAAAGGACTACCAACTAGGTACACGGGCGTTTTTAGAAAACTATTACCCGGAAACACCCTCACAGGTTGTATATATCACCCTTCCCTCCGATACAGTACAACTGAACCTTCGAACTTCCGGCACTGATATTGTTGCCCCCGCCTGGTTAGTGGAATTTGCAGCGGATTCTCTCATACAAAACTCTGTTGATTTTACTTTTTCAACCATTCGTTTTAACCTGCATCAGATGGGGCTTAATGAAGAGTCCACTAGAATCGATCCATATCTTCAGGCCGGCCTGCCGGCCCTTCACCTCCAGGGGGTATCCTCATCTAAAGGTATCGATATTCAAACTCTCCACAACTATCTTTTAAATTTTATACACACCTATCCAACAGAGATCCCTTCCCAATGGGACACCCATTATCTTTTTCTTAAATATAAAAATTTCACCCTGCTTATTCAGGAGTTTTCCTACATCATCATTGTGTTATTACTTTTTGCCTCAGTATTGCTTTATCCGTTTTTCCGCCGTAAACGTTTTTATCGTTATTTGAAGTCGATAGGTCACAACGGCTGGGTCTTACCAATCATATTCGCCCTTATGTTTTTGTATTTACTTTTAGCAACACTTCTTTTAGAAGGTATAGCCGCCTACCGACAATCGAGCTTAATGTGGCAGCAGGTCCCGTCTCTCTTTCTATTACTTAAGGTCGTTTTTGCAGGTTTCCTCTTTGCCCTCAGTCATAGAATAACAATTCCCTTTCATTTTACCCGATTGAGGGGAAGTTTCTATTCCGCCTCGGGCCTGCTATTTTTATTGATCAACGTGCTTATTCTTACAACCTACAATCTTTCTCTCACCTTGTACGGCGCTGCGATTTTTATACTTGGTTTTTTGTTTACAATTGTACGTCATAGACTCACAAAACTCATATACCTTCTTATCTCTATCCTTTTTATTACAGTAACTCTTTTTTATATATTTAGAACAGGATCCAGCCGGGCAATTTATGGAATAGTGCTCTCCCGTTACCAAGGAAACCTTCTAGTGGCCTTTCATTTATTGCCCTATATGTTGTTTATTCTTCGTTTAAGGGTATTATACCATCATCCAAAACAATCTCTTACCAGAAGATTGACCCTGGCTTCCGACCTCCTTTTTGGTACTATAAGCGCCGTTTTGTTCACCTATTTACTCTTTTTTTACTCTCTAAATCCCGGAAACAGACAGCTGATACAGGTAAATGAGCAAATTGACAGTACCCAGCATACCCACTCGTTGCTTTTTAAGAGTAGTGAGCCCTTACACTCCTTTACCTATGGGCAGGTTTTATTTGCTCCGGAAAAAGAGGTTAAAGTAAACAGTGATGATCGCAATGTAAAAAAGAAACTGCCCTATATAGATTCCGTTATAACTATCTCAATTGACACCCAGGAGTTTCTCGGAAGAACAACCTATACACTCACAATTATCACTCCCTTTCCTCCGGAAAAACTCAATGTAAAGCTTTCATCGATGGAGACGATTACATTGTTTGATTCCGACTTTCCGGTCTCCCCCTTACGGGACCCCCATACTCTTCAGTTCCATGTAGGAAGGTTCCCGCAGATTCCCTTCTCTTTCTCCTTTACCGTACCGCAAAAGCTTGAGGGGACCCTGGAGACGACAGCCCACTTCTACTCGATACCCTATCAAACTACAATGGATCGAAGCCGTTTTGAAGTTAATTATCACCTTGAAGCTGTAAGTTCGGTTTCACTGCCCATCTCAATTGACAGTACTACTAGCTTAAAGTAGGATTGTACAGTATGAAAAGAAACAAATTATTTTTAGTGTCCCTTGTTCTATATACAATCTGTGCAGCTCTTCCGGTGTGGTCCATAGCGATTGTTGATACTCCCCTAGGAAATGAATTGGCCGATCTTTTTCCCGGCCTCTCAGAGGGATATATCGACCTAAATTCAAATGGTTCTATGGACCGGCTTGAGGATATGGATGAAAAGGTATCAGAATCTTTGGTTCAGGACGGGGTATTACAGGTACAGGAAGTTCTCGATTTTATAATTGAACAGTATCGGTTTTTCCCTGTAGCAAAGTTGGAACAAATTCAGAGTATATTAGCAGAAGCGGAAGGGCAAATTGCCGAGATTATTGCACTTTCCTTTAAAAATCGAATTGCCGAGGTGATCGAGAAAAAAAGGGAATTCGGCTCGGATGATCTGTATCTCACCCCCTCCGCCCTCCGACGGGCCCACCAGGAGATGGGCGGCTACATTTCAACTATGCTCCACGCCTACAAGAAAGAGGAGCAGGAGTACGTACAACAGTTTTCAGAAGCCCGGGAAAGCCTCTTTTCTATGATAGAAGCGGGGTATCCCCTTCCTTCAATGGGAGCTGAGGACCGTGATTTACTAGTAAGCGCGATGGTCCACACTATTCTTTCTGAAAGCGATCGTAATCCACGGCGGGTAAAAGCAGCAATAAATACCCTCGGCAGGCTGCAGGCGGAAAACGCACTCCCTTACTTAAAGGATTTACTTGATTCTTCTGAGTATCAAGTGGAAGCGGCAGGGGCCCTTGGGGAAATTGGGAACACCCAGGCCCGATCCATACTTATGGAGGCACTCAAAAACTCTGAACCCGGCAACTACCAATATGCACTTATCCGGGCAGTAGGAAAGGTTGCAGGGGAGGAAAGTGCCGAATATATTTTATCGATGCTGCCTGAAGAAAAAACCGGGGAGGAGGACAATTCCCTTCCGGAGGAAAAAGAAGAGACCCTCGTGAAGGCCCTGGCGGACATAGCAACGCAGGGAAGCCGCAACCGTAAAATCTACACAGTCCTCTCGGACTACCTTAACCATAAATCCCCGCACATCCGTGGAGTAGCGGTTGAAGGAATTGCAGGTTTTGGTGCCCGTATGGCCACCAGCAAACTCTTGCCCATGCTTAAGGATGAAAAAAACGAGCAAGTAAAAATTACTCTTGTCCGAAGTTTAAATACCCTTAACGATGCATCGACAATTCCTACTTTTACAAACCTGTTGGAGGACCCCACTACTTCGACCACCCTCAAACAGGAGATTATTCAAGCTATTGGCATGAACGACAACGGGACAAGGGCAATACCATCGGTCATGGCCTATCTAAACGATGAAAATGAAACAGTACGAAATGCATCTCGCCGGGCAATACTGAATCAATATAATAAGGACCCGCAATCCGTTATTTCAAGCCTAAACCGCGGTGTACTTCAATCGGAGGATCCCCTCTTTCTAGAAGAAGCAACTGCAATTATTGCGGAGGTAGCAGATCCAGCGGCGGTCAATACCCTGCTCAAGCTTCTGGATACTCCCTATCCCGAGGTTCTCAAGAACGTAACCTGGGGGTTCTACCGTATTCGCCCTCAGGACAATGCGCGGATCGTCGGTGAAATTCAAAAACTTGTGACCGGTGAAACCCAGCCTCTCCAGGTAAGAATAAATGCAGCACGGGCCCTCGGGGCGATGCAAACCAATAACTCGCAACTTGAAGTACATAAAACTTTGCTCACGACACTAAAATTAGGGTCGCCTGAATATTCAATGCTGCGCTACTATGCTATTGACTCGCTGGCAAAGCTTTCCGCATCTCAACCAGAAGTAATAGAGGCCCTTGCACAGCTTGCCTCAAGCCCAGAAGAGCAGTACCTGCGGTTGGCTGCATTACAAGCCCTGAGAACAATCGGTACTTCAGGGGCAGATACTATTGATTCTGTCGCCGGTATGGCCAATCGCAGTGACAATATCGAGATAAAGATTGAAGCTGTTCGTCTTCTCGGTGATGCCGGCTTCGCTGAGGCCACAAGTATCGCTCGATCGATCATTGAAACAGAACAGACTTCCGGTACCTACGCAAAGGTTGCCTATTCTCTCTCTCGCATTGAAAATGATGAATCAGTTGAGTTATTGATTGATTTGGCGGCAAAAACTGATCAGAAAGACTTCATTATTGGACTTCTCCGAGAGATGCCCCCTTCCCTACTAAGAAAAGTCGTACAACAGCGGAGACAGACTGAAAGCAACGAAGAGATACAACAGGTGCTCGAAACACTTGATTCGGCCTATACCGCCGGGCCCTAAAGACTAGGGGATAGGGGTCCTAAGGTCCAAGTATATGGAGACAGTAATATTTCATGTAGATATGGACGCATTTTATGCTGCTGTTGAACAGGGGGATAATCCCGAACTTCGCGGTACACCGGTTATTATTGGGGCCCGTCCGGGCACTCGTGGTGTTGTCTCAGCATGTTCATATGAAGCCAGAAAGTTTGGTGTACGTTCTGCGATGCCAATTTCGGAGGCGTACCGCCGCTGTCCCCATGGAAACTTTCTGCCGGTCAGGATGGGAAGATACCAGGAAGTAAGCCGGAGCATTATGTCCCTGTTTGAAGATTTTACTCCGGACATACAACAAATATCAGTGGACGAAGCATTTCTGAATATGACCGGCACTGAACGTTTATTCGGCCCTCCGGAAGAAGCTGCAACACTGATAAAGCAACAGGTGAAAGAAAAAACAGGACTGGTAATTTCTATCGGTATTGCCGCCAACAAGTTTTTAGCGAAACTGGCCTCCGACTACGACAAACCCGACGGGCTCTACCGGGTAATTCCGGGACAGGAGCTTCAGTTTATCGATAGCCTGAAACTGGGAAACCTATGGGGTATCGGCAAGAAAAGTCTTGAACGGCTCTACGAACTAAACATTACCACTGCCCAGGAGCTACGGGCGGTAAAGCAGGCATCCCTGTGCCGCTTATTCGGAAAGTCAGCCGGCGAGTATCTGTACCGCGCATCCCGGGGTATCGACCCCGGGATACTGCAGAAAGAAACAAAGAGCCACTCCGTCTCCGGAGAAGTAACCTTCGAACAGGATACCCGGGACCCGGAGGTTATAAAACAGGTAATTTTGGACCTTTCCCATCAAATCATGTTTCGTCTGCTGAACTCCGATAAAATCGGCTATACCGTTTTTATTAAACTTCGTTTTAACGACTTCACTACAACCACCGCCCAAAAACGCCTTCGAAGGCCCTTGTACTCCGCAGAGGAACTTTTTGACGTAGCACATACACTTCTTCAAAAAAGATGGAGCCGACAACAGGAAATACGTTTGGTCGGCGTAGGCGTTTCAAGCGTATTTTCCTCCTCCGAACAAGCCGAACAGCAAGAACTCTTTTCCGATCCCTATGATCGCCAAAAGAAAGTGGAAAAAGCGGTGAGCTCCATAAGAGCAAGGGGAAACCGGATTGAAAAAGCAAGCTTAATTGACTCCCTCCCCGAGATGAAAAAACGCGGGGAAAAGCTTTTTTCAAGCCCCTCCGATGAACTTCATTCCGACGAACTTCCTGCAGATGAATCCCGGGGCACTGAACAGTAAGATAAGTAATTTATCTTAAAGATGTTGGGGGTATTCTCTTTTGGAAAACATAAGACTTCCAAAATGAGAATACCTTTTTTTATTTTAAACTCAGCCTGCCGTAGCCTGCCCTCTAATTCCAATCGGAGAGAAACGCCTGGGCCTCTTCAAGGTTATCCTTTTCGCTGCCCGTCAAGCCGTATTCACCTTCAAGCTCCCCGACAATCCACTCCATAATTCCAACGGCTTCTTCTCTATCGGACATCCCCTTAACACCTCCGGAACTATAAGGCTGGGACTTTGTAGGATCAAAGGCCGCATTAAAGTACTTGTACCGTTCTACCGGGTCCTTCGCTTCGGTAAAGTCACTCGACTTTTTACGCGCCTCTCTTTCACGCTTGCGACTGCTCCAGTCACGCTGATACAGATGATCACCAAGCTTAAGATAATAAGAGTATTTTGTTTTATCCCCACGATATGCATCTATCGCACGGCGACTGTAAGAAACAGCATACTCCTTATTACCGAAGGAAATTAATTTCGGTACGGAGGCGTATAACATACCTAATACATAAAAAGAGTCTGCGTGGGAACTATCACTGCGTACCGCCCGCTCCAAATCTTCCCTCATCGGGCCCGCTTTCATCAGGCTGTTGAGCACACCCTTTGTCTGACCCCAACGGCCAATGTTAGAAGCCCGCCAATAAAAGGCAAAATGATTATCATCATCATACTCTAACGCCTTGTTGGCCAGCCTTTCACCCTCCTCGAATTGTGACAGTAATTGTTCAGAGGAAGCACCATTTCTTTCCGCCTCATCCCCCAGATTGAGGGTAGTACGGGAAAGCCGCCAGTACAGTTCCGCCTTTTCTCTATCCGAACCGACTAAATTTTCCGCCCTTTCAAGTACCTCCATAGCCTCTTGGTGTTTTTCTGCCTCATACAACTCATCAGCCTGTTCAAAAAGCTCATCTACATTTGTCTGTGCCCATACAGCGGTGCTAATCCAGAGAAGCAATACCATCCCAATTTTCAATGTTCGCATTCAACGCCTCCTTAATGTGCTATTGTTATTAAATTGTGACTACCTTATCCGGAGATACCTCTTCCAGAAAGATCTCACTGTATCTGCCCGAATCACTTGGTTCCGGCCGGTCGGGAATATATGTTTTAGAAAAAAACTGCAACACATCCAGCATATCATCCATGCTGTCGGTGAGGGTAAATCGATAATAACACTGATATTTATTTAATATTTTACGGTAACTCTCTTCCATTACTAAGTCGGGATCGGTATCGTGCCTGAGTGTAGAACGCAAACCGCCGTACCACGCCCTGGATATGCACATTCGTCGTATACGCCGGTCTTCATCCATATAATACAGCTCAAAAATACCGGCCATGGAGGGAACGTGCCGCACTATATCGAACTTTTCCGCTTTGCGCAGGGCAGACCAGAATACTGTATAATAGACCTTTTCCCCTTCTACCCTTTTTTCTAAGTGCGGGGGAGCTTTACGCATTTTCTCCGGCATGCTCCTATCAACTCCTTTGCCCTATTCTTACCTAGCCGGGCCTATATTGCAAGCCCCTTTATTTTTCGTTATCATACACAGCATACTACACGAGGTAACCGAATGTCGCTTTATAGAGTACACTTTACATGGAATGAAAAAGAGGTCACCCTGAAAGCACGAAGCTTAGACCTTACCCACCCCTATTTCGTTTCTATTAAAGAGATCATTCTTCCGAAGAAAAATCAGCTGATTATTGATCCATCGGAAGACGAAGTCCTAAAAACCTTTGGTGAAGCTGATCATTTAATGATCCCCTTCCAAAAGGTATATCTTATTGAAGAGTTGAAAGACAATCCTGAGGATGATACATCAAGGGTAACCCCTTTTACACTGGTCGACTCCGACGGAGAAGAAAACGCTGATGAAGACCAGCTTGATTAATTTCAGCCGCCAATCCATTCGCCCCATCAGCTTGTATACCAACTGCCTCCGTCCTTCCGTATAAAATCTTCACCGCCCTTCGGCCCCCAACTGCCGGCCGGGTAAATTTCCAGGCAGTCACATTCTTCCCACCATGAAATAAAGGGATCGGCAAATTCCCACGAAGCCTCTACTCCATCCTGACGTACAAATAAAGACTGATCTCCCCCCAGGCAATCTCTTAACAGTCGCTCATATGCCGATACATAGGTCCGATCAAAATAATCGCTGTATTTAAAGCTCATATGTACAGGAAAAATCAGATTATTTGATTCAGGATATTTTACTCCGAGGCGTAGACTGATCTCTTCTTCCGGCTGAATTGTGATAACCAGGCGAGAGGCATCAAGGGGAGTGCAATCGTCACGAAAAAGTTTAAGTGGAGGCTGACGAAATTTGATAACCGCTTCCGTTACACGGCGGGGCAGACGTTTCCCCGTTCTCAAATAAAAGGGAACCTCCGCCCAGCGCCAGTTATCTACATGTACCTTCACCGCAAAATAGGTCGGCATCCGGCTTTGAGGGTCCACATTATCCTCTTCCCTGTAAGCCTTAACCCGTTCACCCTCGAATTCGCCGATCCCATACTGACCTGCAACCGAAACCGATGGAACATCCTTGTAGGAAACAGGTCGTAAAGATCGAATGACCTTTACTTTTTCATCACGCACCTGCCTTGAACTAAAACCTGAGGGAGGCTCCATCGCAATGAGTGAAAGGACCTGGAGCATATGATTTTGGAAAATATCCCGAATAACACCGGTTTTCTCATAAAAACGACCGCGCCGGCTTACACCGATATCCTCGGCCACAGTAATTTGCACGCTCTCAATGTAGTTGCGATTCCATAGCGGTTCGAACAGGCTATTGGCAAAACGAAAGAAAATAATATTTTGTACCGTCTCTTTTCCGAGGTAGTGGTCCATACGAAATACCTGATCCTCACGAAAGGCTCGATTCACCGTTTGGTTCAACTCCAGAGCAGTTGCAAGATTTTTACCGAAGGGCTTTTCAATGATAATACGAATACCCTCACCCTTTGTCGGTAATTTTGAATCGGCGATTTGTGATATAACCTGTTGGTATAAAGTGCTTGGTATTGAAAGATAGTAGAGTATGTCCAGTTTGAATCCCCGGCTTTTTTTTCGTACCACCTGCTCGAGATCATTGTAATGCTCGGCTACCTCAAAATGTCCATAAGAAAAAGAGAGATGCTCCACAAAACTTTTAATCCGCCCCTCTTCCGGTGTACCTACCTCGTTGGACTTTTCAATATGCTCTTTCACAAAATCTCGGTATTTAGTGTCATTGAGGTCCTGCCGCCCAAAACCAATTATTTCAAATTGCTCCGGCAAATTTCCACGTAAATACATAGAAAAGAGGGTGGGCAAGAGCTTTCTTCCCGCCAGATCTCCCGCGCCCCCGAAAATTACAAATACGAAGGAGCTGATATGCGAAAAATCGGTACTAATATCACATTTCTGTAGTTGCTGCTTCTCATCCACTGTAGTTCTCCAAAGTCTTAATAAGCACCCCCTTATCGCGCATATCATCAACACGCTGCCGGGCAAAGCCTGCCGGCACATCTACAGGACGGCTCAAATCTTCAAGAAGCACCGTTGAGTATCCAAGCCTTCGTGCATCAAGTGCTGAAAAATAGACACACCAGTCCAAGGCCAATCCAACTAGAGTTACCTCTTGAATATCAAATTCCTGAAGAAATCCATGAAGTCCAGTTGGAGTAGTACCATCATTTTCAAAAAAGGCCGAGTATGAATCAAGAGAATGCTGAGTACCCTTGTGTAAAATAAGATCTAAATACTCTTGCTCAAGTTCAGGATGCAGCGCTGCGCCCTTACTACCGGCCACACAATGCACCGGCCATAAATTTTGCGAGAGACCATCCACCTCTATCTCTTCATAGGCCTCATAGCCTTCATGCTGATTGGCAAAGGAAATGTGATTTTGAGGATGCCAGTCGGCGGTCGCTACAACTTTATGAAATAACTCTCTCTTTTTTTTCGTATTTCTGTGAAGTAAATTATTGATGGGCCGGATAATTTTATCCCCCTCTGCAACGGCCATTGAGCCTCCGGGACAAAAATCGTTCTGCATATCCACAATTATTAACGCTCTTTTACTCGTTCTTTTTCCCATTCTCGTGCCTCCTTATTCAGGATCTCTGCTTTCAAGCATACTGTTGATTTTACGGATAAGCGCCCCCTCGGTAATCGGCTTGTGGATTACTCCATTCATACCGTGCTGCATGAGCTCATCCACTAGCTCTTTTTCCGCGTAGGCGGTTAATCCCAAAAGGACCGCAGGCTCCCTTCCCTGCTTTTCTTCAATCGAACGGATTTCACTTGCCGCGTGCTTCCCCCCCATCACCGGCATTTTAACATCCAAAATAACTATATCGAAGGGGGTGTTTTCAAAGATATCCACCGCATCGCGGCCGTTAGACACATCTTCCACCGTCCATCCGTGAGCGACTAAAATAGTTTTCACGAATAGGCGGTTGATACCTTCATCATCTGCTATCAAAATTTGAACACTCATATCACTACTATAAGAGAAGATTATTCCGATCGCCACCGTAAACATGAAATTGGATTATAAACTCATTTTCCCTTTGCTCATGTACTCACATATTGTATATTAGTAGCATGAAACCTATAGATATACATACGGTGCGAAAGGATTTCCCCGTACTCTCCTCTTCTATGAAGGGACATCCCCTCGCCTATTTTGACAACGGAGCAACCGGTCTTACATCTGCACAAGTTATTGAGGCCGTTGATAATTACTACCGAAGGTCCTCCTGCAATATTCACAGGGGAATTTACGAGCTGAGCGAACACACAACCGAACAATTTGAGGCGAGCCGAACTGATATTGCCGAGTTCATCAATGCCGCATCAGAAGAGGAAATAGTCCTCACCCATGGGACTACCGAATCAATAAATACTGTTGCCTACGGCTGGGGGGACCACAATATCAAGGCCGGAGATGAAATTGTTATAACCGAGATGGAACATCATGCGAATCTTGTTCCGTGGCAACAGCTTGCTGAACGCACTTCCGCCAGACTTAAATTTATTCCCGTCGATCCAAAGACCGGCCTTCTTAGGATGGAGGAAGTTGATCACATTGTAACTCCACACACAAAATTAATGGCCGTAAGCGCTATGTCAAACGTAACCGGGGTTGAGAATCCCCTTCCCCAACTTGTACGGGCGGCACGCAGGGTCGGTGCCCGTATCTTAGTGGATGCAGCGCAGTATGCGGTCCATGCAGAAGTTGATGTACAAAAAATAGATGCCGACTTTTTAGTTTTTTCGGGGCACAAATTGTACGGCCCTACAGGAATCGGCGTACTGTACGGGAAAAAGGAACTTCTCAAGGACATGTCGCCCTTTATGACCGGTGGGGATATGATCTTGGATGTACATAAGGAAAAGACTACCTTTCGTGAGCCTCCCTATCGCTTAGAGGCCGGGACCCCTCATATTGCCGGCGCCCTGGGACTCTCCGCCGCCGTTAAATACATCAAGGGCCTAGGAATTTCTGCAATTCAAAACCGGGAGAAATCACTGATGGATTATGCCCTGCAGCGGGCGGAAGGGGTAAAAGGAATCCACGTGTTTGGCCCCCTCGACACAAGTATTCAGGGCTCCGTCTTCTCTTTTAATATTGAAGAGATTCATCCCCACGACCTTGGAACAGTGCTGAATGAACACGGGATCGCTGTGCGGGCGGGATTTCACTGTGCCCAGCCGTATGTCGAAGCAATGGGCAGCTACGGTACAGTAAGGGCCACCTTTGCATTTTACAACACAGAAGAAGAAATTGATCGGCTTTTTACTGCCGTCTCCGAAGCTATTCAGCTTTTCAAATGAGGCGATTCTAGGAGCTCTCTGGAGTTTAACGTACATCCAGTAAAAACAAGTTCTCAACAAAAAAAAGCAAAAAGAAGCAGAGTACCCCTGCAACAAGGGGAGTCGCTATCCAGCCCAACCCTATTTTTATAAGCAAATTGTATCTGATATTTTGCATTCCCCGGGCAAAGCCGATACCTACTACCGAGCCGACCACTGCCTGAGAACTTGATATAGGTACCAGGGGCAGCGCCGGCAAGCCCCTTTGTACCAACCAATCGTGAAGGCCTTCAGAGGCAAATAAAAACAGAACAAGTGCGGAAGAGAGAACCACAATAAAGGCTGTAATCGGCGAGAGTTTGAAAATATCAGAGCCTACCGTTTCCATCACGCGCTTTGAATAAGTAAAGATGCCTACTGATATTGAAAGAGCTCCCAGGAGAAATAGCAGTTGTACTCCGGAGAAGCCCCAACCGGATGCAAAGGTAACCGGGGGAAAGGGATTTATAGGTACAAACACACCCATCACGTTTCCGATATTGTTTGCCCCAAGGCTGTAAGCGCCAAAGGCCCCGCTAATGATAAAGGCAATTCTTGTGTAAAGATCACGCCTTAATATGTGAATATGAAGGCGTTTTATGAGAAAACGCATTATGTAAAAAAGGATGAATCCGAAGACCGCCGCGATAATCGGACTCGAAACCCAACTCATAAATATTTTGCTTAACACAGTGTAATTAACCATATGACCGGCGTATATATTCCAACCCAAGATTCCGCCGACAATAGCCTGACTTGTAGAAACAGGTAAGCCCGAACGGGTCATAAAAAACACACTTATTGCCGCCGCCAGGGTGACGGTGAAGGCCCCGGGAAGGGTGGTAATAGCACCAAGGCGTCCCAAGGTACCGGCGGCACCCGAGCCCGCATAAACTGCGCCTAATATAACCGCCACACTGGCAACCACGGCGGCCATTTTAAAACGGACCATACGGGTGGCAACAGCGGTACCGAAGACATTGGCCGCGTCATTCGCCCCCAGGGACCATCCGAGAAATAGCCCGCCTGAAAGAAACAATATCAGAGATCCCACAGCTGCCTCCTCTTATCCCTAAAAGTTTCAGTCATTTTAGTCATTCTAAAGACTGCGCTTGATCGCGGCTACCGAAATCCGTTCACATACCGCTTGCGATTCATCGGATAAAGTGGCGACATATGTAGCAAAATCTCGAATATGCATTCTTTCGGCCAATTCGGTTACGTCGTTAGAAGAAAAAACTTTTCGCTTAATTAACTCTTCGATCTTATCCGCCTCATGTTCGTAAAAATACACTTTGTGTACAAAATCATTGATAATGTCGCTGTCCTTGAAAAACGCCCTGGCGGCTTTTACGGTGAAATCAAGGGCATTCTGAGATGTTGTTACCAGCTCTTGAAAATCTTTTTTCAGGGACTCACAAATTTTAGGCTGTTCAATATCAATTTGAAAAACAATTTTTTTTGTAGTATCAATCACATTATCAATATTTTCCAGCACACTTAACACATCTCCCCGGGACTCGGGAATAAGCATTTTTGAATACAGTTTATGCCGAATTTCTCTCCGCAGATCATCCGAATCAGATTCCAACTCCGCAATCTCATCAAGGCGAGTATGAAATCGATCGGGCTCATCCTCCAAATACTCTTTTAGAGCTAGGCCGAACAAAATTCCGGCTTTAGAAATGTTATCAAGAAAAGTATCAATATCCGCAACTAAATAGGCGGTTTGTTTGAAGAGACGACTCATTTTCTACCTCCACGGCTGAACTGTAAAAGCCAAAATATAATTGTACCGCAGCTTGTCCTCCTTTTGCAAGGCACATTAAAAATTTCCGGCCCTTCAACTTTGGTATTTCAGGGTCATTTCAGAGGCCCCCAAGGTGTAATTGCCTGTTTTTATCAAGTATGCTACTATTATCTTCAATACCCACTTAAGGGAGTTTTTATGAATATTTGTGTTTTTTGTTCTTCCAGTGATAACACTCCATTTATATACAAAATAGCGGCTGAAGAGTTGGGGCAACAGATAGCAACCCGTGGTCACAACCTGATTTTTGGTGGAGGTAATGTAGGTTTGATGCGCGAAGTAGCCCAGTCAGCACTTCAATCGGGCGGGAAGGCCGTTGGGGTAATACCGGAATATCTCCGTTCCAAGGAACAGCGCTTCGATAAAGTAGACGAGCTTATTATAACCGACACAATCCACGAGCGTAAGGCAATTATGATGGAGAAGTCCGATGCATTTATTGTGCTTCCCGGAGGGTGGGGTACAATGGAGGAGTTTTTTGAGGTAGTCGCCGCAAAATTTCGGGATAACGACCGACGACCCATTGCCTTTCTAAATACAGCCGGTTTTTATAATCAGATGTTTGCATTTTTTAACTTTTTATCCCATGAAACCTTCATAAATACCCAGTGGAAGGACTCTTTTTGTATAAGCGAAAAAGTTTGTGATATACTTGATTATGTAGAAAACAACAGCTAAACATACTGGAGCACACAATGGCACAAATTCTTGTAGTAGATGACGAAGTATATATTCGTGAACTAATAAAAAAGGCCCTTAGCAGCCAAAATCATACAATTATAGACTTTGACAACGGTGTAGATGCAATCAACTACATTAAGGAAAATCCGATTGATGTGGCGATTATTGATCTGGTAATGCCCCAAAAAGGCGGTATCGAAACGCTTATGGAGATTAGAGATTCAAATAACCACATTAAAATAATTGCCATTTCCGGAAAAATCGAGACAAGGGCTGATGCTATTCAAGGCTTAGCCCAGCAATTTAATGTTGATAAGGTCCTCTCCAAACCCTTTGATATCGATGAAATGATCCAACTGGTTGAGGAACTGATATGAGCAATAATTTACGAGCCACTGTAGCTGCAGCATGCTTTACCGCGTTAATTGCAATAGGAGCCTATATTTCTATTCCAGTTGGTCCAGTACCGATCGTTTTCCAGAATTTTTTTGTACTTTTAAGTGCCCTTCTCCTTGGGAGCAGAATTGCGCTTTCAAGCGTTTTTGTGTATCTGTTCTTAGGTGCATTGGGTTTGCCTGTTTTTGCGGGGGGGACCGGCGGAATTGCCCACTTTTTCGGGCCCACCGGCGGTTACCTTCTATCATACCTTCCCGCAGTGGTAGTAACCGGATCTATCGCCCACGCTAGAACGGAGGAGAGGGCTTCACACATTCCTCCCGCTTTTCTTCAGTGTACGGCCCTTCTAGCAGGTACTCTGTGCATATATCTAGTGGGAGTTCCATGGCTGAAGGCGGCTACTCAGATGTCCTGGAAAGCGGCCCTAGGGGCGGGCCTCCTTCCTTTCCTCATTGGAGATTTTCTTAAGATTGTTGTTGCTTTTTTTATCGCCCGCGGTTTTTCCCGGAGAGTAGAAGAGTTTTTACAAGCAGATAGCTGAAGGTCGGATAGCTAAAGGTGTCTTCCACACATAGTACTCCAATTATTGAAACAGAAGAACTCACCCACGAGTTTCAGGATGGAACTCTTGCACTCAAAGGCATACATGTGACGATCCATAAGGGTGAATTTGTGCTCTGTGCAGGTCGAAACGGTTCCGGCAAAACAGTTTTTTCACGACATCTAAACGCCCTCTATAAACCATCTTCGGGGTTCGTTAAAATTGATGGAAGGGATACCAAAAAAAATCCGTTCTATGCACGTCAAACAGTAGGACTTGTGTTTCAGGATGCGGATAGTCAAATAGTCGGCCAAACTGTAAGACAGGATATTGCTTTCGGCCCCCAAAATCTTCGCTTGGGAAAGCAGGAAATTGAGAACCGGGTCCAGTCCGCTATGGACACTCTCCAGTTGAAGCATCTTGCAGACCATCGACCGCATCAACTGTCGGGCGGAGAAAAACGGCGACTGGCTATTGCATCGGTAATCGCAATGGAACCTACTGTTGTTATATTTGATGAACCCTTTTCAAACCTCGATTTTCCTGGAGTAAAATCTGTTCTTCAGCATATTGTAGGATTACATCAGAGCGGCCACACAGTACTTCTAGTAACCCACGATATAGAAAAAGCTGCTGCCCATGCGGACCGAATGCTTATATTTGATGAGGGTCGGATTGTTCGCGACAACACCCCCCAACTATTACTCTCGGAGGTAGAAAAATACGGAATACGCCCCCCGCGAACTATTGGAGGGAATGTAAGCGAACTCACATGGCTGAAATAGTAATTCTCCACTACCATCCGGGAAACTCAGTTCTCCACCGTCTTGACCCGCGCTTCAAGGTGCTTCTTATGATCAGTTATATTGCAGTGCTTTTTACAGGAAGCTGGGTTTACTGGAGCACTATTACAGTCATGACGGCAGTCGCTTCTTTTCACTGTGGCGTGCGGCCGGGGACTTTTCACCGGGAGTTAAAAGTATTTGCCCTGATAGCCTTTTTTATTGGCCTTTCTCAGTTATTAAGCTCCTCCCATTTGGGGATATATGCAGCCCTGCGGGAGGGGGGCTTTTCGGTATGGCGCTTTATACTCGTTGTGTGGCTCGGCATTCTCTTCACCGCCGTCACAGAGCCTACAGAGCTGCATGCGGTGATATTCTGGCTCTTACGTCCAGTACCGGGGGTCCCAGCGGGAAGGCTGGCCGCTCACGCTTCTCTGAGCATTGTTATTATTCCCCTGCTCCTTGACGGGGTCCACGAAATACGGGAAGCCGGCAGGGCCCGCGGGATTGATCGCCGTCGAAATCCCCTCGTGAAATTTAGGTCCTTGTTGAATCCGCTTATGGAAAAACTGCTGCTGCAAATGGAGGAACTCGCCCTTGCCCTGGAAGCCCGTAATTTTGATGAAACAGTGCTTCATACAAGTCTACAAGTAAAAACCCGCGACCTTGTGACTACTCTATTGTTAGTGCTCCCACTATTTTTTCCCCTTGCCCTTCTACAAATCGTACACATATATTTTTGAGTTTCGAAAGGTATTGTAATAGTTCTGCTTTTTACGTGCAATTTCATGGAGCTCACCCTCTCGAAAACCAAGCTTTTCAAACCAGTCTGCTGTTTGAGTTGTAAGGGCGAACACCCGTTTCAAACCGCGCTCTCTGGACTTTTCCACAAGATACAATACCAGTCTCTTTCCAATTCCCATACCCGCAAAGGCCCTATCAACTGCAATGCCGGCAATCTCGCTCTGATCATCGGGATATAAATGAAGGGCGGCGCAGCCGTGTACCCGGCCATCCATATCGTACACTACATAATCCTGATAGTGTTCTTCTAAACTCTGTGTATCCCGGGGGACCAGGATGCCCTGTGTAATGAAGGGTTCCATAACCCGCAGCACCTCCGACACATCATTTCGTTCCATAGGTCGTATGGATTCAAAAATGCTGGTATGAATCATGGTGCCGATTCCGATATTAGAAAATATTTCCTGTAGAATTACCCCTTCCTGGAGTCCGTCGACCAGATGGACGCGATCAACTCCCCCCTCACAGGCTTTTCTCCCAAGATCAATTTTTCTGACCATCGGATTATCCACAGCATTATCCTGGGGGTTTAATTTTACAAGCTCACGAGCTTCCTGAATTGTAAGCCGGCTGATTCGATCACCCGGTGTAATATTCAATACCCCCGGCAGCTTGAGCTGTTCAGAATGAATTGCCCGGCCTTCACCTGCGAAAAAGAGTTTCTCCGCACTAAGCTGGGTGCTTATTGCCACCGCCAGCTCATCAGCGGCAACGTTGTATGTTTTTCCATTTGCATTCCAACCGATCGGAGGGAATACAGGTATTACCTCCTGATCAAGAGTAGTAGTGAGAGCTTGGGTGTCTATACGCTCAACCTTCCCGGTATACTTATAATCCACCCCGTCAATAATCCCGCGCCCCTTCGCCCTCACCCAGTTCCCAATCACCGATCTTACTCCTTCTCCGGCCAAAGCCGACATCAGCTTGTTTGCGATGTTGAAAGAGACCATTTCGACAAAGGGAAGGGCCGCTTCGTCGGTAATACGCAAGCCCCTGTAGGAATGGCCGGTCACTTTATACTCCTCCAGGGTACGATTGAGCTTCTCACGTGTACCAGGGACCAGTACCATCCGAATACCGGATTGATGGAGGGTCGCAATATCCTTTATGAAAATGGGAAAAAACTGATTTTCTATTACCGGCAGTTCTATATGCAGAACAAACAAACGCCCGCGAAAACGTTGGGCGTAGCCAAGACTTTCCCGGATTATATCAAGCTCTCGATTCGACGCGCACATCTACGTGTCTCCCTTTACGGTAATCCTGCACCATCTGAGCAGCGATTGCAAGCGCTATTTCCTCAGGGCTGTCTGCGCCTATATTAAGTCCAATCGGCCCGTGTAGCCGTGCCAGATCTTCTTCGGAATAGCCCCTCCCTTTTAACCTTTCAAGACGGTCGCCAAAAGTTCTTTTGCTTCCCAATACTCCAACGTAAAAGCAGCCGCGTGCAAGGGCCGCGCCTACCGCCTCGTCGTCTATCTGCTCGCTATGGGTCACAGCTGCCACTGCCGTATGCGCTGCTGGGCCTTCGCTCCGACAGCCCTGCCCTCTTTTTTCAGTTAGCCCAAGTGTATCAAAGGCTTCCCCCGGCCACATATGCAGCAGGTTATCCGCCGATGAAAAACGCTCCGGCGGCGAAAAAGCTTCGCGGGGGTCAATAACGCTTACCCGCCATCTCAGGGCCTTTAGTTGTTGGACCAAGGCCTCCCCAAGGTGGGAGCCCCCTATCACCAGTGCATGGGGAATGGGTGGCTTGTGGTGAATAAAAAACCGCGGTTCCGGGGCTTCAGACTTGGCCGCTGTACCTTTGATTTGTGGGGCGGATAGGGGGCTATCGGATAGGGGGACCTGTAGGCCCCGCTCAACTGCTCCGAATTCTATTGGTAACAAGGGAAAAATACAATCGGCAAGTTGGGAAGCTTCGGTTCCCGGTATACTCACAATTAAAGAGTCCTCCTTGTCGAGGGCAAAGGAAGCGCCGACCCACTCTTCAGGCCCCTCGGTACACACTCCCCATACTATATCCATCCCGCGGCTTAGACGGGAGGCAAGGGCATCCCCTACATGAGAGGCATAAGGATAGATACACACATTCACCGTCCCTCCACAGGGCGAAGGGGCCCCCATAAGAGGATCGTCACTGGGGCAAAAAGTTATAAGACCTGAAGCATTCTTTGGACGAAGGCGCTGTACCGAATCGATTACCGTACTCTCAATGCATCCGCCGCTCACCGAACCGGCTAAGGAGTTGTCTGCGGCAACTCCCAGAGTCGCACCGGCCCCTCTGACAGCAGACCCCTCAATTCCTATAACCGTCGACAAGTAAATTGGTGTTTTTTCCGGATCGGTACTCCATTCTTCAAGCTTTTTATATATGTCGAACATACGAAAACTCCCTCATAATTTCTTTTTTAGAGTATACTCAAAAACTGGTCTATTCCAACCCCGTAGACTTGATCCCCTTAAGAGAGGAGAGATATTTCGCCCCTGCTTTTCCGCATCTTTT
>CAZDFY010000002.1:0-11801 GCA_964504785.1 uncultured Sediminispirochaeta sp. | reverse complement strand
CATCTTTTACACATCTTTTACCCCATGTTTTCTCCCGCATTGGATTTTAGTCGCTGCAAATGCTATAATTGGCGGTAATTGGAGAATAAATTATGCGTAAAAGCAAGCAAGACTATGTCGGCATTGATAATCGCCGGCGTATTTTAGAGGCTGCAACAGAACTATTTATACAACAGGGATCACAAGATACAAGCCTTGCGGAAATTGCCAAAAAGCTGAACATCAGCAAGGGCACACTTTACTATTACTATTCGAGTAAAGCCGACCTTATTTTTGATGTTACCGATGCGTATATGCAGGAACTTACAGAGGGTCTGCTTGACTGGGTTAAGGGATTACAGGAAACAACTGCCCCGGAGAACGTTTTAGAGACGGTGTTTCATACAATCTTCAACGCGAAAACCCGGGGAAAGCTGCACATTTATCTTATACATGAAGCTATTACAACCCATGGGGAGCTGCAAAAAAAGATCCAGGCGGCATATGGTCGCTGGAAACTAATGCTCCAGGAAGGCCTGGATACAGTGTTTGGAGATACCCTGGACACGAAAATATATGCCGAGATTATATTGACAATGTTGACTGGTGGTATTGTTCACACCATTGTCGGGGTGGAAATGGCACCTCTAAAAGAGCTCATTTCACCCCTTCTCAACAAAGAGTATAAAAATAAGTAGAGAATAAATTGCTGGAATAAGTCCAAAAAAAACCGGTATCCCTCAGGATCCGGTTTTTTCTATTAACAGGGCCGACTTTTTGTAGACCCGAAAATACCTTATTCAAACCTTATTTAAGCAGTTCATCATCAATAACCTGTTTAAAGGTTTCCTTCGGCAAAGCGCCGGCTGCCATCTGCGGCTTCCCATCTAAAGGAATAAAAAGGAGTGAGGGGATACTTTGTATTCCAAATGCGGCGGCCAGTTCCTGCTGAGCCTCGGTATCGATTTTATAGAAATCTACTTTACCGTCATACTCTTCCGATAGTTCTTCAACTATAGGAGCAACCATTTTACAAGGTCCGCACCAGTCGGCGTAGAAATCAATTACCGCAGGAAGCTCTCCTTGAAATTCCCACTCTTTCTTATTTTCGAAGTCAAAAACTTTTTCTAGAAATGTCTCTTTTGTCAAATGTTCCGGCATATGCTCTCCTTTAATCAGTATATATCTTATGATATATATATTTTTCTTATTTATAAATAAAATACTAATCCTTCATTCAAAAATCAAGCCTCATAAGAAAAAAAGTAGCTGCGCCCTAACGGAGGCACTATACAAAAACAGCCGGTCTTACACAGAGCCGGCTGTCGATAAAAGGTTCTTTATGAAAGATCGATAAAAATATTGTTAACCACTTACGGCGATACGTTTGATATCGGCATTCTGCTTCTTTTCTTCTAGAAAAGCCTTTTTTGCTTCCTGCAATTTTACACGCTCAAGATGCGTTTTAATATTTCCCTTTACCTCTTCAAAGGGAACTGTAGCAGCATCTTTGTGGTCTGTAAGCTTAATGAGGTGATACCCAAAGGAGGACTCAACTATATCGCTGACTTCCCCCACCTCCATGTTAAAGGCTGCCTCTTCAAACTCTGGTACCATCTGGCCGCGTCCAAAATAGTCCAAGTCGCCTCCTCGTTCGCTGCTGGGGCCTTCGGAAACATCACGGGCTACTTCACTGAACTCTTCTCCATCCTCAACTCGCTTTTGTGCCGCCCTTAGTTTTTCCTTCGCAGCTGCCTTATCTTCTTCCGTGGCCTCTTCAGGTACTTTCACAAGAATATGACTTGCTCTCACCTGCTCAGGCTGCTTAAACTGCTCAGGGTTGTCATCGTAAAATGCCTGTACTTCAGAAGAATCCACTGTAGTTTGATCACCGAACTTATCTTCTTCAAACTGTGTTTTCGTCATTTGCTTTGCGAGCTCCTGCTTCAACTCTTCTTCAGACAGTCCCTGCTGATTCAGCGCTTGCTGATATGCATTTTCATCCGCAAACCGCTCTTTGGTCTTTTTCATCTCCGCATCCAATTCTTCATCGGAGGGGCCATAGCCATTATCCTTTGCAATCTGATACATAAGCTCATTATCTATCAAACTTTCTAGTACCATCACTTTAAGTTGTTCAAGCTGCGGACCCTGAATCTGCATACCCTGTTGCATATACTGATATCTAAAATAGTTGAGCAGTTGCTCAAACTCCTGTTGGCTAATTTCTTCACCGTTTACCATTGCTGCGGGGCCGTTAGCTGCAGAATCCGAGGCTGCTGTTTGTCCCGAACTCTCGGGCTGTACATCCTCAGATGTGTCCTGCTGTGTCGACTCTTGTTGAGAAGTCTCCTGCTGGGACTCTTTCTCTTTTTCAGAGGATTTCTCCTGTTTGCCTCCGGCAAAAACCAGGGCGGAACTTACTAACAGCATGATACAAACAGCTGTAAAAAGGCGAAGCATACGTCGTATGTGCATAATTTACTCCTAATGCATAGATTTCTTCGTGAACATCTTACGTGCTCATAATAAAAAAGTCAAAGGCATACCCCTATGAGCAAAACCTTTGACTTCTTCTTAAGATAACAAATTCAACTCCCTCCCTTCAAGGCTCAATTAATAGAAACTTACAGAATTTAACAATACTCATATCTACTAACTCGTCGATTCTACCTCTTGGAAATTTTTTTTTGTATTCGTATATTGTAGGCATGAAGGATTTTAAGCATCTCCAGATACCGCCACCCCTAGAGCCGGAGAATATTCCTGATTTTCTGCCCGGTTACATGCTGATTTCCGAGTCAGAATTAAAAGATCCAAATTTCTTCCGGACAATCGTACTGATCCTTACCCATGACCAAAACGGCGCTATGGGCTTAGTGATCAACCGCCCCAGTAACACTACGTTGACGGAAATAGCCGAAGATATGGATTCCACTGAGTTTTCCGATGCTCCTATTTACATAGGAGGACCGGTGGATCAAAACTATTTATTCGCCCTCCATTCAGGTTTTTTGGATGAAGTAAAAAGTGACGGGGCAATTGAGGTGGGAGACCACATTGTGTTTGAACCGGATTTTTCCCTGCTCCATACTAACTATAAAAAAGTGCGGGAGGAACCTGCATCGATACCGCCAACAGTACGGTTTTTTGCAGGATATGCGGGTTGGTCGGGAGGTCAGCTTGAAAATGAACTTAAGAGGAAAGACTGGCTGGTAATTCCCGCCTCGGCGGACTTAGTTTTTACAGATAACCCAGGAAAAACCTGGAGACAGGCACTGTATAAAAAGGGCGGTATACACTGGCTGGCTGCGGAAACCGGTCATAAACCCTCAGTCAACTGATCCTTGGGGGCAGGATGTGGTGTAGTTTAGTCGCCCTCCCACTTATTCCAGTGGATTTTCTGGGTATCCCATTTCTCTTTCGGCTCCCGTATTTCATCGGGATAACCAATGGGAATAACATTTAACGGTATTAAATAATCCGGGATATTGAGTATGCTTTGCACAGAATCAATACGGCTTCTCACAGGATATACAGCCGTCCATACTGCTCCAAGACCGATTGCGTGGGCTGCCAACAAAATATTTTGCGAAGCGGCGGAACAATCTTCGACCCAATAGTCCCTTTCCCGCTGATCAAGGGTTTTCCTCAAATCTCCACACACTAGGATAGCGGCAGGGACCGACTTAAGCATTTTTGCATAGGGCAGCTTATCTGAAAGCGTATTAAGGAGTTGTCGGTCTGTTACCGCATTAAACAACCAAGGCTGCATATTTACCGCCGATGGAGCAGCCATTCCCGCTTCAATCACCTTTAAAAGTTCCGACTCCGGTACCGGTGTATCGGAAAAGCTTCTGATACTTGTTCGCGAAAAAATACATTCCATAGCATCCATCATGGACCCCCTTTACATACTAGGAAACACTTTTTATGATAAGTCTATATGATACCTTATACTGTACAAACTGTTTTAGATGAACACAAGCTCTCAGCTCTAGAGTTTTCACCGGGCAGTACCCCGACTGCTCAGTTAGCGGCCGAAAAGATTGGAGTTGAAACCGGTCAGATAGCAAAATCAATTCTTTTGCGGGGCAAGGATGATACATATCGTATGTTTCTGCTAGCCGGCGACCGAAAAATATCCTCAGGCAAAGTAAAACGACTCACCGGTGTGAAGCACAGTATGGCAAATGCCGAAGAAACGAGAGAGATAACCGGTTTTCTACCCGGCAGCGTATGCCCCTTTGGTGTAAAGGACATAGAAATTTATCTTGACGGCAGTCTAAAAAAGTGGGACACCATCTATCCTGCGGCCGGTACCGATGCCTCCGGGGTTCCGGTAAGCTTTGAACAGCTGCTTGCAATTACCAATTCTTCGGAAGTGGACGTTGCAACTGAAGCCACGTAAACACGTAAAATTGTACAGGCCGGCTCTATTCTTTTCTCCAGCGAACCTCAAATTTACCCCGAGCATCCTCTCCGGTTACTTTTAATTTTACCTGGCCCCTTTCTTTTACGGTAAACTCGTAGGTATCCCTCTTTTCAGTGAACACCCTAGGAGCATCCGACGGTCTTTTCACTGAAAGTTGAAGGCTCCCTTTCTCAAGCTCAGGAATCCATTCAATCACAACATCTTCGCTGGGCTTAACCCTAAAGGCCCTGTCTTTCTCACCAGAAAAGAGATAAAATCGGGCCCGTGTAAACTCTGTTCCATTACGTTCGAACCATAAAATCCTTCCCTCTTCATCAAGCATTTTTACTCCAATTGCCAATACTAGCATTGGAATTCCAATCAATAAAATACGCTTTATATCTGCTTTTTTCTTCACACTACCTCCTTGTTTAATTATCACCCTGCGCTGAAAAGATGCAGTCCAGCTCTTCCCAGCGATGATACGCTGCCTCGAGTTCTTTTTCCACTTCCTCCAGCCGAGCTGCTATCTTAGAAGGATTTCCATCTGCTGAACGATATAATTCCGGATTGGATAGCTCTTCGTGGAGGGACTCTTTTTCCGCTTCCATTTCCGCAATTTTATCCGGAAGAGACTCAAGTTCGCCCTTCTCTTTAAAAGAGAGGGTACGGGGTTTTTCCGTTTTAGGCTTCTTTGCCCTCCGCTTCTCCGCGGGTGTTGTTCCGAAGTCAGGTTTTTTATCCGAACGTGGACCTTTTAGTGACTTCTGCTCCTCTACAATTCTTCGAAGTTCCGATTCCTTCCAGTCACTGTAGCCTCCGGCATATTCAATTACCCTTCCCTCTCCGGCAAGAACAAAACAATCGGTCACGACGTTGTCTAAAAAGGTCCTATCGTGACTCACCAACAGTATAGTTCCCTTATACTCCTGTAAAAGGTCTTCCAACAATTCCAGTGTTTCCATATCAAGGTCATTGGTCGGCTCATCCAGGACCAATAAATTCGCTGGGCGGGCAAATAACTTTGCCAACAAAAGCCGGTTTCGCTCCCCCCCGGATAGATGGGCAACCGGGCTTTTTGCCCTTTCAGGACTAAACAGAAAGTCCTGCAGATACGCTATTATATGCTTTCTCCGTCCATTGAGCACAACCGTATCGTAGCCCTCGCCTAAATTATCAGCAACAGTTTTGTCCGGATCCAGTTCGCTGCGCATCTGATCAAAGTAAAGAGGTTGAAGCTGTGCTCCGTGACGAATTTTTCCGGATTCAGGCTCCACTGCCTTCAGCAGGAGCTTCAATAGAGTGGTTTTACCCGAGCCGTTAGGGCCTACAATTCCTACTCTATCCTTACGCATAATAGTGGTGGTAAAGTTTTCGATAATTTTCTCTTTATCATAGCTAAAGCTTACATTTTTTGCTTCAATAACTAAATTACCGGAACGCGCGCCGGTATGGATCTCCATCCGCGCCTTTCCGCTCTGATTCCGCCGCAGGCGGTACTCCTCCCGCATCTCCTGCAGGGCGCGTACCCTTCCCTCATTACGGGTCCTTCTGGCCTTTAAGCCCCTCCGCAGCCAAGCTTCTTCCCGGGCAAGCCGTTTGTCGAACTCGGCCCGTCTCTTTGCCTCCTCCACGAGCATCTCTTCCCGGTGCTCTAAAAACTGTTCGTAGGTAGTCCTAAAGGCATACACCCTACCACGATCGATCTCGGCTACCCGGTTTGCCATACGCTTTGCGAAACTACGATCGTGGGTTACAAAAATAAGGGTCTTCACATTGCGAAGCAGATACTCCTCCAGCAATGTGATAGTATCGATATCCATATGATTAGTCGGCTCATCCAGAAGCAGTACATCCGGTTGGGCCGCCAGCACTCCAGCTATGTACACCCTACGCTTTTCACCACCGGACATATACTCGATATGGTGCTCCGGAACAAGATTGAATAGGGACAAGGCTTGTTCTGCGGCTAAACTTCGTTCCGGTTTCCCCCCAGTTACAATGTCAATTACACGCCCCTCCGGGATATTCGGAAAATCTTGCCTCAGATACGCCGTTTTAAGGCCACCGGCCTTTGCTCCGCCTTCCCATACTACTTCTCCGGAATCAGGTTCAAGGATACCTGCCATTAGTTTAAGCAAGGTCGATTTACCCGTCCCGTTTCTTCCTAAAAGACAGAGTCTGTCCCCTCCCTCTATGTGAAGTTCAATATTTTCCAGCAACGGCGGGCCACCGAAGCTCAAGGTGAGGTCCTTCATACTAATAATTGCCATAGGGGCATCATAACGATTCACCTCTATATCTACAATAGAGTCCCCTTTCCAAAGTCGGAGTTTTAATTGTTTACTCGGCAATTTTTATTATTTATACTTGTAAAAGAGGTCAGGTGTGAATAGCCCCTTCAATAACAGCCTCTCCAAATCTCTGTTTATCAATACCAGCATTGTACTGCTTTTATTACTTATCTCTCTTGCCGGAAGCTTCCTCTGGCTCGAAAGGCTTGATTATCAGCGTAATATCGAAAATTTTGAAACTGAATTTATGCAAAAAAACCGTGACCTTGTAAAAAATGAGATCAAAGATGTACTAAAGTATGTACAATTTCGGGACGACGGCCTATTAACACGCACTAGGAATCAGGTAAAAACCCGAGTTGAGAATGTGTATACAATTCTTGAATATGTATATGAGAGGATGCCCCCCTCTTCTTCAAAAAAAGAAATAATTACGGAAATAGTGAAGACCATCAAACCCCTTAATTTTAACAACAGCGAACAATATATTTTTATAAACTCCCTTGATGGGAGGAGTATACTCTATCCTCCCGACCCCGGTATGGAAAATACCAATTTGTTGGAGACATCGGACAACCAAAACATAAAAGTAATGCAGCATCTTATTGAAATCGCTAAAACTGAACTTGAAGGTTTTGCTACCTATGAATGGCCCCATCCGGAGAAGGAAACGGGTTTATATAAAAAACTTGCCTATATAAAAACATTCGAGCCTTTGGGTATTTTTATAGGTTCCGGCGAATATCTTATACATATGAAAGAAGAAGTACAGACGGAAACTTTAAACTGGATATCCAAACTCCGGTTTGGGAACGACGGGTATATTTTTGTACTCGACTCAGAGGGGTATATGTTGTCCCATGTTGATCCGGAGTATGACGAGAGTAGTCTGCTTGACTATCGTGATCCTGAGGGCCTTCCGGTAATAAAAAAAATACTGCGAGTAGCCCAAACACAAGATGATGGGGGATTTTTACAGTATTTATGGAGAAAACCCTCCGATGGAACACAGGCCTCGAAAATATCCTTTGTACAATATTATAAAAGCTGGGACTGGGTTTTTGGGGCAGGTGTCTACTTAGATACTCTCCAGAAGCAAATTGATGTACAGTTAGCTCAATATAAAACTCGCATGTGGACACGAATTTGGATATCCCTGGGGATCTTTTTTTGCATCGCAGTATTGAGTGTCGCCCTCGTTCTGTTTATGTCGAAAAAGGTTGAACGGAGCCTTCACCTTTTCGCCGATTTTTTTCAGAATGCCATAACCAACTACACCCTCATCAATCCCGCTTCTCTTAAATACAAAGAATTCAGAAAAATAGCCGATTACGCAAATACTATGGTTAGCGAATATAAGGATGCACAAAAATCCATGCAGTATTCTCTAAAAGAAAAGGAAACCCTGCTGAAGGAGGTCCATCATCGGGTAAAAAACAACTTACAACTTATTTCCAGCATTTTGAATTTGCAGTCCTCCCATCTCAAAGATGAAGCCCTTTTACAGTACTTCAAGGAAAGCCAAAGCCGTATTTTTACTATCGCTTCGGTACATGAAGAGCTGTACGAATCGGAAAACTTCAGTAAAGTCGACTTAAAAGCCTATATCAACCGTATTGTACCGGACCTTGTACACCTATACTCTAATTCCGCTTTTATTTCGTATGATATTGAGGTCGATTCGGTGTTTGTCGAGCTAAGTACTGCTATTCCTTTGGGGCTGATTCTAAATGAAGTTATTACCAACAGCATTCAACATGCCTTTCCCGCGTATGAAAAGGGTTTTATCTCCGTTCGCTGTAAAAAAACCGATAAAAATATAGCCGTAACCGTTAAAGATGATGGTATCGGCATTCCGGATACTGTTCAGCGTAGTTATCCTGATACATTGGGAATTCAGTTGATTGATACGCTTGCCGCGCAGATAAAGAGCACCTACACAATTAAAAATGAATCCGGTGGGAAAGGCTCTATTGTGAGCATCTACATTCCCACCGAATAATTTTATACTTGAGGCGCTTTCAAAATGGCAATTTTGAAACGCCAAGGCTTTGCTTATTTGACTTTAAGGCTAAAATCCTCAAACCGGGCCCTACCAAGGCTGCGAAATGCTATAGCATTTCCATAAGAATAAAAATCATTATCAGTAAAGGTGAACATCTCTTCGCCGTTTGCAGCTACAGTTATTGCATCTTTGGCCTTGTCAACGTAGATATCAACATCGATTCCCTTTGCGATATCGAAATCGGTAATTGTGCTTTTCACTTCAATCATTTTCACATCATCCATCGACTTGTAGAGCTGTATATAGGTTTTATCCGTCTGCATAGCCCTTTCATCGCGGGTTACCCAGCACAGGTAGGACTTACCCAGACCGTATCCGCTTGCTTTGTCACTCCCGCTTACCAGAAAATGTAGTCCGGCTCCCCGCCAGCCGTTGTTCCTAGCCCGTGTACTAAAGCTGTACTTCAGAACATCCGCAGACTGACTCTGTGAAACAAGATATTTTGCAAAACGCTGGCTGCTATCGTCCTGCTCCAAATTACCGCCGCTTCGTGACCAGTCGCCCAAAGTATTCCGGGCAGATTTAAATCCATCTGTGAGAGTCCGAGAAAAGGTTTGACCCATTACATCTTTTTCCGACCTCCTAGAGTCAATTCTATTTTCCAAGCGGGTAATTTTATTGTCCCTTACCCGCAACTCACGCTCTTTCTCACTTATTTTTTGGCGATACTCTGCTAATCGCTCCTCGGCCCCGCGGGCTTTTCCCTCAACACTATAAGAGGCGAGCTTTAAGGTATTTCCCTTTGCGGGTACAACCTCACCGGAAAACCTTTTACCTTCTATAATTACATTTCTAAGAACAACTCCCTTCTCCCCAGGGGCGAGCATTACATCACTCAGATCAATCGCTTGAGGCCTCATCCCGGTCTTTTTTACCACCGGGGCTTCAACCTTTACAGTCCGACCTCCATCGTAATCTAATTTCGCCACGTATCTTTTACCGCCGTATTCCAAACCGCCGATAAAAATTTCAATCGGTCCGTTGAAATAAAACTCTACATCCGATAGATCTACCTTTGAATAATCAATGTCGGCAGGATCAATTTCGCTAAGATCAATATCCTGTGCCATTGATGGTGCTGCTGCTATAAGCAGTACAATAAAAAATACACTTATTCTTCTCATAAAAACCTCCTTCACTTGGTTCATTATGGTTTACCTATAAAACAAACTTAGAACACTAAAGGTTACACTTAAAATTGTATGAGATACCCTGAGAGAGACATAAGGGAGGTTTTATTACACTTGTTTATTCTTGTTTATTCTTGCGAGGGATTTTTCAAGGGGAAACGTATAGTGAAAATCGGAAAGGGTTTCTTCTGCAGTTCTATCGTCCCGCGTAACTGGTATATTAAAGTACTTACCAGCTGTAAGCCCATGGTCTCCGGATTTTCTAATCCTATTTCTTCAGGAAAGGATTTGCCTGAATTAGAGAGGGTAAGGGTATACTCATTGGCCCCCTTTTCTTTTGCAAGGGCTATGGTAAAACGGGCCTCTTCATCAGAGGTAAATCCATATTTTATTGCATTGGTTGCTATTTCATTCACCACCAGACCAAGGGGGATCACTGTTTCAGTGTGAATATTCACATCTTCAATATTATTGACAATATTCACTTTACGGTCGGCGGTAGAGGAGAATATCGACTCTAAAAGCTCTTGAAAGTACTCTTTTACTTCAATCCTATCTAGATCATCGTACTGGTGGAGTTTTTCGTGGACCAGTTTGATTGAATCTATTCTATTTTTCAGGTCCGACAGATTATCCTCAGTTTCTAAATCCTTTAAGCTAATCAATGAGGAGACCATGGCGAGATTATTTTTCACCCGATGGTTAAGCTCTCTCATAAGAAAGTCTTTCTCTTTAAGCGCATTTACCTGCTGAGTTATCTCATAGCCTATGCCCACTACCGATTGAATTTTCTGTTTTTTCAGGTAAAGGGGAAATAAGACGGTGCGAAAAGAGTGTTCTTCACCTTCAACATCAAGCTGATCATCGACAGTTATTTGTTCTCCCGTTGCATACACATGTTCTATCCGTTTTTGAAAAATATCGGCAGTCCCCCGCGGAAGGACCTCTCTAAAGTGCTTCCCCACCAACTCTTCTTTCGCTAAACCAACTAGTGTGCATGTAGCCTTATTTACCAGTGTATAATGCCCGTTTGAATCAATTTCATTTATAATGAAGGTCGAATTATCAATAATTCTTTGGAGCCGAAATTGCACTTCTATAATTTTCTGTTCATTTTCTTTTCGTTCACTGATATCGGCGTGGGTACCTATCACACGAAGGGGGGAGCCGTCATTCGCCCGCTCTATTACCTTGCCCCTGTCCAATATCCATTTATATTCTCCGCCTTTACACTTTACCCGGTGCTCGTTTTTATAAAAGGGGGTTTTCCCGCTTAAATGGGCCTCTAAGTCGGCAAAACAGCTTTCCCGGTCCTCCGGATGTATGCGGTTTTCCCATTCATCCAGAGTATCCCCAACCTCTTCTTCTCTATATCCGAGCATCTCCTTCCACTGTCGTGAGAAAAAGACCCTGTTCGTCTGAGCATTCCAGTCCCACACTCCGTCTCCGGCGCCTTCGAGGGCAAACTTCCAGCGAGCCTCACTTTCCTCAAGGCTTTTCTCCGCTTTACGCCGTTCGCTTATATCCCTTACAAACTCAATGACTCCCTTTACATTTCCCGTTTCCCCGTCAACCAGGGGATAACTGAAAAGCTCAACCCATTTAACCGGAGAATTGAGCTCATCTTCAACCGGCACAATATCCGTCTCTGGTTTGCCGGATTTCATACAGCGTAAAGAGGGACAAGGTGCGCAGGGCTTGTCTTTTTTATGATACGCGGAGTAACAATGGGTGCCGATGAGGGGCAGATTGGCTGCATACCACTTCTCCATTACAGGGTTCACGTACTGTATTGTGAGATCGGGATTTAACACGCTGATTCCATCCTGGATGCTCAGCATAACCGTATCAAGAAACTCCTTCGATTCTTTAATCTGCCGGTTTTTCTTGTACTCCTCCGTTACATCCCGAAAAACCAG
>CAZDFY010000001.1:87628-104042 GCA_964504785.1 uncultured Sediminispirochaeta sp. | reverse complement strand
AATGGAGGAGAGAAAACGGAGGATTTAATGATTTGTGATATTTGTGGAGAGAATGAAGCTATTGTCCACGTTCAGCAAATTATGGGCGGAGAAATTTATGAGGTCCATATGTGTGCCGAGTGTGCAAAGCAGAAAGGTGTTACCCTCGAAAATGGGGAAAACGGCGAGGTCTCTCTCTCACAGTTGCTGAGTGGATTGGTAGAATCTTTTTCTCAGGAGGGTGAACAGACCGTAACAAACGAATGTCCGAAATGCGGCACTACTCTTACTGATCTTAAAGAGAATGAAACAGCCGGTTGCGCGGAGTGTTATACAACTTTCCGAAACCAAATTGATACTATTTTATCCGACCATACGGATATTACCATACACCGGGGTAAATTCCCTGAGAAATTGAAGGCTTACAAAGCTATTTTAATTGATAAGGAAGTACTCAAACGGAAACTAAGCGAGGCGGTACAGAAGGAAGAATATGAAAGGGCAGCTTTGCTCAGGGACCAGATAAAAGAACTGGAGCAGAATCCCCATAGGGGTATTGAGGAATGAATGCAGTTAACTTTCAAACAATTTTAGAACACCCTGGGTGGTACAGTGAAAGGGGACCGGAACAGGCGGTGGTGTATTCCAGTCGAGCACGGTTATCCCGAAACCTGTCGGGGTATTTTTTTCCTCATAAACTGAATGATAAGGAGCTGCAGGAAGTTCAGGAAAATATAAGAAAGGCCTTCCGCGGTGTTCATGTGGATGATGAGCTGACTATGAAAGTTCTGGAGAGTCTTCCGGTGGTCGAACGGAGAAAACTTATAGAAAAGCACTTTGTTTCCCAGAATTATTCCCTGGAAAAAGAGCGTGTTGTGGTATTTGATCGGAAAGACTCAATCGCCGCTACTGTTAACAGTAAGGATCATCTACGGCTTGCTGCCTTTACAGGGGGCTTGTCCATACAACGGGCCTATGAAAAGGTGAATGCGATAGACCGTCAGCTGGAAAAACAACTTGATTTTGCGGTATCCCTCGACAAAGGGTATTTAAGTTCTAATTTAAAGAACTGCGGGACGGGACTGCAAGTTTCGGTACTGATGCATCTTCCCGCGCTAAAATATTCGTCGGTATTGGAGCGGGCTTTTAGAAAAGCAATGGATGCAGGACTTGAGGTAAAAGGATTTACCGGTGATGAAGACGGGTCCCTCGGGTCCCTCTACCAGCTGTACAATCCTGTTTCAATTGGAGAAAATGAAAAAGATATTGTTGAAAAACTTGCACGTATAGCCTCTCAGCTAGTAGATTATGAACAGAAGGCACGTGAGGAAATGAAACGTCACCGTAGGGTTGAACTTGAAGATATTGTATATCGTGCTTATGGAATTTTAACAAACTGCAGATTGCTGCAGGAGAAGGAAGCAATTAATTTGCTTTCGGATGTGCGTTTAGGTGTCGCGCTGGGATGGATTGATGTTCCTCTCCAAAATGTGAATGCACTGTTAGTGCTTGTTGGGAAGGCCCATCTGCAGCAGATTGCCGGACATGAGAAGCTGGAAGAATCATCCCAGCAGATCAAGAGTTTACGAGCGCGCCTCGTACAGCACGCATTGGGCGCTTACAAGGAGGATGCCGATGTTTAAAGGTCTAACACAACGGGCCCAAAGAATACTAACGATATTCGCACAGGAGGAGGCAAAACGGTTTCATTCAGACCAGCTTCTTCCCGAACATATAATTCTTGCTCTCCTGAAAGATGGAGAAGGATTGGGTTACAAAGCTCTCACAAATCTAAAGATCGATCCGGGGGAATTGCAGTCCGAGATCGAAAAGAGCATACCAAAAAAACACGCAGGGTTCATTCTAGGGGATGTTCCCCCTTCGCACCGAGGTAAAAAGGTACTTGAAGATGCGGCCGAAGAGGCCCGCGGCATGGGCCACGAATATATCGGGACCGAACACCTGCTGCTTGCAGCCTCAAAAGAGACCGGCAGTGTGGTACAGCGGTTTCTTGTAAAACATTCGGTCTCTGTTGAAACTATTCGGGACGCAATTACGGACCTCCGCGGAAGCGGCAGTATGCGGAAGAAAGCCGGCGGTGGTGCCCCCCAGGGAGCTCCAAAGCGAAAAGCGACGCAGCAGCACAGTGGAAAAGGTACTCCCACCCTTGATGAGTTTGCCAGAGATCTTACAGATTACGCCCGGGAAAACAAGCTCGATCCGGTTATCGGCCGCACGTGGGAAATTCAGCGGGTAATACAGATTCTTGCCCGTCGTACAAAAAATAACCCGGTACTAATAGGCGAGCCGGGAGTTGGAAAAACCGCGATTGTCGAAGGTCTTGCCCAGCAAATTCAGGAGGGAACTGCACCGGAAGTGTTGCTTGGAAAGCGCGTAGTTACCCTCGACATAGCCTCCCTTATCGCCGGCACAAAGTACCGAGGTGAGTTTGAAGAGCGGCTTAAAAAGGTTATGAAAGAGATCTCCATTGCCGGTAATGTGATTCTTTTTATCGATGAACTCCATACCATCATTGGGGCAGGTGGTGCAGAAGGTGCAATCGATGCCTCCAATATGTTGAAACCCGCCCTTTCTCGCGGAGAGCTGCAAACCATAGGGGCAACCACCCATAATGAGTACCGCAAGTACATTGAGAAGGATGCGGCCCTGGAACGGAGGTTTCAGACGATTTTTGTTGAAGAGCCGTCGATAGATGAGACAATGGAAATACTAAACGGCATAAAAAATCAGTATGAGGAACACCACAACGTCTCGTACACAGAAAAGGCAATTACTGAAGCTGCCAGGCTCTCCGGCCGCTATATCAGTGATCGGTTTTTGCCGGACAAGGCAATTGATTTGATCGATGAAGCGGGTTCCTACAAGAGAATAAACAACACGGTCAGACCGAAAGAGCTGACCGAACTTGAAGAGGAAATAGAGCGGCTGACCGAAGAAAAAATAAACCTTGTAAATAATCAGGATTATGAAAAGGCAGCAGCGGTACGGGATACGGTAAGGCAATTGAAGGGCCGGGTAGAGGAAATAAAGAAGGGATGGAAAAAGTCCCTTAAAAACGAAAAGAACATTGTAGATGAAGAAGATATTCAGAGCATAATTTCCAGCATTACCGGAATACCCCTGGCGAGAATTGCGCAAAGTGAATCTGAAAAGCTCCTTCACATTGAAGACGAGCTGCACAAAACGATTATCGGACAGGACGAAGCAATTGGAGCAATCGCTTCGAGTATTCGCCGTTCCAGGACCGGATTAAATTCACCTACACGACCCCTGGGGTCATTTATATTCCTCGGGCCTACGGGAGTAGGAAAAACACTGTTGGCAAAAACCCTGGCGCAGTTCCTTTTTGGGAACGAAGATTCTCTGATAAGAATCGATATGTCCGACTTTATGGAAAAACACAACGTCAGCCGATTGGTCGGGGCACCTCCCGGTTATGTAGGCTACGAAGAGGGCGGCATGCTGACGGAAAAAATTAGACGCCGGCCCTACTCGGTAATTTTGTTGGACGAGATTGAAAAGGCCCACCCGGATGTGTTTAACCTGTTACTCCAGGTATTGGAGGAGGGAGAGTTGCAGGATAATCTTGGACATAAGGTGTCCTTCCGAAATACCGTGCTTATTATGACCTCCAATGCGGGTGCCCGGGAAATCTCCCACGAAGGGACACTGGGCTTTCAGGTAAAAGAGGGTGTGTTTGATTACAAGGATATTAAAGCATCCGCCTTAAACGAGATGCGACGGTCCTTTCGGCCCGAGTTTATCAACCGTGTAGATGAAATTGTCGTATTCCAGAGCCTGAGTCGTGATGAGGTCAGCAAAATACTCGACATTATGCTGTCGGAGGTATCTCTACGACTTCTTGAAATGAACATCATCATGGAAGTAAAGCAAACTGTAAAGGATTATCTTATTGACAATGGTTTTGATGCAAAATATGGTGCGCGGCCGCTGAGAAGGCTTATAAGTAAAGAAATTGAAGATCCGATTTCTATGCAGATGCTGGAGGGTAAGTGCTCAAGCGGCACACGTCTGGTTTTGAGCATGAGGAAGGGAGAAATAAACTTTACTGCGAAAAAGCCGGAACAAGTGCCGGATCATGCATCAATAAATAATTAAGACGTAAAAGTGGGCGGAATCTTGTAATTCCGTCCACCTATTTATATTATACACACATTATGAACTTAGAACTATTTATTCTCGGGACCGGCGGCATGATGCCCCTACCCAATAGATTCCTCACCTCTATGCTTCTGCGCCGAGAGGGAGATCTTTTTCTGTTCGACTGCGGTGAAGGTACCCAGGTATCTTTAAGAAAACTCAATTTGCGCTGGAAAAAAATAAACACAATTTTTATTAGCCATACCCATGCAGATCATGTGACAGGACTGCCGGGTATTCTCATGTTGTCCAGTCAAGTAGACCGTGATGAGCCGCTCTATATAATTGGTCCGCCTAAAATAAAAGAGTACGTTGAGGAAAACCGACGGGTCCTCGATATGTATATCAACTACGAGATTATTATCCGGGAAATTGAAACCCCGGGAACAGTGTATCAGGGGGAGGGGTTTCATATAGATGCCTTTTGGCTGCGGCATACGAAGCCTTGCATGGGATATGTACTGATAGAAGATGAAAGGCCGGGGGTCTTTAATCCACAGGAAGCCGAACGACTGCAGGTACCGAAGGGACCAAAGTGGGCAAAATTGCAGAAGGGTGAAACCGTTCTTTCAGAAACCGGCGAAAAGGTACCGTCGGAGGCTGTTATGGGTCCCAACAGGCCGGGCCGAAAAATTGGCTATGTCACCGATACAGTATATTTTGACGGGATTGCCCCTAAGGTAGGGGGCTGTGATTTTCTAGTCTGTGAAGGAATGTTTAAACATGAATTGGAGGAGAGCGCCCGCGAAAAGAAGCATCTTACCGCCCACCAGGCTGCTACAGTTGCAAGGGATGCTGGAGGCGTGGGAAAGCTTGGCCTTATACACTACAGCCCGCGATATACCGAATATGAACTACGACAGCTGCTGAACGAGGCCCGTGAGGTTTTCCCCGACACTGTCCTCACACGCGATCGTCTTACATATGATATTCCTTACAAGGAGGAATAGAAAAGGTATGATTGAAGCACAAAGGGTAAGTAAACGATACGGTCACATAGAAGCGGTGCGAAACGTCGATTTTTCTATTGGAAAAGGAGAAGTGGTCGGACTTTTAGGTCCCAACGGAGCGGGGAAAACAACCCTCTTGAAAATACTTACCGGCTATCATTTTCCGACCTCAGGAAGCGTTTCGATATTGGGCTATGATATCTACACGGAATCGCTGAAAATCAAATCGGAAATTGGGTATCTTCCGGAAAATGCGCCGGTGTATCCGGATTTGAATGTGCATGAATACCTTGAGTTTATCGCCGATGTGCGGGGTTTGTCGGTAGCAGATAAGAAACGGCGCTTGTCTGCGGTTATTGAAGAAACAGGACTCGCTTCAGTGGTATACCGTCCTATCGCTACACTGTCCAAGGGGTATCAACAGAGGGTTGGCCTGGCCCAAGGGCTTATTCATGCCCCGGATCTGCTTATTTTGGATGAACCTACCACCGGTTTGGATCCCCACCAAATTATAGAAATTCGCAATTTAATTAAAACGGCCGGCCGCGAGAAAACAGTCATTTTGTCGACCCATATTCTTCAGGAAGTAGAGGCGGTTTGTTCCAGGGTCCTGATAATGAACAAAGGAGAAATTGTCGCACAAGGGTCTACTGAGGCAATTCGTAGTTCTATCCAGGGTGATGCGGTATATATTGCTACAATTAGAGGCGCAGAAACAGAAAAAATAAAAAAATATGTACAAGGGGAATCCCGTTTTCGGAGTCTCATTTCAATCAATCCCTGCAAAGAGGGGATAAAAATAGAAGTAAGCATTCCGCCGGATTTGGCAGATGGAAGTGCGGTATTCGAGTGGGCGGTAGAACATAAACTTACCCTAGTGGAACTGCAAAAAAAGACAATGTCCCTGGAGGATGTGTTCCTGAACCTTACGGGGAGGGAGGAAGCCCTGCATGCTTAGTGTAAAGGCAATTATTCAAAAAGAGCTGAGAAGTTATTTTAATACCCCGATTGCATACATTGTTGCGGTATTTTTTTTGGTGTTCACCTCCGCGTGGCTCTTCTTCATGGAACAGTTTTACGCTGCCAATACAGCCTCCTTACGGGGCTATTTTGGTGTTTTTCCAATGGTTTTTATTTTCCTTCTACCAGCCTTAACTATGCGCAGTTGGGCTGAGGAAGCGCGAATGAAAACCGATGAGATTTTATTAACCTTACCCATTAGAGTAGGTGAGCTGGTAGTGGGGAAATTTTTTGCCGCCCTTATTCTGGTGGGGATGCTTTTGATGTTGACGGTTCCGTTACCCCTTACTTTAATGCCTTTGGGAGATTTCGCCGTCGGACAGATCTGGGGCCAGTATACAGGTTCGCTGCTTTTAGCTGGTGTAGGAATCTCCATTGGTCTTTGTGTCTCGTCTTTCACCAGCAATCAGATTAGTTCTTTTTTATTTACAGTAGTGATACTGCTTGCTTTTACTTTGGTACGGCAGTTTACCATGTTTCTCAATTTTCCCGACCAAATTGCATCTTTCTTTCAGTACGTTTCACTACAGACCCATTTTGAGAGCTTTACCAAAGGACTTATTGATACCAGGGATGTAATGTTTTACCTGGTCCTCACTACCTTGTTTCTTTATTTCAATATGAAAATTTTGATTTTACGAAAGTGGAGGTAGAAGCACATATGCTTCGACAGAGGTGGAAAGAAATTAGTCTACTCCTTCTTACTATTCTAGTTTCGGTTTTGGTACTTTTGAATAGTCAACGCTACTTTACCCGTTTTGATCTAACGGAGGATAAAATTTATACTATATCTGAAGTATCAAAAAATTTATCCGACCAGATTTCCGAACAAGTAACCATAACCTATTATGTATCGGACAAGTTGAGAAAGGTCACTCAAATTCCCCGGCAAATTGAGGATTTACTGCATGAATATGCGACATACGGCCACGGTAAGATAAAAGTAACGGTGGTTGACCCGGATAAAACCGGTGTTGCTGAGGAAATTCAGGGCTTGGGAATCCAGCCGCGGCAGATACAGCTCGTTGAACAAAATGAAAAAACCTATGCACAGGTATATTCAGGCATTTTAATTCGGTATCTGGATAGAAAAGAGGTCCTTCCACTGGTATTCAACACACACACTCTTGAATATGATATAACTTCAAATATAAAAAAGCTCGTACATCAGAATGAACCTAATATAGGTATACTTATCGGTAATTCCTCTATGTCTTTGCAGCGTGACTTTAGCGCCCTCTACAATACCTTGGGAAATTCCTTTGAAGTAGAAGAGCTGGAGCGCGGGAAAATGATTCCGGAAAGAATCGATGTGCTCTTTCTGCTGGGAGGAGGAGATTTGAACCGGTACGAGTTGCTGCATATCGATCAATATGTAATGAAGGGCGGAAAAGCTTTTTTGGGTGTCGACGGAGTGGAGATACATTTTGATCAGAATCTAAAGGCCTCTAAGTATGAGGCCCCTCCCATATTTGAGATGTTGGAATCCTACGGGGTAAAAATAAAAGAAGAGCTTGTATTGGACCGTTATGCAAAAAACTTTCGCATACCTAGACAGGTGATGGGGGGAATGGCCTGGGAAGTGATTGATAGGTATCCCCATTGGATCAATATTCGACCTCAAAATGTCGATCCTGAGAACCCTATAACCGCCCGTTTCAATGGCCTTGATTTACTGTGGGCGAGCCCTTTAAAGCTCTCTGACCAGACAGCTCCTGCTGCGACACCTCTGGTGAAAAGTTCCGACAAAGCGTGGATTATGAAAGATAGGTTTACCACAGATCCCTATAAAATGAGAAATTCAGAGCTTCTTTCAGCCGAATCGGCTGAGTCCGCAGGGCAGTATACCCTAGGGGTAAGCATAGAAAAGGGCTTTGAAAGCTTTTTTTCACCTGAGACTTTCACTCCCCCCGCGGGGGTAGTGATGCCCTATGAAGAGCTAAAAACCGAAGGTAAAACAACCCGAGTAATTGTATTCGGTGACTCAGACTTTGCTTCAAACATTATTCAGTATTCCGACAGCATGTACAATATGGATTTTCTTTTGAACTGTGCCGATTGGCTGGCAAAAGAAGATGACTTGATGGAAATACGCAGCCGTGCAGTGAGGGATACCCGACTGAACCGGCTTGAACCGCAACGGGCGCGGCGGCACTATCTCTTTTCGCAAATAATTAACCTGGTTATTATTCCATTACTGGTAATTGGCTATGGTATTGTTCGCTATATAGTACGAAGGAAGAAAGAGCATGACCTACAGGACTAAAGTTATATTGCTTATAAGTTTTGCTTTTATACTCTTGGTGATTTACTTTGCCGGTGGAATTATACATCCATCCTCACACATAGAGATAGAACCAAAGCAGTGGCTGCCCGATATAACGAAGGACACTATTGAGAAACTGGATTTTAGTAACAAAAATTACTCACTGGTGCGTAAAGGAAGGGGGGCCTGGGATATTATCATTGATGATGAAGAATTTCCTGGGAACAACGAAAAGGTCGAGGCATTTATTGAATCACTGTCGGAATTGAAATATTACTCTCGTGGGGGAAATAAAAAAGAGAACTGGTCTAACTTTTCTGTGGACGAGAGTGGGGATAAGCTGGAGCTTTACACCGAAGGTAATAGAGAAGCTGCTATGACAATACTCTTCGGATCAGCTTTAGAGGGCAGCGACCAACAGTACGCCCGGAAAGAAAATGAAGTTTCTACGTATGTAGTTGATGATATGCGAAATTACCTACAAAGCAATTCAGCATATTGGTCGGACTTGTCACTCTTTCCCGAGGGTATTTCAATCCAGGATGTAATATACTTTGAGTATAGTGATGACCGAAGTTCCCGATTTCGACGCGAAAGCGGCGAAAACAATCAGGGGCGATGGGTCTTGCTGGAAAACAGAGATAAAACTATCGATCAGGATATTATGGATAGACTTGTAAGAAATGTGATCGAACTAAGTGGCGAGAGGTTTGCCGGTCGGCAGGAAAGGGGAAACTCCGGGATAACTGATCCTCGGTATACCTTTTTTTTTGAAACGGAAAATGGAGATACCTTTGAAATGCGTGTGGGAAATAGAAACAGTGAAAAACAGTTCTATGTGAAACCACGCAACTCTCAGCACACTTTTTTAGTAAGTGAGTGGCGCATGAATACAATTCTTAATCCATACTTTACGGTTAGCCGGAATTAGCCAGAAAAGAACGAAACTTGCCCGGGTCCGGACGGAAGCCGATCAAATTGGTTTCAGAATCTTTTTCAGCCTTATTCAAGGCAACTCGGGCTTCTTTTAATATGCGCGGACTGTTTATAAGACGCCCGTTACGTGAGCTTATACCTATTGAAATATCAAAAGAGCAGAAATTATCTGAAGCTCCGTTAAATAGTTCTCTCTGAAAATCGGATAATTCATTTATACCCTGTTCGAGGTCTGTATTTGGGAGTATTACGGCTATCTTATCGTGCTCAACTTCAAAAAGAAGGTCGTGAAAGGTAAAATGATCTTTTACTATGTGTGCAAGCTGAATATAAAGTGCTCGTTCTTCCAAGCCGTTCCGACATTTTATAAGGGCCGCCACAAGGTCTTGATCAAAGGCAGCTGCTCTGCGAAGCTCGTTGCTGAGCCGCTCTTCAAGGTACTGTTCGAAGCATAGACCGGTATCCGGGGTGTATAACGCATCTTCAGAAAATACGTCATGCCCTTCTTCTTCAGTGCTTTCAGTGTCGGATGATATTTCATTGGTAAAAGTATCTGACTCAGAGGATACTACCTCCGAGGCTACAGCGCTTCGTTCTTTGTGGGCTCCTACAATACTGAAAAGGAGAACTAAGAATAAAGCACCTAGGGCGAAGAATAGAATTTTTGAAACTGAAAACAATCGGTGCGGGGTAAATACTTGATATACACCTTCACCATACATATTACTATTTTTGTCAATAGAAACCTTTTGGGTTGTTTCAAACAGGTTGTTGTAAGGGAGGTCAATTGATGCACGAAGGTACTGGTCGGTGGATTGAGGCTGCAGGACCCTTACATACGAGGGATTTCGGGCGTATATATATATAATTTCTCCGTTTGAATTATAAAGTACAAAGCTTTTGAGTTGTGATAATTCGGTGAGACTCTTACGCAACGTATTTAGTTGTGAATTTTGTTCAGATACTACGCCTTGGGTACCCCTATTTTGACTTTCGAGGCTTAAGAGGGTATAGGCACGTTCACTAATCCGGGAAATTGCAATCTTTGCATTAGAACTACCCGAACGGTAGAAAGATGTAAAAAGAAATGCAGTATACGCGAGGATAGCAATAAGTACTACAAGTGCGCAAATATTGACGGCCTTCAAAGTCTTTCGTGTCATGGGTGTATTATAAATAAAAAACAATGAAAGTAAAATCGTTTTTTTAAAAGCAGCTATTCTAAATTTGAAAATTTCACCAAAATTTTCAAATTTAGAATGCTCACATTTTGTTTAAGATAAGTAAATTAGCTTAAAGAGTTTGAGGTTATTCTAATTTTGGAAGTCAGAAGACATCCAAAACTAGAATTCCTGTTTTAAAAGTTAATGCCCTTGAGAAACACCTCCTCCATGTTCTACACTAGAAATATGAGTAATGATAAGGTAAGAAAAAGAGTTCTTCCCCCAGGTTGGTATCCTAACAATCAAAAAGAAACCGAAGAAAAATTCGAGAAATGGGAGAACGGAATTAATACTGTCCAGGAACAGACCGGTATTGCTGCCATTGTTCCCCATGCGGGCTGGGTTTTTTCCGGTAAGCTTGCCTACAAAACTATTCGAAGAATCAATCCGGAATGTGAAGTAGTACTAGTCGTTGGGGGGCATTTAAGAGCCGGTGACGGGGTAGCCGTGGCTGAAGAGCAGTTTTTTGAAACTCCCCTAGGTCCTATTCAAGCCGCCGATGAATACAGAAATAGGTTAATCGATCAGCTGGACATAAAAGCTGATAGTGTACCCGACAACACAGTTGAGGTACAGTTGCCAATTGTGCGCTACCTATTCCCAAGGGCCGAAATCGTATGGCTCAGAGTAGGGGCCGGGGAGGAGGCGGTAAATCTGGGCAAAGTATGTGCAGGTATTTCCGGTTCCTTTTCTGAAAAGGTCTGCATGATAGGTTCTACCGATCTAACCCATTACGGACCAAACTATGGATTTGCCCCAAAGGGAATAGGCCAGGAGTCGTTAAAATGGGCGCAACAGGAGAATGATGCGGGAATTATCCAGCAAATGCTTGAGATGAACTCGCAAGAGGTCCTCAGATGGGGAAATGAGCGGAAAGCTGCCTGTTCCGCCGGAGCTGCTGTGGCGGCAATAGAGTATGCCTCTGCCTACGGATGTGAAGAGGGAGTCCTGGTCGGTTATGAGAGCAGCTATTCTTTTAATCCAGACAGCTCCTTTGTAGGGTATGCCGGAATAACTTACTCCAATGCCGAAAGGTGAGAGGTAATTGTTGCCTGGGTCCACTCAATAACGTCCTGTAATATCTCTGCTCCGTCCTTAGGAGTACCCTGTATTTCATGTTCCCTTCGAATGGCTGCGGCCGCCGGCAGAAGAGTGGTTACTATATCTTTTTGCTCTTTTGATAGGCTGGATCGGTAATCACTGAGGGATTCCTGTGGAAGGGGAAGCTTATTTACCTCAGCAGCGTAATTTAGTATAAACTCTCGCCAAGTAAGGGATGCAGCTCCTGCTGAAAAAAGTGTTCCGATTACACCGGAAGAACGACGTTCTACAGTGCGTGGGGCCGGTTTCAGAGTTTCACCTTTTCCGGTCATAGGGATTAACTTTGCTGTAAGCTTTGCGGAGGCTTGTTCAAGTCTTTCTTTGTAACTAATCATCGGGCTTGTAGTGTAGCGTAGGAATCCGTCTTCCTTTACTTTAATAATATTATCGTTTCGAAGAAGAAAAGAAAAGAAATGATGCTCCAAAGGCTCCTTTCTGGATGTAAGGGTATGAAAATAGGGATAAAGGTAGGTCCCCCGGGTGTAACTCTTGCCCTCGGGGAAAGAAAAATCGGCACCGAATAAGAGTATGTGCTGTGCTCCAAGGGCTTCTGCAAGACTTACCGCTGCATGACTTACATTGCCGCCGGATGTATCTATATAGGGAAACTGCCTCCACACGTTGTTTACATATTTTGAAAAAGGATGACCGCTGGTAAAAAAGACCAGTTTATTGGTTCTATTTGTAAGATGGTGGGGTGATGCTAAATCTAAGACTAGAGGAACTTCTTTAGGATACCCATACATAAAGTGATGGTAGGTAATATGCTGACAATCAATTGAGATTACCAGATCCGGTACGATATCATTTTTAAGTAAAAAGGGAAGTGAGGTATCGGTTGCAATTAGAGTGCCCCTGGGTATTTGTTTTTTTAGCTCCGGTAGTTGTGCCTCAAGCGAGGGGCCTGCCGCGGTGATGAGTGCATTGCGGACTGGTGCTAACGTAGTGGTGGATGTTTCCGCAATATTGAGGTTTCTAATGCTGTTGGTAAACCAGCGTTTTCCAAAATAGGACTGTACGGAGTAATCCTCGGAAATAGATTTAATAATCATCTGTATATGTTTTTGAACATTAGTAAACTTTTCTCGTTCCATATGAACCCGTGAGCGTAATTGGAGCACCTGCAGGTTTCCGGATACGGCGGGTAGATAATTATCAAGCATTTCTTTGGTAATTTCTTCAGGGCCGGGGTCGATTAAAAAACGAACTCTTTGATCAAGAAAAAAATCCCGCAAATCAATAGTAGTAAGCAGCGATTTAAACAAGGATGAATCAAAGTCGATAATGATAATGCCGGAAATATTTGAATCTCTTAAAAACGGGCGAATGTGGTACCCGGCCCCAAAACCTAAAAAAACAAGATATCCACTGCTTGGAGAAGATTTAAAAAAACGTTCTCCCTCCCTTACCGGATCAATTTTTGAATGCAAACTGTATTCACGATTTTCGTGTTGTAAAACGGGTACTGGTAGGCCGGACCTGCTGGTCTTAATTGTTACTGCCTGAGAGGGGGGCTCTTTTCCAAGTTTAACCGACAATGTTGGTTGACTTGAGGAGAGGGCAAGCATATTGACATTTAATAAGGTTGTATCGGACATTACGACAGCACCGCCTGGCTAATAGATTGTAATTCTCCGATAATTCCAGGGTATGCTTCCAGTAAGTCTTTTTTATCGGCTGAACCCTTTTGTATGCGAAACAGCAAAGGAAGATTGGTACACTGGTATAACTCGAAGAGTAAGGGATTTTTTTTCAGCTGAGTAATAATGTGATGAGACTCCGTATCTTGAAGAAGGAACTGTTCATATTGGGATTGAACTGCAGCCTCGAGTGATGAAAGAGATGCACGGATCGTTTTCTTGTCGATTCTTGCAGAAGTGTAATCAAAAAGAGGTTTACTGATATTTTCGCACATTTTGCGCACCCCCTCTTCCCCTAGAGTTGTGAATGCGGGTATGGTAATGCTGGAAGGCTTAAGACGATAAAAACGGGAATGTGTTTCCGGTGGTAATCGCTGGAACCATTGTGAATAGCGCTCAAGGGAAAAGTTTTGATTTGGTGTGGGGGTACTCTTTTCTGCTGCCCGGGGTGAACGTTCATAGTAAAGTCCATGTATGTTCTTGTATCTATGGGTGACAGATTGAAGAATTTCTTCAAAGCTATGAGGTCTTGCATGACTTTGGATATCATTAAAACAAAAGTCGAGTCCCGCAAAAATAATAGGGCCGGAACTTATTTTCTGTGCAAGCTGATACGCTAATCCGGCAACCGTCCCGTGGGGGCTGATCGTTTCTGCGTAGGTGTTCAGGGTTTTAATAAAATAATTTTCCAGAGGGGAACCTGTTGCTAAAATGAGGAGGGTATCAGTTAGTCTTGTATACCCAGCTGCATATAGAGGTGCTGCCTGTAGAAATGATCCGGTTGACAGTTTTCGTAAATGATACTCAGCGTAATATCCCGGGTCGGAATGGACTACAATATCAGGACTAATTCCATGATAAGTAAGAGTTGCCAAGGATGAGGGAAGTGAAATTATAAAAAGAGCATGTTCTAGTTCCTTCAAAAGGGGAATCGATTGATTCAGTGTAGGTCCTGATGCTGCAATAAGCACAGGAGCATTTACTGTTAAACCAGTACACACAGAGGGAAGCCGGGCGAGCCGTTTTAGGGTATTTTTTATCCACACACGGCCGAATTTTCCGGTGGTATGAACAGTAGCCCTTCTTTCTTGAAGAAATGAACGGAGGTATTCCTTGGTGCGCACGTAGTCATCTCCATACACACGTGCGGCCGGCGGCCATTCTACAATTTTAATTTCTCCAATTTCAAAATCAGAAATATACTTAGATAAAAAGGATGAAAGTGAACCAGGGTAGTCCGGATGCCAAGTCTTAATAGATTCATGCAGCCGGGAGTCTCTGTTTTGAAATTCACTACTGCAATGTACTTCAAGTATTTTTGCAGAAGGGTTTTTATAATGTAGAATTTGAGATAAATATCCTTTCCCAGGTTCAAGTAAAATGTAGATTTTACTGTCTGTAGGAATTTCTGAATGAGCTAAAAATTTTTCAGCTTCCCGCATCGGGTCGTAGCGGGAATGTAAACCGCTTGTATGTGATGACGAAATACTCATTCCTCGGATAATAGGGTTTTGCTATTCTCACCATCCTCAGGCCAGGAACGTGTGGACACACTGAGTTCGGGGAGGGAGAAGCTTTTAGAAGAGAACCGTTCATTCAGTAACTGTCTCATCTGATGTATAAGCACGTTGCCATGTTTTAAGCCCCTCGATTTAAGGGCCAAAATTGTAGTTTTACTACCCAGGGTGCTGCAAAAGCCTCCCTCACCGCTAAGAAGTGAAAGGGTTCCTTGGATATCCTTCTGCAGGTAGAATTTTTCTATAAAAGGGTACTGGGTAGATATGTAATCCACTAAAGGATTAAGGTCAAAAAAGAATAAATGAATTTTACTGTTATCCCGTTGAGCTGATGATATAAGGTCATCCAATTCTATCTCTATATCTGATAATTCGAAATGCTCTTTTAGTTTATGACGGCTCAAATTCTGCCGTGATTCAACGAGAAACGTACCGATATCTTGTGCTTCGGTTTCTCCTAATTCAAAGGGAGAACGCCCTTCCTCTTCAGTTCTTAATTCAATAAGTACTGCTGAAAGCATTTGAGAAGAATGAAAGAAGTACATACCGAAATGATCCGTTGCTTCATAAGTGCGGAGAGAAAGGTATTGTTCTAAGAACTGAAATGCGGAGGCTTTTCCATGGAGAGAATACAAATTATTACTTCGACTCAGTAGTTCTTCATAGGGTATCCGTAATCTTCTTGAGCTTGATACATCAAGGTTCTTGCTTATTCTAGGAACGAACCATTCAGTATCAAGGTCAAGCATAAGAAGTGCGCCCCGGATAAAATCGTCTGACTCAAAAACAGTGTGTATCAGGCGGAGTGAATTAAGAGGAGTGGGGGGGAGATTTTGTATGCCCTCTTCAAACCCGTAAAAATGGTTTTGAATTAGTTTTTTTTTTTATGGGTAGTCTGTTTTATATCTATCGCCGAATGCAGCAAACCGATTTTTTGTGAATGAACTTCTGTAGTCATACTTCTCTTCTCCGGTTTCAAATTAAGAATTTAGCCCGAGCTCATCGAACAGTCGCTTATAGACATCAAAATGATCGGAGTTTGCAAACTCCTGTATTTTTTCTTCGGGCAGGGATTCTAACAACTGGTCCATATAGGAAAGTACTGATTTTATTTCAGTTCTTATTCCTTCAGGAATTGCCTCAACGCTGCTATCGTCATTTTCATCTGTTTCTTCTTTAAGATCGGTGAATTGCTCTGGTTGGCTCTCCTCGGTCTCTGTAGGCCCAACCGGAGAAGTTGCCTCCTCGGAGACTTCTTCCAACTCAATCTCTTCAGGTTCGGCCTCTGCAGGCTGTGGCTCGGCCTCTGGTTCTAATTCTAGTTCTGGTTCAGCGTGTTCGGACGGTCCACCCTGGAGATCTTCCGGCTGCTCTTCATGTTCCGATTCTATTTCATCATCAAATAAAATCTCTTCCTCAGGGACTGCTTCTTCATCTTGTTCTACCTGTTCGGAAGCTATTTCTTCGAGAGTTTCTTCAGTGGGTTCCTCGGAAAGTCCCTCTTCAGTTAACTCAGTGAACTCTGTTATTTCAGGCTCAGCTGTTTCAGCCGGCTCTGAAAGTTCATCCTCAGCCGGCTCAGCAGTAACTGCATCAAGGC
>CAZDFY010000001.1:54614-87528 GCA_964504785.1 uncultured Sediminispirochaeta sp. | reverse complement strand
TTCAGTGTCTAATTCAGTGTCTAATTCAGCAAGTTCTGTTTCACCCTCACTGCTGAACTCATCTGAATAGTCATCGGGAAGATTTTCAGCGGTACCGTTCTCTTCCGTAATATCAGCGGTATTGAGGATATTATCAAGCTCATCTCCGGTCAGTGCGATTGTCTCATCTTCGTCTTCTTCAAAAAAACCGGCCGCTTCATCTGCATCAATCTCTTCCTGAGTTAATTCCTCTTCAGCTTTGGAATCTGTCGGTTGTGCCGGTTTCTGGGCACGTAAAGAAGAAAGTTCGCTTTTTAAAGAAGACAACTCCTCTTTTATTGAAAGAAGTTCCTGTTCGATTTTAGAGAGGATTTGTCCGGATCCGGATTCTTCAGAGGGTGGCGATGCTTCTTCCTTATCTTCAAGGGAGAGGTCTTCCTCCAACGCTTTAAGATCATCAAACTCATCAAGATTTTCTTCTGTGGAAGGCTCCTGAATCTGATCTAATTCCTGTAGGCTTTCGCCATAATCAGATTGTTCAAGATCATGAAGGTCGATGTCCTCAATCTCCTGCTCGATGAGAGGTGTTTCGGCTTCACCAAGCTCCTCTTCACCTAACTCTTCCGTATCCAAATCAGTGTCGGCTTCCAGACTGCCTAAATCTTCAAGTTCAGTATCAGGTTCGGTGTTAGTTTCAGTTTCAGGTTCGGAAGCGTCAAGTTCCGAGAGATCTTCCTCAACCAAACTATCAACATCAAGGTCTTCTATATCTTCTAGTTCTTCAGTATCAAGGAGGAGATCTTCATCAATGTCGAGTTCGTCGTCTTCAACTGAGGTTTCAAGCTCTGAATCACTTTTAGATTGTTCCTCTTCAGTAGTTTCTTCAGTATCTTCCTCAGGTAAATCTGGTAACTCATCGAGGCTTTCAATGTCGAGATCTTCGATTTCGTCAAAATCCTCATGAGAAATACCTATCTTGCCTTCATCCTCTTTATCATCTTCCTTCTCTTCGACTTCTTCTACAGCGGAGGAATCTTCTTCCTCAAGATTTAATTCTTCTAAATCGGAATCAATATCAAGATCGGTGCTAAAGTCTAGGTCTTCTAACTCGGTATCATCCTCAAGCTCCTCGGACGTATCCTGTTCAAGTTCTCCCAGGAGCTGTTCTTCTTCATCCGTGAGGGCACTATTTTCTTGGGATTCAAGATCGTGTAGCTCAAATTCATCTTCGATACCACCTTCTTCTTCTGAGGTGATTTCTTCAGGACCTATTTTCACCCATACGCCGTACTGCTCCAATTCCTGTTCTTCGGCTCCGGTGTCGTTATTTTCATCCTGAAATACATCGTCAAAGGCCATATTGCTCTCCTACACTCAACATCACGATACTTAATTGTCGGAAAAGAAACTAGATGATTTAACCCCTTCTTACAATAAGAGTATCAAAAAGATATGGAAATAACAAGATTAAATAAAAATATCATTATAACTCTTACTCAAGTGAAACCTGGGAAACGCCGTTAACGATACTATGAAAAGGGGACTTACTTTAATTGCGGCTATCTATATTGCCTTTATGACTTACGGAATTCAGATCTATATATGGGGTGATCACGGAATTCTTGCATACCGTGATCTATCCGTATATAAACAAAAAATAGAGAACAATTTGGAATCCCTAAAGGAAACTGGAATGAAGCTGAGTCGTGAATCGGAAAGCCTTCAGTACAGCGAGGAAAAGGTTGCTCTCTATGCACGAAAACTTGGATATTATGCTCCTGATGAACAGCATCTTCGGGTTGAAGGTATGAATATAAAAAAGGAATATTATTTAGTTGGAGAACTTGTGAAACCCTATTCAAGGACATCTATTAATCCTGCTGTATTTCGTATAATTGCGCTGTTAACAGGTGCAATTGCCTACATTATGCTTCGTTATAGAAAGCCGCTTTAAAGGTACCTAAAGAAAGAAGGGCCGCCTTGATGTTCCCCCTTGGAGAAGCTTCAGAACAGCCCCTTTCGAAAAGCACTGCAGAGTTTCTCAGTGATACCCTAGTAGTACCCAGGGTTGGGTATTTTTATCAGGATTTAATTTTACGGGCTTCAACATAATAGCGCTTCTCATTCGCTTCGCCCATGGAAAAAGTTTTTCTGGGTAGAGCGCCGTCATGAATTACCGTTCGAAAAAAATCTGATTTATCAAGGGCGGGTAAAAAGATACCGAAATTGCCCGGTTTACGACCGATGTTTTCAGTAGATTTTTGACCGTGGATGTAGTCTACGGTTGTATTTTCCTGTTGTACCAGGGAATCAATTGCTTCCTGAGCGGTACCCGCTGCAATAGTTGAGTTCGGTTCTTTTACTGTGAAAACACCAATGCGTTCTCCGTCGACATATCCGATTATATGTCTCCCCTCATCGGTGGAAACCCGTTTCATTACCTCATCGGTAGTAGAGAGGGAGGTAAACTCAACAGGACCGATCTTTTCAAGCTCCTGGGTAAATTGATTAAAATCGGAATTGAAAATAACCCTGTGAATCGGTTCAAATACCAACCCTTCATCATAGATATTTTCAATTTCAACAAGGGCCCAGCGTGCAGGATGCTGCATTACATCGCCGTCTCCGCTGTGTGTTCTTTTAGTATCCTCCCATACGGATTTTGCAGTGGCGAGTGAGTGGTTTCCGTCTCCCATGGCAAATAGAAGCACATCATTGTTCCCATATTTTTTAGAAAAAGCCGACGGATCGGACAGTTTTTCAAGTGCATCGGCAATCTGATGCAAGCTGCTTTCATTTTCTATTTTATATCCGGTAATGTGTCCTCCGTTTTTCATAAGATCAAAGTCATACACTTTTTCCAGGGAGGATGCATTCCTAGTAAAGGGTTCAATCACTGTTTTTTCCGGATCGTCAATTAAAACCATAATATGGGGAAGCTCGATAGAAGCGTTTTTACGGATTTCTTTTCTCGGTGGAATACGGTCTAGAATTGTGCCTTCAGTTGCCCGGATTAAGCTGGTGGAATCTTTGGAAAAATCGTACTGTTCAAGGTCCAGTGCAGCCATCAAACCCCAACGGGTAGGAGTGTCGGGGGTTTTTCTCTCTACCAGAAAAAAGGCCTGACCCTGATCTTCCAAAATCCCTTGTGAAAGATATTCTTTCATTGCAGCATTGATGTGCTTTATTCGCTCTTCCTTATCGTCATCTTCTAGATATACCTCCGGGAAAATGAGATTCAAGGTAGAAGGTGAACTCCCGACCTCCTGGGCTACAGAATCCCAGTATTCCGGTTCGGAGGTGTATTGGTCGCAGGCCACCACCGCCCATTTCTGAAGGTTAATGTCCTTACGGGGCATCAGGATGTTGGGAATGATCATTCCTACCTTAGAAAACTTATCTTTTAGTGAATTCATAGGCTTTCTCCTTTCAAAATGCACAAATATTTAAAAATTTGTAGTTTGATTGTACGGACTTTATACACTAAAATAAAAACGTATACAACCTGCAACAAAATGGAATGGAGGATGGAGGAAACAAATTTGCACGGAGTACTGATATTAGGAGGTGAACACCCCTCTATCGAAATAACAAAAAAAATTATAAAAAATACCGATCTAGTGGTCGCGGCTGATTCAGGTTTTGATTATCTTTGGGAGAACAGTCTGAATTACGACTATATAGTAGGAGATATGGATTCAACCCGTTACGGACATATACTTACGGAAATCCCGGAGGAGAAGGTTTTAACGGCACCCGCCGAAAAAGATGAGACCGATACTGAACTGGGTTTGCAGTTTTTGAAAGAACGTGGTATTGAAAAGATTACCATGATCGGCGGGGGAGGAGGGCGTTTAGATCACTTATTGGGAATTGTTGCCCTCTTTGATCGGGAAATTCGGCCGGATGAGTGGTACACTCGAAATGAAGGGGTAGTCTCAATCGACAGGGAGAAGTCATTTCGGTGTTTGAAAGGAAAAACAGTTTCTCTTTTTCCTGCTGGGGTAGAAGAATGTACCATGAAAAGTGTCGGACTAAAATGGCCCCTGGATGAATTAGTATGGCAACGGGGGAGTGCCGGTATTAGTAATGTAGTAATTGAAGAGGAAGTACGCATAACACCGATAACCGGAAGATTGTTGTTTATATATTCCCTTTAAGCTGAAATAGGAAACTTTAGAATGGAACAAAAAACATGGGTATTGGAAAAACTCGCCAGAAACCTCACCGAGAATGAACGAAAACAGTTTTTAAAACAGATACATGCAAGTCTAAGGGATGAAGCAGAAGACCAAATAAAACTTGAAAGGGTAGGCACCGATCAGGAAGAGATCAAGGTGAGGTTACGCCAGGAAATACGTAAAATGTCTCCCTTCCGCTATATTATTATAATGGTGAAAAGAATATTTAGCGGTAAAACAATAGAACAGCTCGTCCTTGACCACAAGTTGAACAGGATGAGACGTGTAGTAAGACATAAAGAGCCGGGGATTGTAAGTTTTGAAACACGGACAATAAAACCCTTGCTGGCGGAAAAGGTCTTTGATTTGTTTGTCGCCACTATACCGCTGCGAAGCTTTTTTGAAAAACTGTGGAAAGAGGACGGTGAAATCGGCAGATTTCACCAAATGGTGTTTAATATTATCGAAAAACAGATAGGTGTAGAGGTAAAGAAATCCTATGATCTTCTTCCCCTAGAAGAGATGGTGAAGTTATACCGCAGCAGCGGTTCAAAAGATGCAGTCATAGAGGAAACGTACAATCGTCTCGACAGTTATATAGAATCTATTGATAAAAAACAGTTTCAAAAAATTGAGGAGATCCTCTCGCCTTTTTATCACTTGCGTGATCTGGTGATGTTCCCCTTTTCAAGGTTTTTCGGAATGTTCCACGGTACTATTCGCGCTGATGATCCGGAATATAAGCCGCTCTTTCAAAAAACTTCAGCCCTGGCCATGCTGGATGAACTGGAGGAGCTTTATTATGCTTTGTACAATGGGTCACACACAAATATATCCCGTAATTTTAATAAAGAGGTAGTTCAAGATATTTTTGACACCCTGTATCCAGACTCCTATTTACAAGAGTCGGAGGAGCCCGAGGAGGAACAGGATGAACAGGAGGCACAGGACGAACCGTCTGTTAATTCGGACACCAGCAATTTAATAGATGATATAGAAAATGTAGTGGATAAGGCGAAACAGTTTCTTCATTCGGTCCCACTTCCGCAGCTTATTAGAGTGTTCAAAGAAGATCCCTACTACCGTTTACTTGTATATATACCCCGTATAAACGCTATCGGCTTTTATCGAAGTATGAAAAAATTAAGTATACGCGGTGATGTTGATGAAAGAATATCGGAAGTAAGAAAAGAAGCCCTTGCACAGGAAAGGGGCGAGTTGTTTCGGAATGTTAAAATGCGTGCACTCCATTATTATCGTTCTTATTCTTCAATCGATTATGAAAAAATGGGGATTTCTCCTTTTAGGTACTACCAGGCTTTACTGGTGCTCTATAACTTCTTATCCATCTTCTATAGGGGTACTATTCAAAAGGTACTGCAGCTGTTGGATGGTTTAATTACTGAACAGGACCGCATTACCCGGGAACGGCTTCTTAAGCATTCTGCTTCTTGTGAAGATGTGTTGTATAAAATTACTGAAATTGATGATTCATTATCTCCGGAGCAGGATGATGGGAAGAAATTTCAGAAGTTAAGGTTTGAAAACACCCTTGATGCTGTTCAGCAACGTATTTATCAGGCAATTGTTATGAAAAAGGACAGAGAGGCGCTGGAATTGTTAAATAAAGGCCGCGAGGCCGTTCGAGGAATAAGGCTTCTGTTTCAGGATTTCCAGCAAAACCAAGAGCCTCAAATACAGGCTAGTATGGAAAAACGCTATCTACTGCAAGGCCAGGCAATCAGCCTAAAAGATGTGTTAAAAACGAATATAGAGCGAATTATGTTGATGGAAGTTATTCTTAATCAGTTAGACCAAATCAGAGATGAAACGGGTTTTGATGAAGTAACTCTTTGATTCTTTTCATTGTATCAAGGGGGCTCTCGACCAGGACCCTTTTACCTGCAATTAAATCGGCGATACCCGTCTCCCGCGGGTAGCGGGGTATAATATGCAGGTGTAGATGCTCAATGCTGGCCCCGGCGGAAAGCCCCATATTAAAGCCAATGTTATATGCGCTGGGAGAATAGACAGTGTCAAGGATGGACAAAAAACGGCGTTGGAGGGCATGAAGCTGCTCTTCTTCATCGGGAGTGAGGGCCCTTATGTCTGTAATGTGTCTTTTCGGTGCAATGAGCAGATGTCCAGGATTATAGGGGTACAAATTTACTGTAACGATAAATTTTTCATTTTCCCATACTGTCAGGTTTTGGACCGCTTCTGATTTTTCCGAGATAAGACACAGAATACACCCCTCGGGTTTGGGGGCTTTTAAGTACGCCATTTTCTCAAAATTAAAGAAATATTCACTCAACTGTTTATTCCTCAGAAGTTTCCTCTAGGGCCGATTGAATTAGTTCGATTTCGGGGAGAAGCTCTGTAAGCTTTTCCTGCTGTCCCAGAGCAAAATACTGAATCAGACCCGGATAATCCGTAAAAAGTTTCCCATATTGTTGGAGAACTTCAATTTTAGATTCCTGGCTCACCATCCACTCCCGTTGACGTTCGAGGGTTGCAGTTTCGGTTTCCCGTCGTGTTTCGAGTAAATCAAAATAGAAAGCCCGGGCGGATTGGTAAAGTTGTATATCAGGAATCTGCAGATCCGTGATTGCGGCCGAACTGATATTCAGATAAGAGAGTGTATCCTCCAAATCCTCAACAAGCTCGGTCTTAAAAGTTGAAGTTTTAAAATCATCTAGGGCAACCGATTCATTAGTACTAATACGGTTTTCTATATAACCGGTAACAAGTGAGTTGATCCTTTGTTCAGCTTCTAGGAAGAAGTCGTCCAGGGTCTCGCTGCTCAGCGCTTCTTCCTCCACTAACTGCGGGAGGAGATCGGGGCGCAATGAGTAGGTGATTGAGACTCCAAGGGAGTATTCAAACTCCGTTGAAGCATCGATTGCACTACCGTATATTTTACCTGAAGGAAGGCCCCCGACTTTTTTAAGTTCCACTGAACGGGGAATTATTTCTATTTTATGAAGTTCCATGTTAGTCGGAATAAGTGCTTCCCATCGCCAGTTAAATTCTCCCGGACGAATTACCTCTTCTTCATACCCGCTCGTTTTGGAAAACATTACTCCATAGGTATGCTCTTCCAAACGAAATTGGATCCAGCCAAAATAAAAGGCGGTCCCGCCGATTAGAATAATGATAAGAAGAAAAAGAAAAAATTTTACTTTCATAGGAAACGTCTCCTTTTACTAGCCCAATACAAGGATATGCTTCAATTGCGATATATCCGTTAGTATAGCGTCTGCCCTGTCTGATTGTACAAGAGAATTTTCTTTTCGCATACGAAGGGACCTTTGATCACCGGCAAAAAGTGCGGTTTTACATCCCGCTGAAGCGGCAGTATGGATATCATTCAGCATATCATTGCCTACGTAGAGAATTTCCTCCGGATATATAGTTTTATCTGTGTGGTAATAGCTAAGTACGGAAGAAAACAGTTGTACCGACGGTTTTGCCTCTTTTAGTTGGTACGACCACACAAGGGCTTGCCGGTCAAAACCGAGTGCGGCCAGGGATTCATCACAAAGCACCGAAAAAATATAAGGCGTATAAAACTGGGCGTTAGATACGATCCCAAGGGAATAGCCGCCCTGGGAAATAGTTTTTAGGGTTTTACAGGCCTTCGGCATAGGCCACGTCGGGTTAGAGGATAATTCATAAAGAAACGCGACTTGAATGAGCTTATATGCAGTGAGTGTAGTAGACACAGCTTCTCTTTGAGTCAGGGTCTTCCAAATTGAGTGCCAGATTTCCAGTATATCTACTTCCGGATAGGTGTTTCCTCTGGATTTTAAGTCTCTATGGGTTTGTTGTATTGCCTCGGTGTACAATTTTGTACACAGTTCATTAAAACTACTAGCAGGAATAGTGATTTGAACTTCTGCTTTCGAAAAGGCTTGAAAAAACAAAAGGTCCTGCTGTGGAAGACCCTGCTGCGGAGGAAGTTCCTGCGGGCGAAGGTCCTGCTGCGGCGGGGCATCGAACTGTGTTTCGCTTTGGCCGGAGGGTGGTACCCCTTTATCAGTGGGGTGCTTTGTATCGGCCGCACTACCGACCTCTCCACTTCCGGATATAAGAAGGGTCCCGTACACATCAAAAAGGACCGCCTTTATCTTTGGGAGTGAGGGCAAATGGGGGGACATTGATGTAGGAATCGGAGAAAGGGGGGTGGAATTGGTGCGTATTAAAGATTCCCACTCATGGGAATACTCCCGGAGTGTTTCGTATAACTCAGTTTTAGATAGAGAGCTTTTCCTTTTCACTGTAGTATCATTGTAAGATGATACAATGGTAAAAGGCAACATCTATAAGTCAGAATTCCCGACTGTACTATGACAAACAGTTCTGATACTGTTACTATTACAATTATGGACCATTGGCATTTGCGCAGTATCGCCGGACTATTCGCACTCTACCTCTTTTTTTGTATGATTGTTGTCGGTATGCTCTTTGTAGTGGGTAATTACCAGGGGTTTTTAGAAAGTACAAATCGATTTTTGCTCAACTTGCTGGAATGGGTGCTCTTTTTATTCTGCGTGGTTGATACCTATTACTTTGTATTCTTTGTTATAGACCTGTTTGGCAAAAAGACAATGCACCATAAAAGGCTTCCCTGGACAGGTTTACTGTGGTCCGGCCTCGGCTTTGTATTTGGAGCAGGTTCACTTTTAACGCTAAATTTGGTACTTACGTGGTTATAAAAGACATTGTGATAAAAGAAAGGGAGGATAGATTACATGATAATCCAAGCTGTACGGGGAGCGGTGGGTATAGAAAGAAATGGGCCGGCGGAGATAGAAAGGGGGGTACATACTGTAATGAATGCCCTCATAGAAGAAAACCGGATAGAAGAACGCCATATTGTATCGGTGCAGTTCTCTGTTACTAAGGATTTGACCGCCTTAAATCCGGCGACCGCCTTCAGAAATCTTGGATACTCAAAGGCGTCGCTGTTTTGCTGTCAGGAACCGGATATTGACGGCGGAATGCCAAAAATAATAAGGGTGCTCCTTACGGTGTACTGTCCGGAAGGAACAGTATTAAAACCCTGTTATGTACAGGGAGCAGAAAAATTGCGACCGGATTTAACACACTGACATCAATTTTCATAAGGAATGAGAAAAAAATGGGTAATCGCACGGTTTTATCGAAGAGGCCCTATGAGGAAGAGGTTCTTCTTAAAACTAAAGAGGAAGTGATGAGGCTGTCCCGGGCCGGAGGTATAGTTGCCGGAATTCTGAAGGACTTAAAACCTGCGGTGAGACCGGGAATAACAACCGCTTCTCTTGAAATACTATGTAAAAAAAGAATTGAGTTTCATTCTAAAAAATGGACAATTGATCGATATCCTGATTTTCCCACATATCTTTCTATTTCAGTAAATGATACTGCAGCTCATGGTGCTCCCGGCGAGTACACGCTCCGCACAGGGGATATCGTTACTCTGGATTTGGTACTGAGGGTAAACGGGTGGTACGGAGATGCCGCCGTTACAGTGCCGGTGGGGGCTGTGAAACCGGAACATGCAGCACTCATCAGGGCCGCCGGCCTTGCAACCTCCCGGGGTATTGAAAAAGCCCGGGCCGGGGCACGTATAGGTGATATCGGGGCTGAAATTAATGCGGTTGCTAAAGAATATGGATGTGGGGTTATCGAGAACCTGATTGGCCACGGGATCGGGCGCACCCTACATGAGGGGCCGGCGGTCTTTTCAAGTGGTGAATTAGGAGTAGGAGCGCCGATTGTACCGGGTATGGTTTTCACTGTTGAACCGGTTCTCACCACAGGGGACGGGCGGATTTATGCAACAGAAGGAAACACTGGGTATCAGACAAAGGATAAAATGTGTACGGCGGTTTTTGAACACACCCTAGCTGTCCTTTCCGACCGAACTTTGATTCTCACCAAACTATAAAAATCTAAAAATTTCCATGATTCCAATTTTCGGATACTCACCCCAGGTATTGCCACAATTTTGCAAAGCTGTTATAAATACGTAGAAAATAGGTACGCCACCTTAGCTCAGCTGGCCAGAGCACGTGACTTGTAATCTCGGGGTCGTCAGTTCGAATCTGACAGGTGGCTCACTTTTTTATGTTGAATATGAACTGCTGAAAATTATAAAGAGATTCTTTATTTTTAATTTAGAATGCGCACATTATAATACCGGCTTGACAAAATATAAACTTTTTAGTAAGTTCATCATCGAGCATTGGGGAGGTTCCCGAGCGGTCAAAGGGGGCAGACTGTAAATCTGTTGGCTACGCCTTCGAAGGTTCGAATCCTTCTCTCCCCAATAAAGTAGTATAAGGTCTTCCTGACTTCAGGAGGGCCTTTTTTTTGCTGTTATTTTGGGTTATATTGAGGGGACCAATCATCTTTTCAGGGAGCCGGAATGGAAGATGTTTTTTATAAGGACGGGTTGCATTTTGAATGCAGGCGATGCTCAAACTGTTGTCGTTATGAACCTGGGTTTGTATTTCTTTCCTACCATGATCTTAAGCGCTTAGAATATGCTACATCCTTAAGTCGCGCCGAGTGTGTATCTCGCTATTGCCGTGGTATATATATTCACGGCACGTATCGGTTAAGTTTAATTGAAAAAGATAATTATGACTGTATTTTTTGGTCGGAGGAAGGGTGCCTGGTGTATGAACACCGGCCTCTTCAGTGTCGAAGTTATCCCTTCTGGCCGGAATATCTGGAAAACCGGCGTAGTTGGAACTCTTTACAGTCATCCTGCCCCGGAGTGAACCGCGGAAGGCTCCACTCTTTTGAAGAAATTGAAGAATGGCTTCGGAGAAGGGAGGAAGAACCGATAGTTTTACTTACAGCAGAGGAGCTACATAGAATGCAAGGAGAGCATGTATGAAAATAAGGTTCTGGGGGGTGCGTGGATCAATACCCACGCCGCTTACACCTGAGGAGATACGGCGAAAAATATCTGCGGTAGTTGAAAGAATCACGACCCAGGACCTTGTCTCTCCGGAGGCGAAGGAGAGGTTTTTAGCGCACCTGCCGCCCTACCTTTTTGGGACTACCGGGGGAAATACAACTTCGGTAGAAGTGCGGCTGAAGGATGGGGGAATCATTATTTTCGATGCGGGGACAGGAATATTCAGGATGGCAAATTCGGTAGCGAGGGAGCAGTCTCCACCTAAAGTTTTTCATCTTTTCTTTACCCACTTTCATTGGGACCATATCCAGGGCTTTCCCTTTTTCACACCCCAGGCATTTGATAAAAGTTGTACAATCCACATCTATAGCCCCATTGAACATGTAGAACACATACTGCGGGAGCAAATGAAACCGCCCTATTTTCCAATAACCCTCGATACGATGCAGGCCAAATTAGTGTTCCATCATTTGACCGAACCTGAAGTAAAAATCGGTACGGCAATCGTAGGGTGGCGTCAAATGCAGCATCCCGGAAAATCATTCTCCTATAAGGTTAAGGATAGTGAGGGGTCTTTTATTTTTGCGACGGACACGGAACTGAGGGATGATGATTTTGCACGTACCGAGGAAAACCGAAAATTTTTTAGCGGAGTGAATATTCTCACAATTGATAGTCAGTATACTTTAGATGAGGCAATTGAAAAGTACGACTGGGGTCATTCCTCCTACAGTTTGGCAGTTGATTTTGCAACTGAATGGAATATTAACAACTTGGTCTTGTTTCATCATGAACCGCTCTATAACGACAGTAAAATGTTCTCAATAGAAAAGTCGGCTGGTTGGTATAAGAGCCATATAGGAAAAAACAATGTAAATATCATGCTTGCCCAGGAGGGCTTGGAATTGACTCTATGATTGAACTTAAAAGTAGACAAACAATAGCTTTATACTTATTTTTAAAAAATAGGGAGGACGAACTTGATCAAGCTCTATTAGAGCTTTACAACGAGATTCAAAGAAATCTTTTTTTGTATCTTTCAATAGAAGAGATAGAGTCTTTAGAAGAACTTTATAAAAATAACATTGATGTTTTAGAAGAGAGAGGCTACATTTAAACCATGACAAGAAAAAAATACATATTCGTTTTTGTAATATTATGTGCAGTGGCGGTTTTGGCATTTTCGAAGGATGTTCAACCGAAACTTCAAGAGTTTCATTCGCCACGCTTATTTGGTCCGGCCGCAGGAAGTACTTTGTTTGTACCTCCTCAAAGCAGTATTCAAAATCCCGCATCCGCCGCATTAACTCAGCGCACTACTTTCGACGGGAACTATATAGCGGTATTTGGACAGGATGATACATCCTCCGGCTGGAAAGGCCACGCATTAAATTTCGGACATACTATTCCCACTAAAATTGGAGTCTTTACCTGGAATACCGGCTTGCTTCGTTCAACCTTCGATAGTTTGGATACGGGAAACCGCCTTTCCCTTCACAGTTCCTTTGCAAAAGATGTATACCCCGATACTTTAGTAGGAGCAGGCCTTGGAGTTTCCCTGGGAGAGGGTCCGGAGTTTGGTGTGGATGCCGATCTCGGCTTGATACGGTTAAGGTCGTCTTTGTGGTTTATGGACGATGTAAGATGGTCTCTTGCTTTGAATAATTTTGGGTATAGCACAATTGATGACCTTCGAGAGCCGCTTTTTTCAGTGAGCAGCGGAATTCAGGGCCGTTTTCTCAACAAGGAGAAGGTTGAAGGCCGTATAGTGAGTGAATTATCGGTAGAAGAGTATTCAAATGTCCTGTGGTCTACGGGAGTAAAATTTCAGTTTGGATATGGAGTGGAGGCTTCAGTCGGCACCCGGGTAAACGCGAAATCCCTGCTGGATGAAGAATATGGAGAATTAGTGCCTTCAATTACCCTTGGTTACACCTATACCCCCGGTACGGATAATTCTGAAAAAACTACCGAAGATTTAACAGCTGCCGAGCGCTTTACCAGGAATGAGCTCCAGCCTTATCTCAGTGCGGCGCCAATTGCAGTAGATTTATGGGCTATTGGGGCTGGTTTGACTGTACCGATAGGATTAATTGACGAAGAAGCTCCCGAGATTAAAATTGATCTCAGCGGAGTGACAAAGCAATATACAGAGGAAGAACAGCAGAAGCAACAAGATAATTCCGAAGACGCGGATAAGGAAGAGGGAAGTGAAAACCTGGAGCCTGAAGAGGACCCTGAAGAGGCGGAAGAGGAAGAAGATGAGATCAGTACCAATAAAATCCAGACTTTAAAAAGCCGGGCTCTAAGCCGGGCTCCAAAAAGAACCGCAAAGGGCGGCGCTCCTCAACAAAATACTTATACACAGGTTTATACGAAGCAGAGTAAGCGCATTCTTTATGTAGCAGATAGCGATGAAAAGAGTAAAGGCGAAAAGCTAACTGAAGAATTAAGGGAAAATATAATACCCGAGGCGGAGATCTACCTGTCCCCAAATAATGATGGAGTGCAGGATATTTTAACCTTTCCGATTTCAATAGATGAAAGCCGTTATATCAAAGGATTTGAGTTTATTGTAGAGAACAGCAAAGGAGGAGCTGTACGCACAATACTGAACAAAGAAAAACGGCCGGAAAAAAGGACTTTTAAGAGTTTCTTTCAAAACCTCTTTAAATCAAAGAGCGGAATTGCTGTACCGGAGACTCTTCGTTGGGACGGCACAACTGATTCCGGTGAACAGGCTCCCGACGGCCTCTATAAATTTTATCTGAGGGCGTGGGATGATAATGGTAATTATGCAACCAGTGAAAAATATTCAGTGTACATAGATACTCAACCTCCGGTGGTGAATATTGAAAAAGCTGATGAAAGTGATCGTATATTTTCACCGAACAACGACGGAAATAAGGATGTGCTGCCAATAGAACAAAGGGGAACCCGGGAAGATAGATGGAAGGCGAAAATTTCCGATACCGACGGTGAAGTCGTCCGTTCATTTGTATGGGAGAATATTCAACCTGAAAACTTTGAATGGGACGGAACGAACGATGAAGGAGTGCTGGTTCCCGACGGGCTCTACGAATACTCCATTAGTGCAACTGATAGAGCGGGAAACAGTATGTACGCCGAATATGACAATTTGGTTAAAAATACTGAAGCTACGCCTATATCAATGCGTATAAATCATTCTCACTTTTCACCAAATAATAACGGTGTACGGGACGAGGTACTAGTAAGTCCGGATGTTCCGGTGCAGAGGGGGATTGAAAACTGGACAGTCCGCGTTATGGATGATCAAGGTACGGTGCACCGGACCTATTCGGGCAAGGCTGGAATCAGTGGGGCTATACCCTTTGACGGGCGCAATGATCAGGGGGAGCTTTTGCCGGAAAAGGAGTATTACGCTCGGATAGAAGTCTTGTATATCAACGGTAACAATCCAAGTGCAGTTTCTGCACCCTTTGTTCTTGATGTTACTCCTCCGACGGCAAAGGTTGAAATCGACAGCCGTATTTTCTCTCCCAATGGGGATGATCAAAAGGATGAGATCAACATCCAGCAAGAAGCTTCAAGTGAAGATGTATGGTATGGTCACATTAGCGATATTGACGGGAAGATTGTATACCAATACAAATGGATGGATCGTCCTGCAATGAAGATCACGTGGGACGGACGAAAAGAAGACGGTTCCCTGGCGGATGACGGGTATTACTTCTATCAATTAACTACCGTAGATCGTGCAGGAAATGAAGGCGGCTCCAGCAGAGTAAGATTCGAACTAAACACTGAAGAGACTCCGGTGCTTTTAACCAGCAATTACGATTACTTCTCTCCGAATGGAGATGGAAATAAAGATACTATTAAATTCTTACCTAAGTTGACGGTAAAAGAAGGTATAGTAAAGTATACACTTACAGTCTCTTCAAAAGATGGTGAAGGTGTTTTTACCAGGTCTGGGAGCGGAGATCTGCCGGAAGATATGCAATGGGACGGTTTCGCCTCTACTGGCGGACGTGTAGAAGATGGAGCATATAAGGCTGAGATAGAGGTCTTATATGAAAATGGAAATCAGCCTCTCGCTGAAACCCAGTTGTTTATAATAGATACGGTGTTTCCTGAAATTACCGTTGAGCCGGAGTATGAAATATTTTCTCCAGAAGGGGACGGCTACCGAGATACAGTTTCATTCCTTCAGGACTCTTCAGAGGAAGATTTGTGGGAAGGTGAGATAATCGATCAAGAGGGTGAGGCTATAAAGCGGGTTACCTGGCAGGGTAATGCCGAAGACTTTAAATGGGACGGCACTGATAAAGCAGGTAACAGTGTACCCGACGGTGTATATGACTACAGGGTCTATACTACCGATAAAGCGGGGAATAGAACTGAAGAACAAGTAGATGGAATAGAGGTTGACACCCAGCCGACAAAACTGTTTGTTACTGCGGGTTCGGAAAAACTTGCCCCCACCGGCAACGGTATGTATGAGGATATTACTTTCAATACAATAGTGAACCGCCGAAGGGGTCTTGAGTCATGGTCCCTCGAAATGGTTGATAATGAAGGGGTAGTCCGTAAATCCTTTGAGGGTGAGAACCGTGCACCGAAACAGATAGTATGGGATGGAAAAAGCGAGGATGAAGAATACCTAGAAGGTACGTATCGGGCACGGTTTTCCGCTGAATATACCAAGGGGAACCGTCCGACGGCTGAGTCGCTTCCCTTTGTTCTTGATGTGAGTTCTCCGGATGCCGAGGTCCAAATAGAACCTATCCCCTTTTCTCCTGACAACGACGGAGTTGACGATGAGCTTTCAATACTCTTGGATGTAAGCGATCGGAATAACATAGAAAAATGGTCGTTTTACATTTACGACGCCGAGCGTCAGGGGGTTGTATCCCAAGACGGTCCGGTATTCAAGGAGTATTCCGGAAGAGGTACCCCGGCGGAAGAGATTATCTGGGACGGGCGTTCCGATGATGGAGAGCTTGTATATGCAGCGATGGATTATCCCTACCGTTTTGAGGTAATGGATTCCCTTGGAAACCGAAGGGTTAAAACGGGAAAAATTCCTGTAGATGTACTGGTTGTACGTGAAGGGGATGACTTAAAAATTAAAATTTCCAGTATAAACTTCAAACCAAATTCGGCGGAGTTTGCCGATGACGATCCAGAGATTGCGGCGAGAAATGAATACGTCCTAAACAGATTGGCTGAAATACTTAAAAAATACCGGCAATATGAGATCACTATTGAGGGACATGCAAATATTACCAAGTTTTGGGATCCCGCTTTAGCAAAAGAGGAGCAGGAAGAGGAATTGATACCCCTTTCCAGAGACAGGGCAGTGCGGGTAATGGAAGCCTTAACTGATCGAGGGATATCCGGAAACCGACTTAAAGCAAAGGGAGTCGGCGGTAGTAAACCTGTCGTAGACTTCCGGGATGAAGAAAACCGATGGAAAAACCGTCGAGTAGAGTTTATCTTAAAGAAAGACTAATATGAAAAGACTTTTCATCATAATAATTACGCTCCTGCTTATCGCAGGGGCGTGCCTATTAATTCTGCTTGGTGTCGGATACTATCTAAACACTCCAATGGAAGGTCCTGCGGATTCAGGGAGCCAGGGTATAGAGAAACAGGGGAAAGTGTTCCAGGTGAATAAGGGAGATTCGGTATCCATTGTTGCACACAGGCTTGAAAAAGGGGAATTTATAAGGTCAAAATATTTGTTCATTGGTATCAGCAAAATTAAAGATACCCAGGCCGCTATGAAATCCGGTTTTTACAAAATCAGCAAGGCAATGAGCACCATCGAAATTCATGATTTACTGGTGGCGGGAACGCAAAAGCTGGTAAAAGTTACAATTCCAGAAGGATTTACGGCCCGTAAAATAGCAGAGCGGTTTGATGGTGCAGGGGTGTGCCCAAAAGAGGATTTTCTGAAAGCCCTACAGTCTCCAGATATTGTGAAGAAGCATCAAATAAAGTCCGACTCGGTTGAAGGTTATTTGTATCCGGATACCTATATGTTTCATAAAGACCTGCCCGCTGAAAAGGTAGTAGAGCATTTAGTACAGACAATGTTCGAAAAACTTGAAAACATATATCCGGAATACAAGGAAATGGAACCGGAGGAGCTTCATGATAAAATAATATTAGCTTCGATTGTCGAGAGGGAGTACAGAAATCCCGATGAAGCTGCTAAAATTGCATCCGTATTTTACAATCGTCTTAAAATTGATATGCGTCTGCAGTCCTGTGCGACTGTGGTGTATGTACTTACTGAGATAAAAGGAGAAAAACATCCAGAGAAGATTACTTACAATGATCTTGAAGTTGATTCAAAGTTCAATACCTATGAAGAATGGGGGCTTCCCCCTGCACCTATTGCAAATCCGGGTATAAATGCGTTGGAGGCGGTGTTCTATCCGGCCGACACTGATTATTTATATTTTTTACTGAAGGATCAGGATGCCGGCAGACATGTGTTTTCTAGAACTCTGAGTGATCATGATAATGCGTATCGTTTGTATATCAAACAGTAGGTGAAACTGCAAAAAATGCGTATTCCCGAAGGTACTATTGAGCAAATAAACCAGAGAATCAATATCGTTGATGTTGTACAGGATTTTATTACATTAGAAAAGCGGGGAAATCGGTATTGGGGGTTATGCCCGTTTCACGCGGAGAAGACTCCCTCTTTTTCAGTAGATGCGGATAAGAATCTCTTTTACTGTTTTGGTTGCCACAAGGGTGGTACTATGTTTACCTTTTTAATGGAGGTGGAACATATTCCATTTGTTGAAGCGGCGGAGAAACTTGCCGCACGAGCGGGAATAGAGATACAAAGTGCAGACAGAGATCCTGAAGCGGAACGTGGTAAACGGGCCTTAAGTGATTTATATAGTCGAATCACAAGCAGTTTTCACTATTTCCTGACTCAGCATGAAACAGGAAAGGAAGCCCGTGAATACTTGTCCGAAAGGGGGTTTGGAGACGAATCAATTGAGAAGTTTCAGTTGGGGTATGCTCCAAAGGACCGGCGGTGGTTATATAACTTTCTCCACCATAAAAATTACTCGGATGAGTTTCTGGCGGAATCAGGGCTTTTTTCGAGAAACTACCCCAGGGTATCGATATTTTCCGGTCGTTTGATATTTCCAATTCGTTCGGCGGGGGGTGATGTAGTCGCCTTTGGAGGAAGGAGTATTGACGGTAATGAGCCGAAATACATAAATTCTCCGGAAACCGAACTATATCAGAAACGGCGTATTTTATTTGGTCTGAATAGAGCGGTAAAGGGGATCCAGAAGCAAAAGCGAGTTCTGGTTGTTGAAGGGTATTTTGATGTACTTGCATTTTTTGAAGCGAAATTGCCGATCGCGGTTGCTCCATTGGGCACTGCATTAACCGAAGAACAGGCCCGGGTACTTCGGAGATATGCAGAGCACGTAACGCTGGTGTTTGACGATGACAGGGCCGGAATACAGGCGGCGCAGAGGGGAATAGAAGTAATGGAAAAGGTCGGAATGGAGTGTAATGTGGTAGTTCCTCATGGGGGTAAAGATCCTGCCGATATATTATTAAATGAGGGTTCTAATTCATTGCATAATATGTTAAAATCCCCAACTGACGGGTTCCAGTTTCTGATGCATAAAGCAGCAGATCAATATGGAGTTTCGGGGGCTGAGCAAAAGTCAAAAGTTGTGACGGAGTTGGCTCCTTACATCAAAAGTATTGATTCGGAGGTCAAAAGAGAAGATATTATCAAGTATCTCGCCGATTTTCTACAAGTTGGACCGAAGGCGGTGTTACACGATATCAATGCTGTAAAGCAAGGAAAAAAGCCTCGCACAGAAGGTCAGCAAGCCGTAAAGGAAGTAAAGAAACGGGTTGGCACTGACCTTTTTCTCATGCTGGCTGTAGTCGTCAATTGTAGTTATTTTCGCGAAGTACGTCGTTCAATTGGAATAGAAGACCTTGAAGATAAGGCTGCACGAGAGCTCTATATTGCTCTGGAAGAAGCGTATAGAAGCGATGAACTTGATATTGATCATGTTATTCCAAGGATTGAGTCGGAACAGGTTCAGCACCTGGTGTTCGAAAAATCCGCAACCGGGGAGTTTGAAGTAAATGTCGATGAAATTATTAAAGATGGAATAAAAAATATCAAAGTGAGAAGTTTACAAGCAAAACGGCGGACTTTAATGGACCAGATTAAAAGTGTTGAGAGAGAAGGCTCCAATGTTGGAGAACTAAAAGAACTTCTGTCTGAGAAGATGTTTCTCGACGAAGAATTAAAACGAATTAAGGGTGATGCGCAATGACAGAACTTGAAACAGACCCTTCTGTTGTCAAACTGTTAGAATATGCTAGGTCAAAGAAAAAAATCAGTTACGATGAAGTAAATGATTTTTTACCGGACTCAATAGTAAACTCCGAAAAAATTGAAGAGGTGTTAACTCTTTTGGAGAAAAATAATGTTACTCTCGAAGATGAGGCCGAAATATCCCTTGCAGATAACGAAGAAGAGGATGTAGAGGTCCTAGAAGAGGATTATGGGGAAGAGGAAGAGGCTTCTGTAGAAGAAGAAGAGAAGGCTCCCTCTTACACAAAAAAGAAAGTCGTGTATAGCGACAAAGACTCATCATCGGTGGATGATCCAATACGGCTGTATCTACGAGAAATTGGAAAAGAGAATTTGCTTACAGCTGAACAAGAAGTAGAGCTTTCAAAGCAGATGGAGGATGGCGAAAATATAATTAAAAACGTCATTCACAAATCAGGGATGCTCTTGCCTCAGATGTACGAAATAATGCAAAAGACCTTTTCCCGTGTAGATCCCCGTGAAATGGAGTTAAGTAAAAAAGAGATTTCGGAAATTCTCACCGAGCGCCGGCGTCTTAACCAGAGCTATCGTGAGGACTTGCGTGGCATAAACAGCAAGTTGAAACAGTATATGGACCTAAAGAAAAAGCTGATAGCCGCCGGAAAAGATGTTTTGGGAAACGACGAATTAAAGGATTTTCGCGACAGTCTGTTGAAGGATATGGAAAATATAGATCTTCAACAGGAGGAAATTATATCTTTCTCAGATAAATTTCTTGATACGGAAAAACGAATCCATAAATATCAGCGGGACCAAAAAAAGATTGAACATAGACTCGGAATACGTAGTTCAAAGGAGCTCCGCAGCATGGGGCGGGGCTTGGCAATTGCAGAAAAGAGAAGGGAAATTGAAGAGCGGCTCCAACTTTCAGCAGATGTAATAAAAGAAAAAATACGAAAAATTCAAACCGATGAAAAACAGCTTCGAACTATTGAAATTGAATTTGAGAATGATATAGATTCTATTTTAGAGGAATCAAAAGAGATAGCCCGCGGAAAATACCTGATGAAAACGGCAAAGGACAAGCTTATTCAGGCAAACCTAAGGCTGGTTGTAAGCATTGCAAAAAAATATACAAACCGGGGGCTTCATTTCTTCGATTTAGTACAGGAAGGAAATATCGGCCTGATAAAGGCTGTTGAAAAGTTTGAATACCGTAAGGGATATAAATTTTCCACTTATGCAACCTGGTGGATTCGTCAGGCAATTACAAGGTCTATTTCCGATCAAGCCAGGACTATCCGTGTGCCCGTGCACATGATAGAACAGATAAACAAGGTAGTTCGTGAATCTCGGCAGCTTATGCAGGTGCTGGGACGGGAGCCGACCGACGAGGAGGTTGCCGAACGGCTGGGGTGGTCGATACTGAGAGTGAAATCTGTAAAAAATGTAGCCCGCGAGCCTATATCCCTGGAAACTCCGATCGGTGAAGAGGAAGATTCTTTGCTTGGTGATTTTATTGAAGATAAGGATGTAGAGAATCCTGCCAGTCAGACCGCCTTTACCATTCTGCAGGAGCAGCTGCAGGATGTTCTGGAGACCCTGCCGCCTCGTGAGCAGGAAGTATTGAAAATGCGGTTTGGACTTGAAGACGGGTACTCGCTTACCCTGGAAGAAGTAGGGCTGTATTTTAATGTGACCCGAGAACGAATCCGTCAGATAGAGGCTAAAGCTCTGAGAAGGCTGCGGCATCCAAAACGGAGCAGACGATTAAAAGACTATATAGATACCTAATGGAGGATATGTTCATATGATGACGGAAGTATTTGAGAAATTGAGGAGTCTCCAGGATATACTTTCAAAGAAATTTGAGATTGAGCGGCAAATAGAAGAGACTCCCAAGTTGCTCAATACAAAACTCGAATTATTAAATAGGCTCAAAAAAAGCTACCTCGAAAAAAACACCCGGGTTGAAAACACAAAAGAGCAAATCAGACACCTGCGTATTCGTTTGGATGATGCCGAACGTCAGCGGGAAGAGTACGAAAAACAGATGGACCTTATTACTACCCAGAGGGAGTACGAGGCGCTGGATAAAGAAATTAAAGATGCAACAGAAAAAGAGCAGCAGTTAAGAAAAGATGTTCTCCGGGAAGAAAAGGTGCTTGAGGAACTCTCTGAATCCCTTGCAAAGGACGAGAAAATGATCCAGTTGCAGGAAGAAGAAATTTCCTCCGAACAAGAGAAAATTGAGTCTGAAAACGAGCAAAAACGTCAAGAGTTGAAAGAGCTTGAACAGGAGGAACAGCAGATTGTTCCTGACCTTGACGAAGAGATTGTGTTTAAATTTGAACGCATTGTTCGAAGCAAGTCCGGCTTGGGGATAGTTCCAATAAAGAATTCCGTATGTACAGGATGTCACATGAGCCTTCCGGAACAGTTTGTGAACGATGTACGTAATGGGGACAGTATCCGTTTTTGTCCCTACTGTAGTCGTATTCTATTTTACGAAGAGGAACAAGTTGCCGAACAAGTAGTAGGGGCAGAAGAAGCGGGCAGTCTTGCGGACCTTGTATCTCCGGAAGAGCTTGGAGCAGAAGAGTAACAAATGGCGGACCGGATGGCCGCTGCTGCCTTTAGGGTGAAGCCCAACTGGCAGTAGAGGAAAGTCCGGGCTTCATAGGACACGGCGCCGGGTAATTCCCGGAGGCACTGTAATGGTGTCATAGAGAGTGCCACAGAAAATATACCGCCCTCGGCGTAGTCGGTGGTAAGGGTGAAAAGGTGAGGTAAGGGCCCACCGCCTAACCGGTAACGGTTAGGGCACGGTAAACCTCGTCGGAAGCAAAGCCGAGCAGCAGTCGGGTGGTCCGCCCATATACTGCGGGTAGGCTGCATGAGCGCATTGGTAACAATGCTGCCGAGATAGATGGTCATCCACGACAGAACCCGGCTTATAGGTCTGCCATTTTTTTTATATTTCATTCATTCAAGGACTGGACACTGAACAATGCAACTACCTGAAAGCCGTTATCAATTTTCCGCAAAAAGAGAAGAACGTACCGGTAAATTGAAATTATTTCTTATTATTACGGTGCTTTGTGTAATTGTTGCTTCTGTAGTATATGTAGTTTTTTTCCGTGGGGGAAAAACTTCTAAAGAGGTATCCCAGGAGAGAACTGAAGTATCTGAAAAAGCGGAAGAAGCATCCTTGGAAGAATTGTGGAAGCAAAAAGAATTTTCCAAAGTAAATAGAATCTGCGAAGAAAAACTAACTGAAGATCCCCTGAATTCTCAATATTTAGCCCTCAACGGGTTTGCCTATTTTTATCGCGGAACCAGCCTGTATACCCTGGAAGATCAAATTCCCCAGTACGATAAAGCAGTGAAAAATCTTCGAAAGGCTTTGGTTTCTTCTTCACCTCCAATGGAAGGACAAATTCATTATGTTCTTGGTAAAACGTACTATCATAAAGGCAGATTTTATATTGACCTTGCGATCACCCATTTGGAGAGGGCGAACGAACTGGGGTATGATGGTGTAGATATCAATCGTTATTTGGGCTTGGCGTATAGCGAACTTGGTGAACATGAAAGTGGTGTAGAATATTTTCTAAAAGCAGCTGAATCAAATCCTGATCCTATTTTATATATGACTATTGGACAGTCCTATTATAAACTGAAAAAAATTGACAAAGCTCTTGATTTTCTTATGCGTGCGGTACATTCTACAGAAGATAATGCAATCGAGCAGAAAAGTCGTTTTCTGCTTGGTAACATATACATAGAAGAGAATGAATTAAGCAAAGCGGAGGACCAGTATAAAAAGGTACTTTCCTTAAATCCTGAATCCGCTGATGCTCACTACTATCTTGGGGAAGTGTATGCCAAGATGGATAATCAAGTAAAAGCTCGTGCGGAGTGGAGAAAGGTCTTGAGCATAGATCCCTCACATTACGGCGCGCTCTTAAAATTGTACTAGAGATTGAACTAGAAATTGATTCTAAGAAAATACCGGGAGGAGTAGTATAAATGGCGTTCAAACGTTTCACCGATGCCTTTTCAACAGATATAGGAATAGATTTAGGAACCTGTAATACCCTTGTGTATGTCCGCGGCAAGGGAATCGTTGTGAGCGAACCCTCCGTTGTTGCTGTAGAGCGCGGAACAAAAAAAGTAGTTGCAGTAGGTGCGGAGGCTAAGCGAATGCTCTGGAAAACTCCTGGGGACATCATTGCAATAAGGCCCCTTCGTGACGGGGTTATCGCCGATCTTGAAACAACCGAAAAAATGATTCGTTATTTTATAACAAAAATTCTGCCGAGACGGTGGTTTGTAAAACCGCGTATGGTAATCGGGGTTCCGACGTGCATTACCGAGGTAGAAAGAAGGGCAGTAGAAGAGAGTGCCTATAAGGCGGGGGCGCGCGAGGTAAAGGTGATCGAAGAGTCTCTGGCCGCTGCAATTGGGGCTAATATTCCTATTTTTGAGCCTGCAGGTCATATGGTGTGCGATATAGGTGGAGGGACTACAGAAATTTCCGTAATATCCCTCGGTGGAATGGTGGTAACAAATGCAATTCGCCTAGGTGGGGATGAGTTTGATGAAGCTATTATCAAGCATGTGCGTTCAGTTCATAATTTAATTGTGGGAGAACAAACGGCGGAGACTCTCAAAATGTCTATTGGTAATGCGGTAGCTGATAAGCAGATCGAAAAAATGGAAATAAAGGGTACGGATGCAATTACCGGTTTACCCAGAAGGCTTGAAATAGATAGTGTAGAGGTGCGTGAAGCTCTCCAGGAACCAATTAGCGCAGTTATTGAAGAAATAAAAGGTACCCTGGGACAGACACCTCCGGAACTTGCCGCAGATATTGTTGAGCGTGGAATTGTCATGACCGGTGGCGGTTCTCTGCTAAAGGGATTACCAAAGTTAATTGCAAAAGAAACGGGAGTTCCGGTAATATTGGCTGAGGAGCCTTTGCTCTGTGTTGCAAAGGGTGCAGGAAAGTATTTTGAACATGTTCGTTATGGTGGAGACGGTAGTAAAACTATCTATAACAATATTAGCAGCTCTCCAAAATAGGTAATGGAACGCTTACAAAGGTTTATATCCCGGCATCGCAATGGAGTTGTGTTTGTGGTGCTCATAACAATATCAACTATAGCCATTGGAACCCAATCCCAATCTGTAAGTTCGGCTTCTAAACAGGTTGGATACTCGGTATTCTCCTCCGTACAGTATGGAGTTGCGGAGATCGGCCATTTTTTTCGCAGCTTTTTCAATTCTATTGGTGAATTGCGTAGGGTTCGAGAAGAATATGAGGAGCTTCAGGAAAAAATATCAGAATACGAAACTATTGAACGGGATTTACTGGATCTAAAGAAAGAGAATGAACAGCTTCGGGGTTTGCTGGATTTCTCTGAAAAAGTACCGCTTACCCATATAGCCGCCCGGATAATCGCAAAAGAGCCGGGTTTGTTGTTTGAGGGGTTTACAATTAATCGGGGGAGTAAAGCCGGTATAACAAAGGATTCTCCGGTGATTGCATATGCTGAGGGATTCAGCAGTTTGGTCGGAAAGGTAGTGGAAGTGACCGCTTCTACTGCGAAGGTTTTACCTATTATAGATAGGAGCTGTTTTGTTGCTGCTAAAATGAGAGAAAGCAAATATGAGGGTTTAGTTCACGGCTTGGGGGCCGGCAATGAGCGTGTAGAGATGACCTATGTAAAAAAGCAAGCCAAGAGTAACATACAATTTGGAGATTTAGTGGTTACCTCCGGGTACCGTTCGATTTATCCGGAAGACCTCTATATTGGAAGAGTAGAAGCAATAAAAGCTCCTGAATGGGAATCCTCTCTTACTTTGCAAATACGGGCCTTAGTGGATTTTACCCAACTAGAGTATGTATTTGTATTATTGGAGCAAGAATAAATGCGCACACAGAGCCCCTTTGTATATGGATTCATTCTAGTAGTTTTTGCCGTGCTCCAGAACACACTTCTCACTCCCCTCCAAATCTCTCAGGTTAGACCGGAGTTCACCCTCCTGTTACTTGTATTTTTTGCCCATCAACGGGGAAGTATGGAGGGTATGATAATTGGATTTATCACCGGGATCGTGATAGATCTACTGGGAATTGCGCCGTTAGGTTTTCATAGCCTTATTTATACTATAGTTGGCCATATTTTCGGTCTTACCCGTGGGAAAATGTATGTCGATGCAATCACTATGCCGGTCATCTTTGCCGTTGCCGCTACTGTGCTTTCAATTCTTACTGCTTTGTTAATTACTTTACTGTTTCTGCCGCTGCGGATACCTTCGGTACTATCTTTTTCGTCGCTAATTCAGCTTGGAATGCATGCTCTTTCGGCACCGTTTATTTTTGGAATTCTGCGTGTATCAAAACTATGCCGGGAACGCGACACACAGATGCTATGAATGAGAACTACTATTCTGCTAATAATGTAAAAAATCGTTATCGATATAGAATTTATTTTCTCTTATTCTGTATTCTGTCGGTAATTCTTTTTTACATGGGATACATATTTCACCTCCAGATAACAAAGGGGGGGGAGTTTAAGAATAGAGCTCATCAGGTGGCGAGAAGATCTATACCAATTCCGGCTCAGAGGGGAGAAATATTTGACAGAAACCATGATAAGCCCCTGGTAATAAATGAAGATTCCTTCGCGGTAAACATTATTCCAGCAGACCTCAGTGATGAGCAACTTACTAAGGTAGCTGAAGGATTATCGCCTCTCTTGTCAATGCGCCCCGAACAGATACTCAAGAAGGTTCCCCCGCAATATAGAAACCTCTATCAGCCGGTAGAAATCAAGAGTGGCGTTACCTTTGATGTTATTACTCAAATTGCAGAACATATAGATGATTACCCAGGTGTTTCGTGGCAAAGTAAACCTATTAGAAGATATTTGGAGACTAATTCCTTAGTTCATCTTATAGGTCATGTTGGGGGTATTACCAACGAGGAACTACAGGTCCTTTATAACCGAGGCTATTCAATAAACTCTGTTATTGGAAAAAGCGGCCTTGAAAAGGAATATGATCAGCTGTTGCGGGGAAAAAACGGACGACGCTATAATGTAGTTGATGTTCGCGGCAGACAAATAAGCAGTGGTGAAACGACGGAAACCCCACCGGAAAATGGAAAAAATCTTGTGTTGACTGTGGATAGAAAGATTCAGCAACTGGCACAAGAAGCTTTAGGCAATAGGATGGGTTCTGCAATTGTTATGAAACCGGCTACGGGCGAGATACTAGCGATGGTATCATACCCTTGGTATAATCCTAATGATTTTTATACTGAAAGTTCTGAAAGTGCGTATCGAAGTTATGCCCTCGACCCTGAACACCCCTTCTTAAATAGAGCTGTACAGTCAAACTATGCACCAGCCTCTACCTTTAAAATAGTTATGTCCACAGCGGCTCTGGAAGAAGAGGCAATTGATCCGGAGAAAGAAATTGTCTGTAATGGATCCTTGTGGGTGGGAAACCGAGAGTTTAACTGTCACGTGCCTGAGGGGCATGGTCCTGTTGACCTAAAAAAAGGTTTAGCTGAGTCTTGTGATGTGTATTTCTACACTCTTGGACTTAACTATCTTGGTATAGACCTGATATCAAAGTATTCTAAACAATTTGGATTTGGCGAATACACAGGAATAGATTTGCCGGGAGAGGTGAGAGGACTGGTACCCACTCCCGCATGGAAAGAAAGAGTGTATGGAAGCCCGTGGGTGGGTGGTGATACAGTCAATACTTCCATAGGACAGGGATATCTCAATGTCACTCCAATCCAGATGGCAAATATGGTGGCCATGGTTGCAAATGAAGGGCTTGTCTATAAGCCGCATCTATTGAAGGAGGTCCATGACCCCGTAAGCGGTAAGACTGTTGATACTATCGAAACACAAGTACTTCGTAGTTCAAGCATTAGGAAGGAAACCTTCAAACAGGTTCAAGAAAATATGCGTGAAGTAATTACCGATGGAACGGCTGAAGTTGTTATCACCACTGAAGCTGTAAAAGTAGCGGGTAAAACAGGCACAGGTGAGGTAGGCTATGAGGACAGGTGGAGCGCCTGGTTTGCCGCCTACGGACCCTATGACGCCCCTCCCGAAGAACAGGTCGTTGTTGTAACAATGGTGGAAGCAGAGAATGAATGGGAATGGTGGGCCGTTCGAGCGGCGAATATTATTTTTCAAGGTATTTTTGCCGAACAAAATTACGATGAGGCAATTGAAGCATTAAACTGGGGGTGGCTGCATAATGACCGGAATGAATGACGGTCTACTGGATAAGCGCAAGGGGTCGTCAATTTTTGAATTTGACTTTCTCATTTTTTTATCAATGCTGGCGTTGATGACTATCGGGGGCCTTTTTATATACTCCAGCGGAGTGAACGCTGCCGGGCAAGTTGTGTCCCGGGAGTATGTTCATCAGATTGTATGGATCGGCAGTGCTTTGCTTATTTATTTTTTACTTCAGTTACCCCAGTACAACGTTCTGCAGAAACTCTCGGTTCAAATCTATATTGTATTGGTCTTGCTTCTTATAGCTACGTTATTTTTTGGAAAAACGGTAAATGGTGCCCGTTCCTGGTTGGGTTTGTTTGGTTTTGGAATACAACCTTCGGAGTTTATGAAGGTAGGATTGATCACCATATTAGCAACCTTTTATCAGAGCAGGAAGAAAGAAATACACAATCCTTCTACCTTTTTTATAGGTTTACTACTCACCTTATTACCAATGGGACTTATATTGATGCAGCCCGATATGGGGACCGCCATGGTGTATATACCCCTTTTTTTGGCGGTAAGTTTTATCGCAGGGGTAAATAAAAAGTATTTGCTGTTTCTTCTATTCTACGGCTTTTTATCGGTTTTGTTTGCAGTTCTTCCTGTATGGGAAACATATATTTTACAGCAGCAAGTAAGAATACTTGAGATCTTTCACAGATCTAATCTTGTGATTTTTACGACACTAGTGTTGGCCGGCACTGCAATGCTCTCTTTTATCGCATATCGATTTGCTAAAAGAAAATATTTTTTAAGCTTCAGTTTAATATGCCTCTTGCTTGCAATGTCGCTTTTTAGTTCCTATGAATTTCGGGCCTTTTTAAAGGATTATCAGATAATGCGACTGATAGTATTTATTAAGCCTGAGGTAGATCCCCAGGGAAGCGGTTGGAATATCATACAATCCCTTACCGCAGTAGGTTCGGGTGGTTTTTGGGGAAAGGGTTTTTTAGAAGGAACACAGAGTCATTATCAATTTTTACCCCAGCAGAGCACCGACTTTATTTTTTCTATAATAGCAGAAGAATGGGGTTTTATAGGTACATTTGCCATTCTTACACTCTTTGCTCTGCTGCTTAGTCGCGGTCTTATAATTACCCTTCGTGCAAGTGATGATTTTGGGGTTTTAATGGGCACGGGGATAGTATTCATGTTGTTTTTCCATTTAGTAATAAATATTGGTATGGCAATTGGAATAATGCCGATTACCGGTATACCGCTCTTTTTTCTCTCCTACGGTGGTTCCTCCTTATGGACTGCCACTATTGGTTTGGCGGTTATTCAAAACATCTATCTGCGAAGATATAAATATTAAGGAAACTGAGAAATGAAAAAAATAAAACCTGAAATAGATTTAGCGCATATACTGCCGAAAGTGCAAATGCCGGGAAGATATACGGGCGGCGAATTTGGGATAGTAGGGGAGCCGGGACAAGGAGAACTACTTGCCGCGATTTGTTTTCCCGATTTATACGAAATAGGTATGTCCAATACCGCAATAAAATTGCTGTACTCCCAACTTAATAAAATGGATGATGTGCATTGCGAAAGGGTCTTTGCACCGGCCCCGGACTTTGAACAACTTCTAGGGCAATCCACTTTTCCTCTTTATACACTGGAAAGCGGTATACCCTTGCATTCTCTCGATATGCTCGGCTTCTCAGTAGGATATGAGTTAAGCGGGACTAACATTTTAACCGTGTTGGATAGGGGTGGAATTCCACTACATAGAAATGAGCGAAATGCAACAGATCCTATAGTGCTCGGTGGTGGACCTGCTCTTACAAACCCCGCTCCCTTCGCAGAGTTCTTTGATGCTGTATATGTTGGAGAGTCCGAAGAAACACTCGAATCAATAGTAGAAATTGTTAAAAAAAGAAAAACAGAAAAGGCCGGGCGGCAGGATATTCTTCAGGAGCTTAAATCAATCAGGGCAGTGTGGATGCCGGACAAAGATGTGCCGGCGGAGAAGGCCCTATGGGAAGGTTTTGATACTCCACGTACTCAACTAATCCCCGTACCAAATATAAGTGTTGTGCAGGACCATGGTGTTATTGAAATTATGAGAGGCTGCGCAAATGGGTGCCGTTTTTGCCATGCAGGATTCTTATACAGGCCATATAGACAAAAATCGCTGGATGCAATAATAAAAGAAGCGGATTTCAATATATTTGAACTTGGATACAGGGAAATAACCCTCTCATCTCTTTCCTCGGGGGATTACGCAAATTTGCACGAATTGGTAAATATTTTGAATAAAAGGTACTATGGGCTTGGGGTCTCCTTTGCCTTACCTTCATTGCGGGTAAACTCTTTTACATTACCCCTGTTGCAAGAGGTATCTAAGATTAGAAAGAGCGGTCTTACCTTTGCCGTTGAAACTCCTAAACAGGACTGGCAGCGGGGTATAAACAAGGAGGTAACTGCGGAAAAAGTTGTAGAAATATTGCTTGAAGCCCGACGAAGGGGATGGAACCTTGCAAAATTCTATTTTATGGTTGGTTTGCCGGAGCATCTCTACGATGGAGAAGATGAAGCTGAAGCAATAATCGAATATCTTAAAAAAGTGAGAAACGCAAGTAAGTTTAAACTAAATGTAAATATAGGCACATTTATACCAAAACCACATACACCCTATCAGTGGTCCCGTCAACTCACGGAAGTACAGGCATTAGAGCGAATACACAAGATCCGGGAAGCATTTTATAAGAGCCCAGTACGGGTAAATTACCATTCCCCTTTTATTTCATATCTCGAAGGGATAATTTCAAGAGGTGACACTCGGGTCGGCGAACTTATTGAAACAGCTTACAAAAGAGGGGCCCGGCTTGACGCATGGGAAGAGCACATCTCCTTCGATATCTGGAAAGGGGTAATTGAAGATCAGAAATGGAAGGTAGAACAGGAGACGTGTCGTGAGCGCAGTGTTGATGAGGAGCTTCCGTGGAAAAAAGTAGACCTTGGAGTAAGCGAAAAATATCTTTTAAGTGAATTAGAGAAATCAAAAAAGAAGGAATTAACTCATCCATGTGTGTTTCCCTGTAACCATCATTGCGGCGTATGTACACCTTCGGTAAAACCTGTAGATGCAGATTCAGAGATAAAAGAAGACGATGAACCCGACACCAACAAACAAGCCACTGATGGACCCAACGCAGACGGATTCTGGTATCTTTTTTCTTTTACAAAAAAGGAAAAGGCCAGATTTTTATCCCATATAAACATCATGACTATATTTGAGAGAAGCTTCCAGCGAGCTGGGATAAAACTGGAATACACATCAGGATTTAACCCCAAACCGCGAATGGAATTTGCCCATCCGCTTACCCTTGGCATAGGTTCTCACGCAGAGATTACCAGGTGTAAATTAATTCACGAAATAGATGAAGGGGAACTACTTTCACACATAAACGCCGTTATGCCTGAGGGAATTCGAATAACCAGAGCTGCTAAAATTCCAGGTCAAAAGGGGCGTGGACGCGGTCAATCGCTTATGGCCTTATATGCCGGATCTACTTACAAAATAAAAAAGAATTTAGCCGGCATTAGGAAGGATGAGAATCTTAAGAACTTATCAGATAAAATTTCTCAGTTTATAAAAGGTCAGGTACATACTCCGGTCCGGCATTCAGATGAAGACAGTCTGGAACTATTTGTACCTTCCCAGGGGGTTTCCAAATTTTCTATTAAAGAATTAGCAAAATTTACCCATGCTGATATAGGGGAGTTTCTTTCCAGTTTTATGATTGAAAGAGAAACAATGTGGATGGAGCCCCCGGAAGAGTACGGTGAAGAAGCGGGTAAGCTGTTTGATTACTTTAGACTTGCTCTAAAGTGAATGTTTTTTTATACACCTTGAGGGGGTTTGTATTTTCTTTTTTTCATTAAGACTCTGTATTTTTTGAATCCTTCCACAGTTTCTCCATAAGATCAAACTCTTCGCTGCTCATTTTTTTGTTGGATTTATACATTTCCTGCTCAATATAGCGAAACCTGCCCGTAAATTTTTGGTTTGTTTTGTGCAAGGCTAGTGCAGGATCAATATCTAAATGTCTGGCAACATTGATAATTGAAAAAAGAACATCCCCAATCTCATATTCAAGGCTATCCTTGCTGTGGCTCTCGGGGTTGTGTATGCATTCATCAAGCTCGGCAAGCTCCTCTGTGAGTTTATCCTTTGCTCCGAGAACATTCTCCCAGTCAAATCCTACCTTGGCGACCTTTTTTTGGATCTTAAAAGCTCTTTCAAGGGGAGGAAGGGATCGCGGAATTGAATCGTTTATAGATTCAAAGGAATCGCCGTTTTTCTCAACGTTCTTTTTTATATGGTTCCACAATTCTATAACTTCTTCCGGATCATCTTTTTTTATATCACCAAACACGTGGGGGTGTCGACGTACTAATTTTTCAGACACCTCAGAAAGCACATGAGCTAATGAAAAAGAGTCCGTGTTGGATTCGGAATAGATTTCGGAAATCATACCTGCCACCAGAAAAAGATCTCCTATTTCTTCGCGAATATTGGGAATATCGTTGTTTTCTATTGCATCTACCAGTTCGTAGGACTCTTCAATTAAATTTGGGGCGAGGGATTTCGGGGTTTGTTTTCTATCCCATGGGCAGCCCTCGGGCCCGCGAAGGGCTTTGATAATTCGATAAAAATCCGTACAGGCCGTGGAAAGGTACTCCTGTTCATCTTTGCTTAGCTGTTCAAGTTTTTCAATACCCTCAAATTGAGATTTCATAAGACACTCCAGTGCTTGAATTAATAAAAGTAGACAGAATATATATTATCAGAAGTTATATAAATAAAATAATTTATAAAAATGCACTCTTAAAGCCGGCTCACATGCAGTAAGCTTCATGTACCCCTCTCTATAGATTTGTCTCGTTACTTCGTCCGCTCGCCTTAACAAAAATCCACAATAAAATACCAGAAGTTATAATCGGCGGAAACACATTAACAGAGTTGTTTAAGTTTGTTAATAATGCGATGATATCGGCAAAGAAATATTCAAACACCCCGCCAAGAAATGAGCCAATCAAACCGACGATTAAAGCACCGAGGAAGTGACCGATTACATCTTTCTTAAAGACATAATAACAAACTATTGCGCTCCCAAAGCCAATGATAAAATAGATGAGTCCAATGTTAAAGTAGTAATTTACCATAGTAGTGCTCCAATTCTGT
>CAZDFY010000001.1:0-54514 GCA_964504785.1 uncultured Sediminispirochaeta sp. | reverse complement strand
ATAGATGAGTCCAATGTTAAAGTAGTAATTTACCATAGTAGTGCTCCAATTCTGTCTAAATTAAACGAGTAATTATAACTTAAAACTACCGATGTATTCCATCCCTTCGTGTGTTCCATTCGCATACAAAGAAGCCAGAGTTTCCGGGTCCATACCGTAAGGGACCGCAAAGAAGGCAACATAAAAATCATCTAAGCCATCAATCATATCCTGAGTAATATTTTGCTGATCCACAATATCTGAATCATTTTCAATATCGTATTCACTTAATGGAAGAAAACCTTTATACTCGTCCGTCTCGGTTTTTGCACTACGGAACAACTCATGGCTTGTACCCTCGGATTCATAGTCTATAACAATCTCAATTTTTTCACTAAGTTCATTATCAACGAATTCGACCATGAAACTATTATCAATTTGATCTGAGTTGATAGTAAGTTGAGGCGGAGTATTGTCTGAAGTATCAACTATTACCCGTCTAAAGCCAAAATTATAGGCGCTTCCACTCTCCTCATATATAACTGATCTAAATCGCAAGGAAGATGTAAAATAGGTTTCCATGTCCTTTACAGCATCAATTTTACTTTCAATATCAAGTTCATTAGGATTTTTAGAATAAAACCGATAAAAAATTTCGTAGCCTACAAATACAGTCGGGTCATTATCACTATCATGGGTAAAATAAAGTCTCTCGTCTTCTTGATCACCTGGATCCGGCGGATACAAGTAAGGATAACTGGGGATACCGCAACCGGCGCTCAGTAAGATAAGCACAACAAAAATTACTATACAAATTGTGTGTGTAAAGAAGTTGGTTTTGCACATATAAAACGAGAACTTAGTCTCCCTACTCTGCTTCGCCTTTATAAATAACGTGTAATCACACGTTTACTCACCCGCGTTTACTCACCCGAGCGCGGGCTGTGCGGAATCTTTAATATCAACAAGCTCGTAAATGAGCACAGGTTTGTTTTTACCCTTCACACGAATATTATCAAGCTCGCGAACAATTACATGGTCCTTTACAAGGCCGTAGGTATTTTCACTGATGATTATGCGGGTCATATACTGCTTGTTGGTACCTTCAAGACGTGCACCGAGGTTTACATTATCACCAATAAGGGTATAATCCATGCGCTGCATCGACCCCATATTGCCGACGGTCATGCGTCCGGAGTTAATACCAATACCTATGTTGATACGATACTCCTCAGAAAATTCTGAGTTCACCTGGTTCAAAGCAACTAATTGCTCAACGGCACACTTGCAGGCCCTTAAGGCGTGATCTTCCTGGGGCAACGGAGCACCCCAGAAGCACATAATCGCATCACCCTCGTATTTATCCAAAGTACCCTCATATTTCAGTACAATATCCGTCATGGCGGTAAGGTACTTGTTCAGAACGTGCACAAGCTCCTGGGGGCTCATGCTTTCAGAAAGTGTAGTAAAACCGCGAATATCGGAGAAAAACACGGTCATGTCTTTATCCACACCGCCAAGCTCCGGGGGGTTATCCAGAATTTGGTCTACAACCCTGGGGCTCACATAAGTGCCGAACATGTTTTTTATACGCCGCTTGTCCTTTGATTCAGTCATTTCCCGGTAGACAACGATAGAGAAAAAGGAGAATAAAGTTGCCAGTGCCGGTTGGGAGAAATTGATTATATACGCCTCCCGGTCAAAGACTATTGAAGTTGTCACAAACAACGCAAGTATGAGAAACAGTGTAATTATGAAGGCCCATAGGGTTGAAAGCCGGGAACTAAAAAGAGTCACAACAAGGACTAATCCGATCAATATTGCCAGCTGAACCCTCATTGGTACATGATAAAGAAAATTGTCCGTCAAAATAGTGTTGAGGGCGTTGGCATGGACCTCAACGCCATACATCAGGCCGTAGGGGGTTGGCTTGTGGTCTGCTGCCATTCCGCGGGTAAAGGACCCGACCATTATAATCTTGTTATCAAGCGCCCTAGTTCTGGGCCAGCTGTTTGGATCGGGCCCCGGGGGATTAGAGGCATAGCCCGAGTATGACCGGACGGGGAAAGTCTGCCGTGAGCCGGGGGAAGAAAAAGATGGGGGACCCATAAAGTTAATCAACATATCCCCCTGCTTATCTATAGGTATTTTAATCTCTTCAACCAGCCTTGTTTCCGCTTCCTCTACAAGGTTACCCTCTTCATCGTACTCGGCGGGTTTTGTCTGCTTTTCATAGGGGACCCACACCCCCGCTTCCGTATTAAAAAACTGGGGCTCGGGAATACGGATATATTCTCCCAGTACAACCTCAATGTCTGATAGTTCTTTGTTAAAGTATTCTAGCGCAAGGGATAAGGTAATTGCCGGAAGAAAATGGTCTCGATATTTTCGCACCACAAAGTAAGAGTCGTCTGTTTCTCCGTCGTTATCGGTGTCGACATTTTTTACCGGGGCCCTATTTTCAAGCTCCCCCAGCAGCTTGTCTAAAACTGCATCGGTGAGGGGGTATGGAATAGTGTGTTCTTTTCCACCCTTATCGACCCAGGCAAGCCTTTCATAGTTATCCCTGTCGATCTCCGTATCCGTCGTAAGAGTTCGAAAGGGAAACTCATCTAACTTTTCAGAGAATTTTGCTATTAACGGCTGGCGTCGATATACCTCGTCGCTATCTTTGATATAGTTTGCGTGTCCATACCCTACGGCAGCATCTGCATAAGGCTTCAGTGGTGGTTGTAGGCCGTAGAAGGGCAAAAGATCTTCCCAGGGCCCCTCTATCCTGGTTACTTCGCCGTATTCAGCGGCAAGCTCCTCATGCCTGCGTAGAAAGGCAGCCTCCTTTTCAGCGGGGGGCGGAACCTCGTCCAGCAGGGTTTCAAGAAACACGTGACTATTTTCTTTGATGCCCTCAACAAGTATGGCATCGTTTACGGCGTTGTCCGCTGGTTCATTAAAGAAGATATCGAGAAATACCGCCCGCTCACGGGCCTGTTGGTCCTGGATACGCGAAAAAGTATGTAATAAGTCTGCGTGGGTGTATCTTGGAAAGGGCCAGCGTCCAAACCTGGTAAGGGTTCTAAAGTCGATTCCTACAATTAGAATGTCCTGTGAAATATTTGGATTTCGTCGGACAACTTTTACCCCTTCCTCCACCTCTTCGGCCTGAAAAAGGTCTTTATATCTAAAATGAACATCAAGTACACGGACCTCGAGATTGTCAAAAATAGAGGTACCTGCATCCAGTGCAAGGAAAATCAGTATTATGGCGGCAGCTATAATGAATCCAAAATAACGCACTTCCATAATAGGAGCGCGTTTCTTCACTTTCTTTTCCTTACCCGGCATTGATACCCCCTCTCATTTTCAGCCTAATTTACAGCTTCAAGGTAAATTATACGATCACGTGCTAAATTTGTCCAATTACTTGAAGAAAAATTGTCTACAACTTCGTTGTATGCCTGTAACGCCGCATCCTTATCTTCAAGTTCTTCATAGAGTCGGCCAATCGAAAAAAGTGCATGGGGTACTTTCGGAAAAACCTCGGCGTAATTCTCACGCACCCGCTGATACATTGCGATTGCCTCTTGGTATTCTCCTGCGTGCTCATGTGCAGCTGCAGCATGCATCAAACCAACCGGGGCAAGGTAACTTTTGGGCTGGGTATCGGCAATATCTGTAAAATACTCTGCAGCTTCCGAATAGCTATCTTGCTCAAAGGAAAGTTGCCCAAGAACCAGGCGGGCCCGGGAAGCGGCATACATCTTTGAAAACTTATCAATTGTTTTTTCACCGGTGGATACAAGCTCTTCTGCAAGTTCCGCCTTATTATCTTCTTCAGCTTCTTGCCAATCCGAAAAGAGAGATTGCATTTCCTCCGCCGCCACGGCGGACTGTTCTACACGGTTTTGGTGAATAAATGTATAAATTCCTACTCCGATTACCAGCAGTACAACAATAGCGGCTAAAATCATAAAGGGTACTCGGTTGTTCGACAAAAAAGTAACTAATACTGTTTTAAAGGTTTTATCTTCTGTTCTTACTTGCGGTTGTGACATGTGTCCATGCTCCTTATCTTTATTCTTTAATATCTAATTCTTTAACCAGCTTCGAAAGATAGGTGCGTTGTATACCTAATACTTTAGAAGCTTCGGTTTGATTCCATGAATGCTTTTTCAGCACATTACGAATAAAATGGCGTTTAAACTGGTTAATTGCTTCTTTCAGCTGTTTGTCATCGTATTCATTATTCCTTCGCCCCCCCGGAGAACGCAGCAGGAGATCATCCCCTTGAATATATACATCCTTCGCCAGTACTACTGCTCTCTCAACAACATTTTCAAGTTCACGGACATTACCGGGCCAGCTGTAAGATAAAAGTAAATCCATCGCCTCCGAGGAAAATCCGTTTACCTGTTTATTAGTCTCGCGATTTGCTCTTTTAAGAAAAAACTCGGCTAATTCGGAAATATCGTCGGGTCGTTCTCTAAGAGGAGGAATATAAAAGGGCAAGACATTGAGGCGATAGTAGAGGTCCCTTCTAAAATTGCCCCGTTCTACCTCCTGTTCAATATCTTTATTTGTGGCTGCAAGTATCCTTACATCAACATAGGTAGGTTCGCTCTCTCCCACTCTCTGAAAAGATTTGTACTGTATGGCCCTTAAAAGTTTTGCCTGTAGGTTTAATGGTATTTCCCCTACCTCATCTAAAAAAATTGTTCCGCCGTGGGCCATTTCAAAACGTCCGACACGGTCACGGTGAGCATCGGTAAAGGCCCCTTTTACGTGACCGAAGAGTTCGCTCTCAAGAAGATGTTCGGGCAATGCCGCACAGTTCACACGTATAAATCCAGACTCGTTTCGCGGACTGTGAAGATGAATCTGTTCGGCGAACAGTTCTTTTCCTGAACCGCTTTCGCCTAGAATAAGCACCGAAGAATCGGTAACCGCCACCCGTTTTGCGACTTCTAATTTTTCAAGAATTTGGGTACTGTTTCCAATAAAGGTATGGAACCCCCGCCCCCTCTGCAGTTGGTCCTGCAGGGCATATACTTCGTTTTGGACCTTCTGATATTCCTTTGCGTTTTGAATTGTCAGAGCGGCCTGGCCGGCAAAAATTTCAAGCCACTGAAGATCTTCATTGGTAAATATGCTGTTTTTCTTTTTATTTATAATCTCTATAACGCCTATACACTTGTCTTTAATACGCATAGGCACCGCAAGAATTGAGTCCGTCGGATAACCTATTTGCTTGCTTATATCCGAGTGATGGCGTTTATCGCTGTCTACATCATTTACGATAAGGGAAGTATTGTTCTGGGCCACCCAGCCGGCAATACCCTCGCCCATATTGAGGGTAAACCGTTTGACCGCAGGACCCTTGGGGCCCAGAGCTATTTCAAAATATAGATTGTTGTTCTCGTTATCAACTAGAAGCAGTGAAGAGGATTCACCATCCGTTAAACGGGTAGCGGACTCTAAAATCCTTGTCAGTAGAGTCCGCCCGTCCTGAAAATCGGAATTGATGAGAGTGTTGATTTCGATGAGGGTTTTGAGTTTCTCTGCATCGACGGTAGAGTTAAACATACTACGAATCGAATGAGTCGGACCCCTTTTCCTTTAACAAGTCGCCAAAGGTGACGGTCCCTTCGTCTTCCTCATCATGAATATACTTAGAAATCTCTTTCTTTTGCAGACCCTTCTGGTATTCCTTAATGGAAAGGGAGAGTTTCTGTTGTCCCGGTTTAATATCAAGAACAACTGCATTCACCTTGTCACCGGATTTGAACTTCTTGAGGAGTTCGTCCTCCGGAGTTTCATCCGCGGGAGAGCGTAGATTGAATTTGTGGATAAGCCCTTCAATATCGCCGGGGACACGGACAAAAATACCAAAATCGGTAATGGAGGTAACCTCCCCTTCAATCACACTGCCCTTAGGATAACTGTTTTGCAGAGTTCTCCAGGGGTCTTCGCTCAGCTGTTTTACTCCAACCCGGATGCGGTGGGATTCAGGATCTACCTCGGTGACTACGCACTCTATTTCTTCCCCTGCTTTCAGTGCGGAAGAGGGGTTCTTTATTTTTTTAGTCCAGGACAAATCGTCAACATGGAGAAAGCCGTCAATGCCCTCTTCAAGCTGTACAAAGGCACCGGCATTAGTGATTTTTACTACTTTACGGGTGAGGCGGGTACCAACCGGATATTTTTCTTCAATTTCATCCCAGGGGTTCGGAAGCACCTGTTTGATGCCCAGAGAAACACGGCCCTGCTGAATATCGTAAGAGAGGATCATGACATCGACCTCGTCCCCGATTGAAAGCACCTCTTTTGGATGATTAATACGCTTTACCCAGGAAAGTTCCGAAACATGAACAAGCCCTTCTACCCCTTCTTCAAGTTCAACAAAAGCACCAAAGTCGGTGAGCTTAGTTACTTTACCCTTTACTACATCGTTTACCTGGTATTTTTCTTCAAAATCGATCCATGGGTCCGGGGTGAAGTGTTTAAGGGAAAGGTTGATTTTTTGCTCTTCAGGGTCGAGATGAATAATTTTGAGAGTAATGTCCTGACCTTTTTTTACATAATCCTTAGGTCTGGTTACATGGCCCCAACTCATATCGTTAATATGCAGAAGTCCGTCAAAACCACCAAGGTCGATAAAAGCACCGAAGGATGTAAAACTCTTTACACGGCCTTCAACTGTGTCACCAATTTGGGTATGCTCGAAAAACTCCTGTTTGCGGCGGTCTATCTCCTGTTCAAGGAAACCACGCCGGGAAAGTACAATTTTTAGCTTATTGCTGCTGTACAGCCGGTCAATCAGGAATTCACCCTGGGTGTTCAGATAATCTTCAGGTTTTTCAACGCGAACTACATCAGCCTTTGAAAAGGGACAAAAGCCCCGTACACCGTATCCAAGGTCGACTTCAAAGCCCCCTTTGATATTCTTATCAAAGGTCCCCTTTACAGGTTTTCCTTCCTGATGTGCATTTCGCAATTCTTTCCAGAAATTACGAATATCGGCTTTTTTCTTAGAAACAACTACCTGTCCGCCCTTACCTTCCTTGCGGATAAGTACGACCGATACGTTATCACCCTTTTCAGGGGCGGTATCGAACTCTTCGAGAGGTATCTTCCCTTCGGATTTATACCCTACGTCGACAAATACATGTTCTGGAGTAACCTCCACAACAGTCCCGTCTATGAGTTGACCTTCTTCCAGTTCTTCTAAGCTCTTAAGGTATTCTTCCTGAAGGGATGATTGAATGTTTGTTGCTGCTGTATCCGGTTCTTTTTCAGTCATCACTGCCATATTTCTCCTGCTACTATACTTATTGTACCGTTTTACGAATTTTATCTATCACTTTCTCACAAACTTGCTCTATGGTCAAGTCCGAGGTATTTAAATAGACGGCGTCATCCGCAACTTCCAACCGACCAACAGCCTTCGTTCGGTCGATTTGGTCACGTTCTCGGATACTTTTTGCTATCTCTTCAATTGAAAGCTCACTGATGCCCTGATGATACCTTCTTTTTGCACGAGTTTCAACCGATGCATCGAGGAAAATTTTTACTTTCGCATCGGGAAATACGACTGTAGTAATATCTCTGCCCTCTACAACAGATTCTACTTTTAATGCGATTTCCCTCAAATCGCTGTTTACTATTGTTCGAATTTCGGCAACGGAAGAAACCTGGGCTACCCACCTATCAACTGCATCGGTATGAAGATGCTCCTCTACCCGAAGACCGTTTACATAAAGGCCGTCGTCCCGCAATTCCATACGGCAGTTCTTAGCAATTTCAACCATTTTCTCAGGTTTCTCCGGTGGGCCCTCGGGGTATTTCTGTAGAATCTCCCATGTAATTGCGCGATACAGGTTGCCCGAGTTAATATAGTAGAAACCCGCTTTCTCAGCTATGCGTTTAGCTATAGTGCTTTTTCCAACACCCGCCGGTCCGTCGATAGCAACAATCATTGTGTTCCCCTTCTTAAAAGTACGTCAACTTCCTCTGAACTAAGTATACGGTGTGATCCTGGAGAGAGTCCTTTTATTGTCACCGGCCCGATTCTTTCGCGGATAAGCCGTTTGATATCGATTCCCTGTGACTTAAATAAGGTTCGAATTTCACGGTTTTTTCCCTCGATGAGGGTTAATCGAACTTCTCTTGTGTGTAGTATGCTGAAAGTTTTTATTTTGTAAAAGGTACCTTCAACATTCACCCCGCCCATCCAGTCCCTGAGGGTTTTTTCCGAAACCGGATCATGACAATACACCAGATATTCCTTTTCAATTTCAGAGGATGGATGGGATACTATTCGGGTAAAATTTCCGTCGTTTGTAAAAAAAATGAGGCCTTCGGACATAAAATCAAGGCGGCCGACATTATAAAGCCGTTCGGAATAGTACGGTTTTAATAGATCAATCGCCAAAGGCCTGTTTTGAGGATCGGAGTTTGAACAAATGAACCGAGGAGGTTTGTACAGAGCGATATAGCGATGGACCGACTCCGGCTCAATCGGTGTGCCGTCAAAGCACACCTCATCTCCCGGGTACACTTTAGTTCCCGGGGCGGTTACAGTTTTTCCGTTTACCGACGCTCTGCCTGCGGCAATATATTCCTCGTTTTTACGCCGGGACCCTATACCGCAGCGGGCTAAATAGACCTGTAAACGTGTGCCCTGCAGTTGCGCATCCCCTTGGTCATCACTGCCCATTCTTATGACTCATCACTTTCCAGTTCAAAACGCTCTTTATCTATCTCGTCAAGATGGGGCAAATCGGCAATACTGTTCAACCGGAAGAGTTTGAGAAAAATCTTAGTGGTACCGTATTGTACGGGTTTGCCCGGAACGTCCTTTTTTCCTACAACTTTTATCAAGTTGCGTTCATGGAGCTGTTTGACCATATTGGTGGAGGATACCCCGCGGATGTTATCGATTTCACCGCGGGTGATAGGCTGCGAATAGGCAATAATCGAAAGGGTCTCAAGGGCGGCCTTAGAAAGCCTGCTCTCGTTCTTGCGTCCGTACCGTTCTTTCAGATGTTCCCATAAATCAGGTTTAGGGGCAAATTGGATTCCGCCGCTAATTTCTATTAGCTCTAATCCATGGTCCTCCCGTGCATATTCCTCCTTTAACTGAAGGAGCACACGATCGATTATATCCCTCGGCAGCTGTGCATAGCGGACCAGTTTCTCAACCTCAATGGGCTCACTTTCAAGAAAGAGGATTGCCTCTATGAGTGCGGCTTCACGTTCCAGTTTCATACTCCTTTTCCTTCGGTAGCGGCTGTAATCTGCGGATTTTTATGTCGCCGAATAGTTTATTCTGAAATATGCCTATTATACGGGATTTTACCGTATCAAGTATAGCAAGAAATGAGCAAATAATGTCCATCGGCACCTGGGGCTGGGTAACTAAGTCGGTAAAGTAAAACTCTCCATGAGTATCGAGAAGTTCGTGTATTAGACTAATTTTTTCGTTTACAGTTATCTCTTCATGCAGATCAATAACGTTCTCGGCAGAAATGGAAGAGATAAGATGGGAAAAGGTTTTAAGAAGGTCCCACACATCGATTTTTGCCCAGGTTTGATCATCCTCCGGAAACGGCAGGGCCGGTTGGATTTTCTTACGCTCAATAACCCATTCGGTTTCCTGTTCCTTTTCCGCCATAATTTCCGTGAGCTTTTTGTATTTTTGATACTCGATCAGCCGCTCGACTAATTCCTGCCGTGGATCTTCAAGTTCATCTTCGAAATCGACCTCCACCGGCAGCAGCATCTGTGATTTAATGTAGAGAAGGGTTGAGGCAAGCACATAGAATTCGGTGAGGTCCTCAAGTTGTCTTCCGGCGGCGTACTGGATATACGACAGGTATTGTTCGGTAATATCTGCAATGGGAATATCGTAAATATTTATTTCATTCTTTTTAATTAAAAAAAGTAAGAGGTCGAGGGGGCCTTCAAACTCACTTAGTTTAAATTGCTGTTTCTCCGAATCACCGGTGGTCGCGATTTGTTCTGTTTCCATTACCGCTAAAAGAGTTCCTTATCCGAGGAAGGTTTTTCAGCCACGCTCTCCTGGGCCGTCTCTTTCGTCTTCGCTTTGTCCTGTGCTTTAGGTTTAGTTTGGGTGCTGTCTTCCTCTTGTGTGTAGCGTTCGGGGAAGAAGAGCTTTCTTACCTGCAGGTCGAGATCTTTCGCTATGTCCGGGTTGTTTTCGAGAAAGGCCTTTGCGTTTTCCCGGCCTTGTCCTATACGCTCTTCGCCGTAGGAATACCAGCTGCCGCTTTTAGAAATTAAATCAAATTTAAGGGCGGCATCAAGAAGGCTTGCGGAGCTGCTTATTCCCTTACCGAAAATAATTTCCAGTTCTACCTTCTTAAAAGGCGGGGCTACCTTGTTTTTTGCTACCTTTACACGGACCCTGTTTCCAATAGCATCGTCGGTCCCCTTGGAAATTGTTTCGATTCTCCTGACCTCTAATCGTACGGAGGAGTAAAACTTCAATGCCCGACCGCCGGTGGTAGTTTCAGGATTTCCAAACATTACTCCGATTTTCATGCGAATTTGGTTGATAAAAATGAGGCTTGTGCCTGATTTTGAGATAGTTCCTGTGAGCTTTCTAAGGGCCTGACTCATAAGACGGGCTTGAAGCCCCATATGTGAATCCCCCATCTCTCCTTCGATTTCCGCCTGTGGAGTGAGGGCTGCTACAGAATCAACAACAACTATATCTAATGCACCTGAGCGCACCAGGGATTCGGCAATTTCCAATGCCTGTTCTCCGGTGTCCGGCTGGGAAACCCACAATTCGTCGGTGTTCACTCCGAGGTTACGGGCATACACAGGGTCTAAAGCATGTTCAGCATCTACAAAGGCCGCTATTCCACCCTCTTTCTGGGCCTCGGCGATTGCATGCAAGGCTAAAGTTGTCTTACCTGAAGATTCGGGACCGTATATTTCTATTACACGGCCGCGTGGATACCCGCCTACGCCCAAAGCAGAATCAAGCAGTATTGAACCGGAGGGAATAACCCGAATGCTGGTATCCCGTCCGTCTCCGTTCAGCTTCATAAGAGAGCCCTTTCCGAACTGCTTTTCAATTTGCAGTCGTGCGGCTTCAAGGGCTTTACCTTTTTCCTCTAGATTACCTGGATTGTCATGCGTGGTATTTGAGTTTTTTTTGGCCATATTTCCTCCTGCGAATACAGATGTGTCTCTATAGAGTATAACAGGCGTATTCGCATGTGTGCTTCAATAATATAGAATAAATTGCAACTCTATCTTATAGGCTATAGGAACGGCAGGTCAATAAGCAAGATCCAGCAGAATTCCATCACAATCTTTAAGATACACTCCTCATCTTACACAAAATGTGAGTATTCGCAATGTGAAGATACGGGACCTCAGCGATTAAGAATTAAAGAACTAAAATACTTTTCTTGAATCTAACAAAATTGTAACCGGCCCGTCGTTGGTGTAGTGTACACCCATTTTTCCACCAAAAACACCGGTTTCAACCTTTAATCCCCTCTTACGGAGGGTGTCTACAAAGCTGTTGTAATACTGTTCGCCCATGTGGGGAGAGGCTGCGGTATTGTAGGAGGGGCGTCTGCCTTTCCGGGTATCCGCACAAAGGGTGAATTGAGAAACAACCAGTAATTGGCCATTGATATCCTGGACCGAGAGGTTCATTTTACCGTCGCTGTCGGAAAAAATCCGTAATCCAGGAATTTTATCGGCCAAATACTGCAGATCTTCATCCGAATCTTCCTTCTCGACACCGAGATAAACCAAAAGTCCCTTATCTATGTGTCCAACTACCTTCTCTTCTACTGTTACCGTACATGAATGAACTCTTTGAACAACCGCACGCATAATAACTCCTCTACATTACTCCTCTTCCGGTATGAATTGGTGGATAGACACCGCTGCTACATTGAACGTGCCCTCGGAGGGTTCGATCTTACCAAGTACCTCAATTGGAAAGGCAGGGTCGATGTGGGCTGCAAAATCGAGCCTGACCGGAACAATGCCTTCTAGAACTTTCTCCTGTTCGTATCCGACAAGCAAATCGAAGTGTATAGAATTGTCCTTCACAATAAGGTTGCTTACACGCCCTTTCCAGTTTACATAACAGCTTTCGTACAGCTGTGGCCGTTCCTTTACCTCCTTAAAGGTAAAGTTGTTCTCCAGGGTATCAAAACTGGGGGTACGGGTGTAAGTTGCCAGGGTGCTCACTTTATTCTTAAGTTCGCTTGAGGCATTGGATAAAAGCAGCCGGTTAATTTCTCTTCTAGCCAGGTTATCCTCGTACCGGTTAAAATGGCGAATTACCTTCTGATAGCTATCTTCCACCTCTTTTTTACTCAGTTCAAATAGAGGCGGTTCACCGTCTTTATTAGTTTCTTCCGAAACATACTTATTAACCCTTAGATCGACAGTGGAGATTTCAGGACGCTCCACTTTCTGCTCCCGTAAAGAATGCAGATACTCGCCGTAAAGCGGATAAAAAAGTACTGCCAGAGAGGCAATTACAGCAACCGTACCAAGGACAACTGTAAGAGTACTGATATGTCTTTCCCTGGGGAGAAGTTTGTACAATTTGCTGCTATCGGTAAAGGCAATTAAATCATCCGGGTCGGCATGTCGGCGAATTACCATGAGCCCTCTGTTGGCCTGCCGGTTTTTAGGGTCCTGGTCTATTACTTCAAACCAATCCTTAAGGGCCTCTGAAGTTTTTTGCTGCTTAAGGTGTACCGCAGCGATTCCAAGCAGGGCGTTTTTGTTCCCCGGTTTAAGGCTCAGGGCTCTATGAAGGTAGGATTCTCCGCCGCTAAAGTCTCCGGTATAAAGACAGGCCATTCCCAGTAAATAGTAGAATTGAAAGCTCTGACGATAACGGAAAATTTGGGATTCAAGAAGCTGAAGAATTTGAGTGTATTTTTTTCGGCGATAAAGTTTATACGCCTTCTTAAGATCGTTCCCTCCCATCCGCGGTTCTCCGGTAGCAGCGTCTATTCGCTGTTCTGATATTGGTTCTTTTTAGTGCTGAGGTTGTGAAGAGATTTTTCAATAACCTCTATCTTTTCATCGGTAATGTCTTCAGGAAACGAGAGCAGACTGTTGATCTGCGATATTATATCGTTTACTGCAACTAGGTCCTCATTTACCATTTCATGGAGGGCTTTGTCGTCTCCTGTCCGCGTACTGCTAAGCATCTCATCGAAATCTGTACCACCCTCTTCAGATTCCTTCGCTGCTGCTGTAGATCCGGCGGAAATTGGTGAGCCGGTAAAAGCGCCAATTACGGCCGTGACGGTACGCTGGGCGCCAGGGGCAATTTTAATGGGATCGTAAAACTGACACACCGCGGAATCATTTATTGAATAGGGCAATAAATTGAAATTGCGGTTACTTTGTACTTGAAGGTTCCAGAGGTTTTCACTTAGCCGTTTCCAATTGGAAAATACCACTTTGTCGGGCAGAGTGATTCCGCTGCCCTTCAGCATAGAAATAAATCCTTCAAATTTATCCGAGTCTTCCTTGACCGGAGATACCCAATAACTCGGCGGCTGCAGGGAATACCCGGTTTCTCCCTGTAACTTTTCGTTGTCGGAGGTAAAAAAATGGGCATCCCTCTGTTCACCCAGATAGGTATCGAAGAGCTGATGAATCCCGACTGACTGAATTGACTCTGAAGTATTCATTACTGTAGTGACAATTTTTACACCATCAGCCAAACTGTTGGGATTAGATTTTACAAAGCTGAAACTCTGTTGAATTTTTAGCTGTGATGATGTCCAGGTAATTTGTCCTCCCGCGGAGGTTTTGGATATTTTCTGGGTAAAATCGTTCGATGATCCAAGGGTATAGACCCGGTTGTTAAAAAGTATACCCGTAGAACTGGTCCGGGGGTCTCGTTCAAATAGAAGTGAAACATATTCATCGTCTTCAATATCTTCAAGATAATAAAGTGAATAACGACCGTTGTTTTCGTGTAGAACTAACTTCATTCTTCCCTGTTCCAGGGTCAGTCCGGATATAAACACCGGGAGTAGAATGAATATGGCGATAAAAAATAAGAATCGGTGTTTCATGAGTTACTCTCCCGATTTTTCTGCAGCCATTCAATATAGAATAGCTTGAGGCTTAAGGCCCGATTTTTAAGTTCAAGCAGCTGCTCTACCTGGTCCTTGTCTGCATCCTGGGTTGTAACAGAGGGTGTATCCCTTGTCTGTACTCCGGAATCGATCTTTTCCTGAAGCCTTGATAGCCGGCTCCGCTGTTCATTTAGTTTTTGCTCGAGGCGACGTATTTCTGATTCCTTTGATGCTAAGTCGGAGTTAAGCTCGTTGATCAGTTCATTATCTCTTTCATCAGTAGCGGCAGAGAGCTTTCTCTGATAGCTGCTGAGTGCCTGCTCATAGGATTTCTCACGCTGTTGGAAATCTTCAAGTGCTTTAAGATACTCTTCGTGGCTTATTTTTAACAGCTTCAGAAGGTCCTGCTCCCGTTGTTTAAGGGTGATAAGTGACTTTCGGTACTGTGCGGCTTCGACCTTATAGCTTCGCGGATAATCACGAATAACAGCAGAGTACATTTTATCGGCTTTATCAAAATGTCCCAAGGCGTAGAACGATTCGGCAATCCAAAAGAGGGCGTTAGAATTATAATCGTGGGAAGGATAGTTTTCGACATATTCGTACAGTTGGCGAATTGATTTCTCATACTCCTTCTGCAGATAAAGCAGACGCCCCTTTTCATACAGTGCATCCGGATATTTGGGATGACCGTTGTAGTTAGCAATAAAAAAATCAATGTTTTGGGCTGCCTTCTCTATCCTCTCTTCGGCAAGATGAGACCGGCCGATCCAGTAATAGGCATCTCCATAGTACTTTTTAAGTGAAGAATCGAGAATGACATCCCGGAAGTGCAGCAGGGCTTGATCGAATTCTCCACGACCGAAAGCCTGAATACCTGATTTTAACGGTTTCGGCAGCTCACGCTCTTGTCCGTAGACTAAGAGAGGTACAATCAGTGAAATTAATAAAAGTATTGTAATTTTCTTTTTCATTTTAAAACCTTTTCCCCATCTTTATTCTCGACCCTTCACAACTTCAGATAAAGTATTTATTTACCTCTCATAATACGAACTTCCTCAGCGGGGTTTTCGGCTTTGAAAAAAGCGCTGCCGCTTATAAGGACATCGGTCCCCGCTGAGCGGACCATTTCCACCGTTGAGCGGTTCACACCACCGTCTACCGCGATCAGGTAAGAATAGTCATGCGTCTCGGCCTGCTGTGCAAGGTAGCGGACCTTATCGAGACATTCCGGTATCAGAGCCTGGCCGCCGAACCCGGGGTTTACCGACATAATAAGAACAAGGTCGATATATGGTAACATGGGATCGAGTTGAGATACAGGTGTTGAAGGGACAATTGATAAGCCGGCACGAGCTCCTGCGTTGTGGATTCGCTGGACTACCCGATGGGCATGAACGGATGCCTCTAAATGGAATGTGAGGTAGTCGGCCCCTGCATGCACAAAATCTTCAACGTATTTTTCCGGTTCGGAGATCATGAGATGTACGTCCAAGGGCAGTTGCGTATGGGGGCGAAGGTCTGCTACAAGTTTCGGCCCGAAGGTTATATTGGGCACAAAGTGACCGTCCATCACATCTAAATGGATCCAATCAGCATCGGCGGAATGGATCCGATTAACGGCTGACTCAATGTTACTGAAGTCTGCCGACAAGATAGAGGGAGCGTATAAATGTTTTTTATTCTGTTCCATGCCTATATTATGTACCAAATTCACGGGGGTATGGCAATCATAATTGCCGGTTTCGATCTAATTGACTAATGTTAATACCATGATATAATAAAAAGAGCTTATTACTTATTGAGGGGTAATTGCATTTAGCTATAAATATGGATGAAATTATATCACATCAAGCACATATAGAAGAAATTTTAGAGGAAGTACAGCTAAAAATTCGGGATGGCCTTTTTACTGAAGCGGAAGAACGGTTGGAATCTGCTTTAGAAATAGATTTCGAGAACGATGAAGTCCTCTCTACACTGAAGTGTTGCAAGTTCTGGAAAGAGCGACTGCCCCGCCTAAATGAAATTCATGACGATTGCGAACGTGGAGAGTATCTTATGAGGCAGTGGCGGGCCTTTCAGGAATTTCTGCCTCGCATGGAAGCACCTATCGAGCGGGAATTGTTTGTGCTGAGAAAATGGGTTTTTGGTACCGCTTTGGTAAGTTTTAAGCGTGTTGTGAGGGCCAACGAGGAGCCTGAAGCGGGGGTGCTCCTTGATATGGGCCGCTGTTATAAGCTCACAGGTGATTTCGAAAAGGCTTTAGAGTTTCTCGAAAGTGCCGGCCGTAAGAGGCGGGATGATGCCGAGGTCCTTGCCGAAATCGCCGACTCCTATGCCTTGGTAGATGAAACAAAGGCCGCAAAAGCATTTTTTCGTGAGGCCTTTTTTATTAATCCCCAAAAAATCGACTTACCCTTTCTTGAATCCGGTTTAATAACCCGGCTTATTGCAAGAGTGCGTGATATGGGGTATGCTGAGACAGTGCTAAAAGAGTGGATTCCTGTCTATGGAGTCCTTTTAGGGGTACTCAATGTCAAACGGGAATTAAGACCTTTAGAGTACGGTAAACTAAAACAATCGATTTACTCGCTGGAAAAGCGAATTCAAGAGGAAGGGAAGGATTCGGACCAGGAATCATTAATCCCCAGGCTCCTTAACCGCTATTTTTGGCTTATAGATCATTATGTAAATGCCCATGAAAACCGTGAATGGGTTGAAGAGGTATTAAAGAAAATAAAAATGATCGATGAACACATTTACACGCAGTACATTAACTAATTGAGTGGAGAAGAAAATGGCCGACACCGCAATTGATCGAATAAAAGAACTGTTGAATGAGGAAAAATGGACCCGTGCTACCCTAAATAGCTACACCATTCAGAATTTTAAAGAGTTGGATGAAATACTCGATTCCATAGAAGCAGAAGACAAACTCGAAGAGATAAAAGAGTTGTGCGATGAACACCTGCAGCATACCCGTAACAGCATTATTGCGCTGTACATTTCCGGTATTATCGCCTTAAATCGCCAGCTTATTGATGATTCCAATCTTGTCCAGGTAATTTCTATATTTACAGATAACCATAAGTGGAAAGTAGTTGAGTACCTGTGCAACCGAATTCTCGAATTCGGAGAAAACAAGTTCGCCCTTCGTACCCTCGCCGATTGTTTCGACAACGAAAATGAAGTGGAAAAGAAGTATCAGGTGTGGGAACGCCTAATAAAAGTTGATTTTGAAGAAGCCGACATTGTAAAGCATCTTGCTGAGAAGAAAGAGGAAAACGGCGAGACTGAAGAGGCGGTTGAATATTATAAAAAAGCGGTACACCGCTATATCAGTAAGCGTCTGTTTACCAATATTAAAGAAATTTGGCATAAACTGATAGAATATATTCCAGAAGAGACCGACCTCTTTTTTCATATTGAACGTAAAGTAGAGCGGGCGATAAATGCAGAACGTGCGGCCCAGCTTTTAGAAGAATTGTATGCCCACTACAAGGACTCTGAAAATTGGGACAAGGCAATAGACATCCTCAAAAGAATTCTTATTTACGATTCGAAAAGTGAATGGGCACGGGCTGAGATAACCCATTGCTATCGGCAAAAGCACGCAGACCACAGTCATCTTGAAGAATATATCAAGCTCTCCAATCTTACCCAGTCCTGGAGAAACGTTCACGAAGCTATTGAAGATTTTGAAAAACATATCTCCTTTGATGCCGGAAACTTTGTGTTTCACCGTACCTGGGGTATCGGACGAATACGCTCCATTAAGGATAACTCTATTGTAATTGATTTCACCCGCAAGAGGGGCCACAAGATGAGCCTGCAGATGGCGGTAAATGCTTTGGGGAGCCTGTCAAAAGACCATATCTGGGTCCTCAAGGCAGTCTGGCCGCAGGAAAGGCTCAAAGAGAAAATTAAAGAGGATCCTCTCTGGGCTTTGAAAACAGTGATAAAAAGCCACGATAATTCCGCAAATATGAAGCAGATCAAGGCTGAGCTTGTACCGAGTGTTCTTTCTCCAAACGAATGGACAAGTTGGAGCTCTGAGGCGCGTAAAATCCTGAAAACAAATTCCTCCTTTGGAAATTTACCTGATAAGGTTGATCATTACGTGGTGAGAGATACACCAATTAGTTTTGAAGAAAAGACGTACAACCGGTTTCGGGCGGAAAAAAGTTTTTTCGGTCGCCTGAAAGTACTCCGTGAGTTCCTCAAGCACAGTGATCCTGAGTCGGATTATTTTGCTGAGATGTTTGAATACTTTACCGGTTTTCTCAAATCTTTCAGCCAGGTAAATGAAAATGTATTTGCCGGCTATTTAATAGTGAATCGTATTATCCGTGACTATCCTTTTCTGAATCCCGGCTTGGACATCAATTTTAAGGACCTTCTAAATCAAATAAATGAACGGGAAATTGAGACCATTTTTCAGAATATAGATGATAATGAGCTGAAGCGTGATTTCCTCGAACGAATTAAACGCAGCTCCTCTAATTGGCCCGAGATATTTGTGAGACTTTTTCCCTATCACCTTTCAAGATACATCATTGATGAGCTTGAGAGTAAGGGGTACGAGGAAAATCTCAAAGAACTCTTTACTTTTTTGCTTGATCAGTACAAAGACAAGCGTGAAGCTTTTATCTGGGCCGCCCGTACCTTTCCCGAAAAAGTATGGGAGGAAAAATATGGGCTTTCTTATGAAAAAGTTCTCATTGGTTTGATCCATTTACTGGATATCACTTTTAGAGAGATTGATAATAAGCGGGATGTAAGTGTAAATCGACGGCTTAACAAGCAGATACAGAGTTTTCTTTTTACCGACGGAAGTTTAGAAAATTACATAATGAAAACGGACATAGAGTCTATAAACCGTCTTTTCTCTTTAGTAAATGACGTTGACCAGCTGGACCCAAAAATGAGAGAGAACTTGAAACACAAAATCTCGGAACGCTTCCCTGAGTTCAAATTTCACGGGGAAGAAGAAAAAGAAACAGTTTCAAGGGGTCTGGTAGTTACTAGAAAACGCCACGATGAAAAAACCGCCCAGCTCAAGCATATTGTAGACGTAGAAATGCCGGAAACATCTAAAGAAATCGGTGCTGCCCGTGAACTCGGTGACCTTAAAGAAAATGCCGAATACAAAGCAGGAAAAGAAAAACTTGAAATGCTGAACTTAAACGCAGCAAAGCTGAAAGAAGATATTGAGCGTGCAACTATTTTTGATAAAAAAGATGTGGATCCCTCCAAGGTATCCTTTGGTACAAAAGTGACCCTCCACAATCACAACACGGACAAAGAGGAAGTGTATGAGTTTTTCGGCCCCTGGGAATCTAACCCGGATGAACATATAATTTCATATCTTTCCCCCTTCGGTGGGAAGTTATGGAACCACAAAGAGGGAGAAGAGGTCAAATTTGAAATCAATGAACGTGAATACCATTACAGTATTAAAAAAATCGAAGCGGCGAAGTTCTAAAACTTCGCCGTGCATAAGTACTGCAAGTAAAACCATTGTTGCAGTGTTTTTTCTCTTTTCGCTCCTAAGCACCTCTGTGTGGGCACAAAAAGAAACCGATTTTATCCTCATGCTTGATGTATCAAAGAGTATGTTTCAGGAAAAGAGCGATCAGGTGGAACTGTTGGTTACCGATGTGATGAAGCGCCAGCTTTCATATAGGGACAGCTTTCATCTTATCAGCTTTGGTAGTACTCCGGAATTTGAGATCAGCCGGGAACTGCGGGATCAAAAGCAGATTGAGGAAGTCCTGGCTCGTCTTATGTTGTTGCAGCCCCTGGAGGAACATACCGATATTATTGCCGCTCTTAAGTTTCTCGGAGAATATACAAAGGAGCTTTCACTCCATTCGAACAAGCAGATATTGATTATTTCAGATGATGTCCACGATCCTCCGGCGGAGAGCAGTTATGCAATCGGTACGGGAAATGAAAAACGTATAGAGAATGTCGCTGATTATTTCAGACGTAACGGATGGAAGGTCAGTGTAGTAATTTTTCCACCCGACTGGGATACTTCACAGTTGGAAACCGGTCTTCTGAAGAAATTATCCGAACTCCTTGGTACGGGGGTGGTCACCCATGATGGGGATGTTGATAAAACCTCTTTAGCCGCAACCGGTGCCGTTGAAATTAAATATCCAGATCATAGACTACAAGCGAAAAAAAATAGTATTCCCCTACCCCTCACCTTTGTGAACCACGGGAATGAGAAAACATCGGTCAGGCTTACCAATGTGTTTCATCAAGGGGAGGATCTGCTGGAGAAAACTCGTTCGGTAGTTATTCCTGCCGGTGGTGCGGAGGATGTACAGCTTCAGTTGAGTATTCCCCAGAAGGCAGTTGAGGGAAAAAACAACTTTATGATTCGACTAAGTGTTGAAGGAGTTGCAAATGCCTTCCCCCTTGAACAGGAAATTCAAGTTGAGCTACGTGAAATTTCGGGCAGTGAAAGTTCCGAAGGCGGCCTAAATATTTATTACATATTTATTCCGTTACTTTTATTGGTGTTTATTCTCATTTTCTTTCTCCTCCGTCGGATCTTAGGCTCCTCTTCAGGGACTAAAACCGGTTCTGCTTCAGGAACTGCTTCAAGTACGACTGTAGGTACGAATTTAGGTGATACGGGTTTAAGTGGCGCTGCAAAAAAGCCGGAACTATCGGGTTCCGGGAAGAAAAGGGCCCCTGCCGAAGGTAACTTTGCAGAGGGGCTCGGCTACCGAAAGGATGAAGACGAATCGCAATCACTGTTGAGCGCAGCTAAAAGAAACAGAACTGTTGATAGGGTGAGTCCATATGAAAAAACCACCGTTGATGATGCAAAGGATGCTTTTCAAAGCTTTAAAGAAAGTTCAAGTTCAAAGAGCAGCCTTCCCTTGAAAGGTAGCGCCGAAAAAGAAGGAAAAAGCTCAAAAGATCTTACAGTTCTAGGAAGTTTTGCCGCACGGGAAAAAGAAAACAGAGATAAAGTTCAACTTTCCTTATCAAAGCAATCAAAACAAAAATCAAGCCAAAAACGGGCGCAACAAAAATTAAATCGTTCAATAAAGGGTAAAGAGGGTGAAATCGGTGTAGAAATGAGGGCCGACTTTCAGCATAATTTTCTCGGCAGAAATATGAATTGGTTTGGTCCCGGCAGCAGTTTTTCAATTGGTGCAGCGGGAGAAGCGGATTTTGAAATCACTTCCATACGGATTGAAGGGGTTATTGCAAATATAAGAAGGACCGAGAATGACTTTACCCTTTATCCGATTCAGGAAGATTATTTTCCGGAACTACATGGTAATTATGTGGAAAATTGTTTAGGACGTCATTTCAGGGTCGTGTCTCCCGAGACCGGGCATGAAACGGCGCTGGTATTCAAGAAATGGATACACCCCCTAGAGCGAATCAATAGAATGTTACATATTACCGACTCTCCGGGTAAACCTGATTCGGAAATTGTGGATTAAATTATCTTTTCTTTACAGTTCGCTGAGTACTGATTTTGCAAGGGACTGTACACCGCTGCTTACATTATCGGCGGTAAGGTCCTCTACTTCGGATTTAAGAGAGCTTATCTTATTCAGTCGAACTCCACGTAATCCGTAATAAAGAAGATTGATATGGGAAGGATGGTTCAGCATTCTTTTGTAAAGGGGCTCCAGTTGTGAATTAGGGGCCTCTTTAGTTGATAACATTTTGCAGGTGTAATCTAAAATATACGATTTGTCCTTGTCCCACTCTTCCTCAAATACAGTAGTGACAGCATCGATAGACGCTTCAAAGTTTTCCTCTACAAGAATTTTAATTGAAGCGGTGCGCAGCCCTAGGGGCGCCTGTGGATTGCTGTACAATTCCCGGAGAAACTTATATCCCTCCGGAACTTGAAGCTTTCCAATGGCCTTTACAGCGGTGAGACGAACATTCCGCACATCCGGATCATATTTTGCCTTATATTTTAGTACATCAAGTGCTTCTGTTGCCCCTTTTCTACCAAGGGCTTCCGCGGCTTGCACCCTTACCCTCCACATACTGTCCCGCAGGGCATCAATCAGAATATCTACTACCCCCTCCTGATCGAAGTATCCGAGGGAGTGAATTGCATAGGACCTAAGTATAGGGTCATTTTCATTCAGCAGAGTACTTACCGTTTTAAATGCCTCTTCACCACCGATTTTACCAAGGGCTTGACAGGCCCGCCATCGTACGGATTTTGATTCATCATCATCTTTGACGAGATTGTTAAGGAGTTCAAAGGCAACTTCACTTTTCAATTCTCCCAGTGCAGTTATAAGAGGAGGTTTTAGGGCATCTCTAAATTGTTGGTCCTCGTATAGTTCAAGTAGTTGCTCGGCATAATGTTTTTTCTCCGAGATTCCAATTGCCTTTATAGCTGCCGATGCGACTTCTGCCCGCGGATCTTCAATTATTTCAAAGAGAAGTTCTGTTATTTCATCGCTCTGGTAGTTTTCAATATATTTAATAAACTCAATAACTACTTGGCCATCAAGATTGTCATAGTCCTTAAGTTTTTCGAAGACTTCCTCAATCAAACTATCCTTTTCCTGGGCGTCGAAGAAACCGACTACGGCGGTTTGGATTTTTGTATTTGACGTAGTGGTGAATACTTCTTTCAAATCAGGAAAAAAATCCTCATTATTTTCATCTTCTAACTGGGCTATCAATTCCAATAGTTGAGAATCAATTCCGTATTGTATGGTAAGCTTTCGCTGCTCCTCTAAAGTTATCTCTTCCTCCTGCTCTTCCACTTTTTCCTGGTTTTCTTCCTCTTGGCCATATCCCATCTGTACGGAGCACCACAGCAGGGTAATTACACACAAAACCAGTGGTTTAGATAACAGGGGCACAGATTTTTTCAGTATCATTATTGTTCCTTCTCGGCTTTTCTTTTGAATCTCTTAAATAAGTAGCTTACCATCTCTACCTTTAATATACGATACAATAAAAGGTAAAGTCCGACAATGACGGCAAATTCAAGCAATAGATATGCAAGGCCGATAAAACTGCTTCCTCCACGCCAATACGGGCCGAAAAAGAGTTGCATTTGAATTATAGCTACTACAACTGGTATTGAAGCAGCACATACCTTGAGAATTGTAAGACCGACAGTTCGTATGGGAATACCCCCTAATTGCCTAAATGCATAGATGAACAACACTATCAATCCGATGCTAAAGGAGATGGAATTAGCAATGGAAAGGCCCGCCACGCGAAGAGCCGTCTCTTTGAGGATCAACGAGAGGGTGACATCAATGATTAACACAGCCAGGGCTACATAAAAGGGAAAGGCGTACTGCTTTGAACTGTAGAAATAGCGTTGTAAAAAGTTGAAGGCCCCCACACTAAACAGCCCGTAGCAAAATCCGGTAAGAACAAAAGCGGTTAATTCAGTATCTTCAGTGCGAAACATTCCCCGTTGAATTGCAATTGATATAAGCTCCCTCCCCATAAGTCCAAGGACAAGGGCGGAGGGAATTAAAAGCGCAAAGAGGAACCTGAGTCCGTATTGTACGCTCTGCCGCAACCCCTCGGTATCGTTCTGTGAAACCTGTCGGCTCATTTTTGGGAACAGGACTGTAGTTATTGAGGTTGAAAAAATCCCGAAGGGGAGCTGCCAGAACACCAGGGCATATGAGAGTGCCGAGGCGCTGCCCGTTTCAAGCCCTGAGGCCAGGATAAAGGCTACTTGCTGGTTTACTGTAAATACCGATGAGGTTGCGACAACAGGGGCCCATTGACGCATGATGCGGGTAAAGTCGGGATTTCGTAAAAAGTTGAAGGCCGGGAGAATTGTGTATCCCATACGGCGGAAAAGGGGGTATTGAAATGCAACCTGCCCTGCACCACCAATTAAAACCCCAATGGCCATTGAATATACACCAACAGAACGATGAAAAATGAGTATTGATGAAATCACTGCAATTGAAAAGATGATAGGGGTAATCGCCGGTATGAAGAAGCGGCTGTGGGAGTTTAAAACGCCGATTATGACGGCACTCACACTGATAAAAAGTAGATAACAGATAAAAAAACGGAAGAGCTTTGTAGATAAGGCTAATTGTTCGGCATCCTTAAATTGGGTTAAGACAAACTGCATGAGGGGACCGGCAAAAACTATTGATAAAATACATAATGGAATAATTATGAGCAGTTGAAAGCCTATTAAGTGTCGTACAAGTTGTCTTGAACGGTTCCCTTCTGTGCCCTCCTCAACAACAGCTTCGGAGAGAACGGGGATGAAGGCTGAGGAAAGGGCCCCTTCCGCAAGTAGTTTTCGTAAATTATTCGGGACTGCAAAGGTCACATTGATTATATCCGCTTTGCCGGTTGCCCCGAAAATCGCAGTTATCACGGCGGTACGCAAAAAGCCGAGAATTCGTGACACAAAAGTGCTGGACATTACTATAAATGTGGCTATAGTGCTTTGAGTGGTGCTTTGCTCTTTCATCTTAGGCTCTATCAGTATCTGCGCTTTTACCGGCGTTCTTATCTGCAAAAAAGCGTTTTAAGTAGTCCCGCTTAAAATGGGAAAACTCATTATTATGAATTGACCTATGTATACGCTGCACAAAGTCGTACAGGTATTTCAGATTGTGTTCAGTTGCAAGCATTGAACCGAGAATTTCATTTGTTTTGAACAGATGGCGAAGATATCCCCGGGAATACTGGCGACAGGCCCGGCATCCGCAGCCCTCTACAATCGGCCCCTCATCGAAACGGTGACGGGCTTTTTTTAGGGCGATCATACCATCGTCGGTAAAAACGGTCCCGTTTCTTGCAGTGCGGGTTGCAAATACACAGTCGAACATATCAATTCCGTTTTCCACTGCACTTAGGATATAATCCGGAGTGCCGATTCCCATTAAATATCTTGGTTTTTCTAAAGGAAGAAACCCGGCTGTATACCCGAGGTATTCTTCATACTTGGTAAAGGTTTCTCCCACGGACAAACCCCCAATAGCTATACCGGGTAGATCAAGTTCCAGAATTTCCTGGGTACTGCGTTTTCTTAAGTCTTTGTAAAAGTTTCCCTGAATAATACCGAATAGGTGTCCCTGCCAGTCGTCCCTTCGGTGGAGCCACCGTTCCTTACTGCGGGCGGCCCAGCGTGTGGTAAGCTCTAATGCGGACAACGCCTTTTTATACGTGATATCTGGGGGAGTACATACATCAAGGCACATGGCAATATCGCTTTTGAAACTTTCCTGAAGTCCAACCACATCCTCCGGTGAAAGCATATGATAGGCTCCGTCAATATGAGATCTGAACTTCACTCCTTCCTCTTTGATCTTACGAAAAGGGGAAAGGCTGAATACTTGAAAGCCGCCGCTGTCGGTAAGGATATTCCCCTGCCAGTTACTGAAATTGTGTAGACTTCCGTAGTGGTCAATAACCTCCTGTCCGGGACGCAGATATAAATGGTAGGTGTTTCCCAAAATAAGATTATATCCAATCTCGGCGATACTCTCGTGGAGCATTGCTTTCACGGTGGCGTTTGTGCCTACAGGCATGAACATCGGTGTTGAAACTTTACCGTGGGGTAATTCTAAAATACCGGTACGGGCATGGCTGCCTGTATCGGTGTGGGTTGTCTTAAAAAGCATGGTATATCCTCTTACGTTCTGGCTTATGTTCTGGCGTGTTTCAATAACACAGAGCCGGCGACTAAAAAAAACAGTACCGCCGACCATGCTCCGGTTGCAGGTTCTATGATACCCTGTTTTGCAAATAAACCCAATATCATATCGCTTACATAATATACTACGGATAAAATGAGGCTTGCCATAAGACTCATCAGCAAAATATTTTTCTTAAAGCGGCTGCCGATGGCCGACGAGATGAGTATTACTATAAAGGGTGTTAAAGCAAATGAAAAGCGCTTGTAATAATCGGTGAGTGCCGCTTTGTAGCCGCTTCGCCCGGATTTTTGCAGGGTTTCAATCCATGTTCGTGCTTCGGTATAATGAAGCTCTTCTACATTTTTTGTTTTTCTTTGGAAGTGAAAGGGAGTTATATCAAAAAAGGGTGCATCTCGCTTTGCTATTGAATCTTGTTGAATCTCTATCTTATTTGAACCTGCCTCTTCAGAATAAGTGTATTCTTGTACATCATGGAGCGTCCAGCCGGTCCCTTCTTTGTAGTCGGCCCAGCTGACCTCAAGTCTGCTTATAAAAGATCCTGAACCGTCTCTGCGAAGAATAGTGAGGCCGGAAAGTGATTTAGCCGAGTCGTTATAGTAGTCCGCCGTATATACATTATTATTTCCTTCTCCAATCACGGTTATATCGACATTGCTATAGGATACTTTTTGTCCAAGCAGTTCCCGGGAGAGCTTATTTTTTGCGGAATAGGTTTCGATAACTACTAGCTCATGAAAAAAGAAGTACCCGACACTTAAAAGCAGGCCCAGCAGCAAAAGAGGCGCAATAAAGCGTATAAAAGAAATACCTGCACCTAAAATTGAGATAAGTTCATTACGGGCATACAGTCCCCCTAGGGTAAAGGAAACTGCAAATAAAAGTGCCGGAGGTAAGGCGAAGGTTGTAGTTTTCGGCAAGTATAAGATAGAAACCTTCAGTATCTCTTTAATTGTTGCATCGTTATTCAGGTAACGCCATAAATTTGAGAATATGTCGACCATCTCAAGGGTCAATATGAAAAAGAGCAGGGAAATTATAAAAATTGGCAGGAAGCTTTTTAAAAGCATTCCATGAAGGGTTTTCATCGGGACAACCTCATATGGTATAACACTACTCCAATTATAACAATTATTGCATTCGGCAGCCACATTGCTGCCAAGGGGGAGAAGTCCATCCTCAGCCCGAGGGTTTGCCCGGCAAACAGCATTGCCCAGTACAACACCGAAACTATCAAGCCTATACCAAAGCCGACGGACCTACCGCTTTTTTTTGAAAAAGTACCGGCGGGAAAGAAGAAAAATACAAAAGCCAAACAACCGAAGGGGATGGCCAATTTTTTATAGAATTCAAGCCTGTGAATTTGCAGGGATTTGCTAAAAATTTTCTGTTCTTGATTCTGTGTATACCTGGTAAAGTACTGCTCCAAATCTTGTGATGGGCCGTCGTTTGTTAAGGATTTCGTATTGTTGTAATATCTGTGATACAAACCATAACGCTGCTGTTCCAATTTCTGGGAGTGGTCTTCTCTTCGTGTAGTGAGGGCGGACTCTTTTTTCAAGATCTCATTGTACACATCAATGCTGCTCATCTCCCGCGGTGTAAGTGAGCCTATTGAATAGCTGATGTCCCGTAAAAGTATATTGTAGACCATCTCTTCGGCTTCGAAGTAATTGTATGTGTCTGTACGTTTAGCCGGTACCACATGGCCGAATACATTGTGCAGGGTGAGTCCTATTACACCGCTCTGTTCCATATTTTTTCTAAGTTGTGCATTATCGGCCATGATGACCCGTCGCTCACCCCGGTCATTTGTATCAAAAATAACAAGATCGTAGATAATACCGCCATAAATATCACCTGTAATAAGGGTAGTATCCTGATATTCCTTCACAGAATTTGCTTCCAGCTCTAAAGCTGGGTTAGAATAAAGGATCTCGCGGTAGAGTTTACCGAAGCTAAGGGTTCCCCGAGGGAGAAAGTAGTCTCCCATAGCAAAGGAAAAAAGTGAAAACAGAAGGCCTAGGACAATTAATGGATACAGAAGTCTTCTATAGGGTATGCCCGAGGCCCTGAAGGCAAGAATCTCGCTGTCCGAAGCGAGTCTTCCTATAGCCATCAAACCACCCACAAGTGAGGCAAAGGGAAAAGTAAATGAAACAATAGCAGGGAGGGAATAAATTACAAGAAGAGCCACATCTACAAAGTCTACATCCTTCGCCAAAATTTCTTCGGCCAGAAGGAGAAGCTGATTTACAAAGAAAATTGCAAAGAAGAATAAAAAAGCTACAAAAAATGAGAACAGATATTCAGAACCAATATAAAATGAAATTATACGGTATCTGCGTGAGTGCGATGTAGCGTTCATCTAAAATTAATTACGTTCCGCTCGAACCAAAACCGCCCGACCCCCGCTCAGTTTCTGATAATTTAGGGTTATGATAAAACTCAGCCCGAATTACCGGTGTAAAAACTATCTGTGCTATGCGGTCACCGTTTTGAATTGTAAACGGTTCGTGTCCCAAGTTTATGAGAATTACTTTTACCTCGCCCCTGTAATCCGCATCAATAGTACCGGGCGAGTTTAGTACGCTAATGCCGTGTCGTATTGCTAAACCTGAACGTGGTCTTACCTGGGCCTCGTACCCTTCAGGTATTTCCAAAATAATTCCAGTAGGCACAAGGACCCGCTCTCCCGGGTCAAGGGTGAGCGGATCATCTAATAGTGCACTTATATCGGCTCCGGAAGCATGGGCGGAGGTGTACTGGGGAGTACTGTCCGACTCAAAACTTCCGTGAACGATAATTTTATTCATGGGTTAATCTCTCCGGCGATGGGGAGGACGGTTCGAGGGCCCCCTTCGGTCGCCTCTATCACCACGGTCGTTACGGTCACGTCCACCGCCGCCGCGTGATTCCCCTCCCTTAGGTGCTCCATCGGGGTCGATAGCGTCGATATAACTAAGATTCAGACGACCCATTCTGTCTATTTCAAGGAGTTTTACAGGTATTTCCTGGTTGAGCTCAAGAACATCTTCCACAGACTGTACCCGTTCGCGGGAAAGTTTGGAAATATGTACCAGCCCCTCTTTACCTGGGAGGATTTCGACAAAAGCCCCAAAGTCGAGAATACGCTTAACCCGGCCGTTGTACACTCTGCCTTCCTCGGGTTCCTCGATAATTTGTTTTACCAGGTCCTTTGCTTTTTCAGCCTGCTCCTGGGTTTTTCCGAATATTTTTATGGTACCATCATCGTCTATGTTCACATCGGCACCGGTTTGTTCACTGATGCCTTTAATGACCTTACCACCGGGCCCGATCACTGCACCGATTTTTTCTTCATCAATTTTCATAGTGAGGATTTTCGGGGCATACTGGGACAGACTTTCCTGGGGAGCGCTGATTGTAGCGTTCATTATACCGAGAATGTGCATTCTTCCCTGACGGGCCTGTTCCAGGGCCTGGGACATAAGCTCGGAGCTTACACCGGCAATTTTAATGTCCATCTGAAAGGCGGTAATACCATCTTCGGTCCCGGTGACCTTAAAATCCATATCTCCGAGGTGGTCTTCTTCACCAAGGATATCACTGAGAATTACGGATTTTTCTCCGTCGGTAACCAATCCCATGGCGATACCGGCAACGGGTTTTCGGATTTGAACCCCCGCCTGCAGTAGTGATAACGTACCACCGCATACTGTTGCCATTGAGGATGAGCCATTGGATTCAAGTATTTCGGAAACTACTCGGATGGTATAGGGGAAATCTTCTTTTGTCGGAAGCACTCCTTCAAGCGCCCGAAGTGCCAGATGACCATGACCGATTTCCCGGCGTCCGGTTCCCATTCGGCCGGTTTCACCAACAGAAAAGGGCGGAAAGTTATAGTGGAGCATAAAGTGTTCAAAACTCTTATCTCCGTCTATATTGTCACGCATTTGTTCGTCATGCACGGTTCCGAGGGTAGTTACTGCCAGTGCCTGGGTCTCACCACGAGTGAAAAGTGCAGAGCCGTGGGTGCGGGGAAGTACATCTATCTCACAGGTAATGGGACGAATCTGATCGGGTTCTCGTCCGTCGGTACGGGTGTTCTTTTCAAGAATAGATGAGCGTACAATTTTAGTTTCGATTTCTTCCAAGAGGGCGCCGAATTGTTTTTCATTGTCCTCGGTGATTGTATCTGCAAACTTATTCTTTGTCTCATCTTTTATAGCGGAAAGTGCGCTGGAACGCTGGTGTTTTCCAATAACAAAGCACGCTTCCTCCATTTTGGGATAGGCAAAATCCCATATCTCCTGACGGTTTTCCAACTCGGGTACCGCAGGAGCCATAGGAAGCTTTTCTACCCCAACCTTCTCTGCAAGTTCATTCTGGATCCGACAGAGTTCGGCAATTATGGGTTCGGCAGTTTGTATTGCCTTTAACATGATTTCTTCAGGAACCTCTTTGGCCCCACCTTCTACCATGGTTATACCGTCGGAGGTACCGGAAACGACAATATCAAGCTCGCTTTCTTCAGTCTTATCAAAAGAGGGATTGGGAATAAACTCTTCCCCTACTTTTGCAATTCTCACAGCACCGACCGGGCCGTCAAAGGGAATATCAGAAACTACAACTGCTGCGGATGCGGCAACCATTGCCACCATATCCGGTGGATTGATTTGGTCGGCTGAAATAACCGTCGGCACAACCTGGATTTCCCGTTTGAATTCCTTTGAAAAGAGGGGCCTCATGGGGCGGTCTATCAGCCGGCATACTAAAATTTCCTTTTCTTTAGGCCTGCCCTCACGCTTGAGGAAACCGCCTGGAATTTTGCCGGCGGCATAATATTTTTCATTGTATTCCACCTGCAGCGGAACAAAGTCAAGACCTTCTAATACGTTATTGCTGGCACAGGCAGTTGCCAATACGGCTGTGCCGCCGTAACTGGCAAAAACAGCCCCATTGGCCTGTTTTGCCATTTTACCTGTTTCCAGAATGAGTTCTTCTTCGCCAATTTTAATACTCACTTGATGAGTCATATACAACTATCCTTTATTTTCTTAGATTCAAACGCTTGAGAATCGATCGGTATTGTTCAAGATCGGTTTTCTTGAGGTATTTCAGCAGGTTTCTTCGATGACCTACCAGTTTTAGAAGCCCCCTACGACTGCTGTGGTCCTTCTTATGGTCCCGCAGATGCTCGGTAAGTTCTTCAATTCGAGCGGTAATAAGCGCTATTTGTACTTCGGTAGAGCCGGTATCCTGATCGTCCTTACCGAACTCCTTTACAATTTCCTGTTTTTTCTCTTTAGCAAGCGACATGGTTTCTTTCTCCTTTACCAATAATGTCTTTAAATTCGATTGATACAGCCTCTTCACTGTTCTGTTGTTGCCACCGAAGGCACTCCGGTGTCACCTGAACCTGATTCGGGACTGTGTATGTAGGGGTTTTTACGTCAGCCTGATATATGCCCGGAGGAGGCACAACCTGGTGCAATCCCATTTTTTCAATAGTTCTATATGAATCCTCTTTAATGAGAGGTGTGTCGGCAATATCTAAAATATAGTGTCTCCCCATCATTTCAGCGGCCTCATGAATATGTCCCTCCCTGAGGGCAGCTCTTATTCGAGTACTACTGAGGGTGGCTCCCTTCCATGTAACCGGTGGAGCAATTTCAACCGGCGTGTTGTATGCTTCCATAATTTTTCTTACATCGTAGGCGCTGGTCTTACCCTGATATCCGCACCTAAAATTATCTCCCAACACTAAATATGATAAATCGCAACTCCGGCGTATAGCCATTAAAAAATCGTTACCTGACAGTTTACTAAAATCGTTAGAAAAGTCAATGAGTATCACCGTCTTGACACCAAGCTCGGCAAGAATCTCAAGTTTTTGAAGTTGCGATGTGATATCCCCGGGAAACAAATGTGGTTTGAGAAATCGTCGCGGATTAAAGCGAAAGGTCAATACTGCCGGTTCACTTTCGGGATGGGTCACAATCTTTTTAAGGAGAGTTTGATGGCCCAGATGTACACCATCGAACACTCCTATTGATAGGGCCACCGTGGTATTCCTCAACTGGCGTTGTCCGATAAAAACATCCCAAGAAAGAACTTTTATTTCAGTTCCTTTCCGCAACATAACGATACTTCCACTGGTTATTATGTAACTCCGCGAGAGCACACAGCTCTTGCCGCGGGTTCATGAGGGCATAGAGCCCTTCTTGGACATCCTCCTTAAAGAAGCGGTCCGACTGGATTGGGGTCCCGTGTAGCACTTTTTCGACCAGAGATTCCGGAATTGTCTTTTCTACTATTCCCGGCAACTGTAAAAGCGCCGGAGTTACGGATTCTAGGTGTTCCTCGACTCTAAAATCCTCGGGTAAAACCGAATCCTCCACACGAAAGGGACCTATACGGGTTCTCTTAAGTGCCTGAAGATACGCCCGTGACCCCGCGGCTTCTCCGATATCCCTGGCGAGGGCCCGGATGTAGGTGCCCTTGGAGCAGTGTATTTCTAATTTCAACACAGGTGCTGTCCAATCCCTTATTTCGAAGTTGTGGACGGTGATACTTCTTGAGGGTATATCGACCTCTTCTCCCTGCATTTTTCGCTTATAAGCCCGAGTACCGTTGATGTGAACGGCGGAGTACTGGGGAGGTACTTGTTCCTGGGTTCCCATAAAGTGCTCAAGTTGTGCCTCTATTTCGTCAAAATCCGGTACAGCGCACTTTTCTATTTCAGGACTCTCCGTATCGAGGGTTTCAGTGACAGCCCCAAATCGAATAGAAGCAAGGTAGGATTTATCCAGCCCCTCAAAAAAGGGTACTAAACGGGTGTTTTTTCCCGCCAGGACTATCAACAAACCTTCTGCAAACTTATCAAGGGTTCCCGTATGGCCGACTTTCCCGTGTTTTAACTTCTTTTTAATAGAACCCAGTGCCTGAAAAGAGGTACTCCCGGAAGGCTTATATAACATAACCAGGCCGGATTGCTTTGAACTCAAGAATCAAGTTCCTTTAACTTTTGGATCATATCAGTTCCGTATTCAATAGAATGATCATCGAAAAAACTTAACTTCGGGGTATTTCTTGTGTGAAGCATTTTTCCCAGCTTGGATTGAATGAATCCGGCTGCATGATTGAGTGCCTCAACGCCGTCGGTGAGGGTTTTTTCCGTTCCGAAACAGGATATGTACACCTTGGCGGTACTGGTATCTTTTGCAACCTTTACTTCAGTTACCGAGAGTTCAGTAGTAACCCGGGGGTCCTTAATGGTCCCCCGAATTATTAAAGTTCCTATTTCTTCGCGTATTTTTGCTGCAATTCTGCGCGTTCTTATGTCGGACATAAATGATCTACTCCGTAGTAACGGAACTACTCAAGGGTCTTGGCAATTTCTTTCGTTTCATAAACCTCAAATTGGTCTCCAACTTTAAGATCGTTAAAGTTTTCAATTCCGATACCGCATTCATAGCCGGATTCTACTTCCCGGGCATCTTCCTTGAAGCGCCTGAGTGAGGATATCTTACCGGTATATATCTGAATACCGTCACGAATAATGTGCGCCATCGAGTTACGCTTTACTTTTCCTGTGGTAACATAACAGCCGGCAATCATTCCCGCTTTCGGGACTTTGAAGGTATCACGCACTTCAACGTTACCAATCACCTCTTCCTTGATATCCGGTGCAAGCATACCCTCCATCGCTTTCTTTATATCATCCACTGCATCGTAGATAACATTATATTTGCGAATGTCGATTTTTTCCTGTTCGGCGAGTTCAAGGGCCTTCGGTGTCGGCCTGACGTGAAATCCAACAATAATTGCGTTGGAAGCAGCTGCCAGATGTACATCGTTTTCGATTATTGCACCGGCGGAGGCGTGAATAACTCTTAACTTGATTTCTTTCGTTGAAAGTTTTTCCAAGGCTGTCTGCAGTGCTTCTACAGACCCGTGCACATCACCCTTAATAACTGCCTTGAGCTCCTGGATCTCACCCTCCTGGATGGAATCGTACAGGTTGTCAAGGGTTACCTTCTTCACATTCTGGGCTTCACCCTGTTTTTCAAGTTCCTGTCGCTTTGAGCCGACCTGGCGAGCCTGACGCTCACTCTCGGTTACCTGGAAGGGAGAACCGGCGTCGGGTATCCCGGTAAAACCGAGGATTTCAACCGGCGTCGCAGGGCTTGCCTCGTCGAGCTTGTTCCCCTTATCGTCGAACATCGCCCTCACCTTGCCCGGAAAAACTCCGGCTACAAAGGCGTCACCGACACGCAGGGTTCCTCTTTCAATTATAACGGTTGATACGATTCCTCGACCATGATCAACCTGTGATTCAATTACTTTTCCCTCTGCACGGCATTCGTAATTTGCCTTCAGTTCCAGTAATTCCGCCTGCAGCGAGAGTGTTTCCAGCAGCTCTTCTATCCCCAGTCGGTTCAACGCTGAAATTTCACAGAAGAGTGTGGTACCGCCCCAGTCTTCCGGTAAAAGATCGTAGTCCGCCAGCTGCTGCTTTACCCTATCCGGATTTGCTTCGGGGAGGTCGATTTTATTTACTGCTACGATAATCGGAACTCCCGCTTCCTTGGCATGATTTACAGCCTCAACTGTTTGGGGCATTACCCCGTCATTTGCGGCAACTACCAGGATAACAATGTCGGTTATCTGAGCTCCACGGGCACGCATGAGAGTAAAAGCCTCGTGTCCGGGGGTATCAAGAAATACAATATCGCTGCTGCCGTTTTTCGGCCGCACTTTATACGCACCTATGTGCTGGGTAATTCCACCGTGTTCTCCCGCTACCACATCAGTTTCACGGATCGCATCAAGCAACTTTGTTTTACCGTGATCGACGTGTCCCATTACAGTAACAATCGGCGGCCTCGGTTTAAGCTGCTCATCCGTATCATTCTCAGTTTCTATAATAGTTTCATCGTAGAGCGATACAATATTTACTTTACAGCCGTATTCTTCAGCAATAATTTCTGCCGTATCGGCATCGATCTGCTGATTGATAGTAACCATCATTCCCATGCTCATAAGTTTACCGATAAGTTCGGAAGCTTTAAGGTTCATCTTTTTGGCAAGTTCGGAGACCGTTATTACTTCCATAATATCGATTTCTTTGGGAACCGGATTTGCTCTTTTCTGCTGTTGCTGAGGCTTTCGCTTAATCTGAAACTCTTTTTCCTGAGTTTTTTCCTTTTTGGACTTATAATCTTGTTTCTTTTTTGATTTGTAGAATTTTTTTGCTGCGTGCTTCTTGCTCTGATCTACTTCGTTAGGGGCCGGCTCAGAGGGTGCCTGCGGTTTGCCGCTTCCACCCTGGGGTCCACCCTTCTTGAAGGTTCGGGGTTTGCCGCGATCGGATTGTGGGCCGCGAGCCGCGCCGGGACCACCGCCGGGCCTGCCCCCTGTGGGGCGACCACCTGAAGGGCGACCGTCGGATGGGCGACCGCCTGGTCCGCTGGGTCTGCCCCCCGTAGGACGACCGCCTGATGGCCTGCCTCCGGTAGGACGCTGACCGATATCCTGGCGCCCCCTGTTGTCCTGACGGCCCTCCGGCCGTTGGCCCGTTGGGCGCTGCTGATCACCCCTGCCGCGACTGTCTGCGGTCCGTCGGTTACCACCCTCACCGGAGCGGGTGCCTTCAGAGCGACCGCTCCGCGGGCCTTCCTTAGCTGCCGGTGTCTGGGCAGTACCTTTTTGGGCTGTCGAAGGACGGTCCTTTGAAGCGGCACCACCACTTTGGGTGCGGGGGCTGCGCTGTTTTGCTGATGCATCTGCAGATTCGCCTTCTCCAGCCTGGGTCTGAGTTCGCTTGGGTCTAGTCGGGCGATTGTAGTTTTCAAAATTGACTCTCTCTCCACGTACAGGGGCCGGTTTCGGACCCTTACCTGAGGAGGTAATTTGTTCCCCTTTGGTACTTTCGGCAGAGGTGGTTCCTTCTTCGGGTGAATCGGTTTTGGAACGTTCCGCTGCTTTAGCTTTACGCTCTTCGCGTTCCTTGTGAGCTTTTACAGACTTGGAATCATCATCCTTAGCAGGCGTCTTCTTTTTCTTACGCACTACTACGACTTTCTTCTTTTCGGATTTTCCTTCCGATTTGTCTTTTGAAGACTGACTCGAAGACTGATTTGATTGAGTCTTTTTATGTTTAATAAGAGTTGCTTTTGGTTTTTCCTGTTTTTTGTCCTGTTCCTCTGCCATATATTTCCTTCTATTAATCTCCTATTCTTCTTCCTCTTCTTCGACTTCAAAGCTTAAACCGACACCGCAATTTGGGCAAGAGGTCATGTCTATTGTAATTGGATGTCCGCATTCGGGGCATTCATATACTTCCTCTTCCTCGCTATCTATTTCTTCCGGCTCTTCTTCAGATGCTTCTTCTTCAGTTTCTTCAGTAGTGGCCGGCTCTTCTTCCCCTTCTTCCCCTTCTTCAGCTATCTCTGGAGCCTCTGTATCTTCAGGGCTTTCTTCTTCCTGTTCATCCGCCTCTTCAGATAGTTCTTCACCCTCTTCTTCTGCTTCCTCATCCTCTTCATCCGAATCGGGTTCTTCAATTATATCAAGATTTTCAGAAATGATCGACTGGATAGTCTCAACATCCTGGGAAGTTATTCCCTCCAGGCGGGCAAGATCTTCCGGATCAAGCTGTATCAAGGATTCGATAAGTTCAATTCCGTTTTCGTAGAGAATTTGCGCGAGTCTTTCTGAAATACCGGGTAGTTCAGAGATATTGGTAATTTCTTCTTCAGTTTCAATATCGGTAAACAGTGCGTTAAGTTCTTGTTTGCTCTGTTCGGTGATATCGAGTTCTGCAAACTGCTCTTCAGTTTTTACATCTATATTCCAGTCTACAAGACGATTTGCAAGTCTGACATTTAAGCCCTGTTTCCCTATTGCCAGGGACAACTGGCTATCCTTTACTACCGCTAGGGCCATGCGTTTTGCTTCGTCAAGGATAAAAACATTTTCTACTTCCGCGGGGGATAAGGCATTCTTAATGAAAAGGCGCGGGTCGTTTTCATGTTTAAGAATGTCTATCTTTTCACCCTCGAGTTCCCTTACGATAGCTTGAATCCTGACACCCTTCATACCTACACAGGCACCGACCGGGTCTATATCGTCGCGGTTTGAATATACGGCTAACTTGGTACGATAACCGGGTTCACGAACAATCTTATAAATTTCTACAGTCTTATCGTATACTTCAGGAACTTCAAGCTCGAAAATTCGTTTTACGAACTCCGCATGTGTCCGTGACAGGACAATTTGCAGACCGGTATTTGATTTATTCACTTCGTAAATGAGGGCCTTAATACGGTCATTCGGGCGGTATACTTCCCGGGGCGACTGATAACGTTTCGGCATTATTCCTTCGACCTTGCCGAGGTCCACAAAGATGTTACCATTTCTTTCGCGCTGGTAGTAACCGATGATCATCTCACCCTCTTTGTCCTTGTATTCGGAGTAGAGTGTATCTTTCTGAATCTCACGAAGGGTCTGTTTTGCCTTTTGCTTAGCGCTCTGTACCGCGATGCGGTCGAAGGTGAGGGGGTTCACTTCAATAAGGAGTTCATCACCTACTTCGCATTCATCGTTGTAATCCAAAGCTTCATTCAGTGCAATTTCCGTTACCGGGTCTTCAACATCCTCTACAATCTCTTTTTGAGAGAAAAGTGCTACTTCAGATCCATCATCGTTGAAACGCACTACTGCGTTTTCGGTGGTGCCGAATTTCTTTTTATATGCAGCTATGAGAAAGTCCTCTATGGTTTTGCGCACAAGTTCTTCCGGAATTCCGCGGTCCTGCACTAAACCGCGAATTGCATCGGCTAATCCTGACGTCATTTTGTTTTTTTATCCTCCTGCGAAAATGCCAATTTGGCTTTTTTAATATCCGATAGGGAGATCGCAATTTCTCCATTCTCAGTATGTAATTGTACCATTTTATCATCCGCCCCGAGAATTTTTCCTTTGATCCAATCATCAGCATCGTGCAAAAGTATTTTCGCCGGGCGATCGATAAACACAGTAAACTCTGTTCCATTTTTTATTTTACGGGTAACTCCCGGAGAAGTTACTTCGAGGTAGATATCTTCGGATTCTTCAATCAGTTCGATGCGGGGAAGAATTGTTTTATGCACTAATTCACAATCGGATAAGCCGATACCATTGTAGTGATAGATTACAACTCGAATCTGCAGACGGCCCTTTGTTGCCTGCCGGGACAATTCGACCAGGGAATAACCCATTCCACGAATTACCGGCTCGAGTTCTGAATACAGTTCGCTTTGATCGATCTTCCAATCCATTATATCACAAAAAAGGAGTCCTGAAACGACTCCTTTTTACCTCCATACCGTTCTACTGTTTTATTTAATGTACCATCGCTTAGGTAAATAGTCAATACGGCGCCATTGCTATAGTAAGCGCCGAAACCTTGGAAACGCCGTGCAATTTCAGAACCCGTGCACATTCATCCAGAGTCGCACCGGTTGTGTATACATCATCAATAAGAAGGACTTCTTTAGGGGTAGTACGGTTTGTAGGGCGGTATTTTATGTGTCCGGTGAGGTTTTCCATTCTCTGTACATAGTTTAGCTGTTTCTGGGATGCACTTCCCCTTCTTTTTAATAGGACCGCTGTGGGAAGCCTGTATTTTCGGCTTAAAATACGGCGAATTAGTTCCATCTGGTCCCATCCTCGGCTGCGTATGGAGGATTTTCGTGCCGGTACAGGTACTATTAAAGGAGATTTTGAATACCTTGACGGGAGTTCCTTTACAATAAAGTGCGCCCACAGATATGCCGGCGCCGGAAGCGGGTCGAATTTATAGGCCTTTATAAGCAACTGGGTTGTATCTTGATACATAAAAATTGAATAATGTGAATCAAAATAGTACTCTCTGCTTTGCTCATTCTTTTGCTCTCTCCTTCGGCATTGTAAGCAGTTCCCCTCTTCCGATATTAGAGGCACTCCGCACGTACTGCACCTGGGCCCCTTTATTCTTTCTTTTACTATTTTTTTGAAGCAACTAGTACAAATTTGAAGGCGAGTAAACTGGGTATGGTGCAAGGGAGTACCGCAAAGCCGGCAGCGCAGCGGGTATATTGCACACACTAAAGAATATGGAATTGTCATATGTTCCCCCTCTATGTAGTAAGACGGGGTTAGTCTCTATTTTGCTTCAAACAGAGGGGATCAATTTTTTTTAAGTTCTGATTTCCACCGGGCTATTTTGTTCAAGGCCTCTACAGGAGTGGTAGAGTTTACATCAAGTTGTTGCAGTTCCGCAATAAACATATCGGAACTGTCAAAGAGCGAAGTTTGACTCGCCTGTCGCTTTTGGGTTGTCGGAAGGGTGCTTTCCCTCTCCCCTAGGGACTCCAATATATTCGCAGCCCGTTCCAGGACCGAATCGGGCAAGCCCGCAAGTTTTGCCACGTGTAAGCCATAGGAATGGCCTGCATTTCCCGCTCTCACCTTTTTTAAAAATACAATCTCTCCATGGTCCTCTTTTACTTCGAGAAAGAGGTGCCGGATCGAATCACTTTTTATGGCGGTGAGTTCATGGTAGTGGGTAGCAAAAAGCGTCTTAGCTCCCTGTTGTAATAAAAACTCACTTACCGCCCAGGCAATTGAGAGCCCGTCATGGGTACTGGTCCCCCTTCCTACTTCGTCCATGATCACCAGACTTTGGGGGGTTGCAGAATGTAAAATGTAGGCGGTTTCATTCATTTCTACTAAGAACGTGGATTCACCCCTGGCCAAATTGTCCGACGCGCCAACCCGGCAGAATATTCTATCTACCAGGCCGATACGGGCCTCATCGGCGGGGACAAAGGAACCAATTTGACCTAAAAGCACAATTAGGGCGGATTGTCGCAAAAAGGTCGATTTTCCCGACATATTTGGCCCGGTTATCAGTGCAAAGTTTTGATTTTTCGAGTCGAGTTGTATCGAATTGGGGATAAAGGCGCCGGGGGCATCATGATACTCAACAACAGGATGTCTCCCCTCTTTTATCTCAATTTCCGACCCATTAAAAAGCGACGGCTTGCGCCAGCCGTGTACTGTGGCGGCATAGGCAAGGCTCTGCAGGCAGTCAAGTGAACCTACGCTCTTTGAAAGCGCAAGCAGTTGTTCGATATACTCCCTCACTTGTTTTCTCAGCTGCAAAAAAAGCTCTTTTTCTAGTTCTACAATCTGCTCTGTTGCATTGTTGAGCCGTTCCTCAAGTTCGTTTAGTCGATTGGTGGTAAACCGTTCACTACCGACCAGGGACTGCCGCCGGATAAAGTGGTCCGGCACTTTATCAAGATTAGACTTAGTGACTTCGAGGAAGTGCCCTATTATTTTGTTGTATTTTATTTTTAAATTCTGTATACCCGACTCAGCACGTTCGCTTTTTAGGTATTCATTGAGAACGCCGGCACTGTTTTGTTTGAGCTTTCTAAGTTCATCAAGCTCTGAGCTGTACCCTTCACGGATAAGGCGGCCTTCATTTAAGTAGATGGAGGGGTCATCATGTACGGCATACTGGAGCAGTTCTATCAACTTATTTATCTGTGTAAAATCAAAAGAGGACGTTTCCAGTGTCTCGAGAGTAATTTCCGGGGGTAAAAGTTCGGAAATTTCAAGGACCTGTTCCAGGGAATGCCGTATTGCTAAAAGATCCTTTGCGTGGGCTTTTTCCAGGGCTATCCGGGAGGTCAATCGCTCGATATCCCGTATTCCCGCCAATCGGCTTCTCAATTGAGAGAGGGTCATTTGATCTTTATAAAACAGCTCTACAAGATTGAGTCTGTGCTCCAGGGCGGAAAGGTCCCGAAGGGGATGCAGCAATCGGCTTCTCAGGGTTCTTGCCCCCATGGCGGTTCGGGTGTGATCAATTACCTCGAGCAGGGTGTAGCTTCGGCTGCGGTCGGTCATATTAGAGACAAGTTCCAGGTTTTTTTGAGTTGCCTCGTCCAGCCCCACATATTCCTGGGGTTGAATACGAATTATACTTTGAATATGGGCTGCCGCATGCTTAGAGTTTTCTTCGACATACTCAAATAGCACACCGCAGGCGCTTAATACAGGGTCGTTTTTTTCAAAACCGAAGCCTTTTAAATTCTTTACACCAAAAAAACGCAGCAAACCTTCATAGGAATTCTCTGCATCATAGGTCCAATCGGGGTATCGGTTCAGCACTATGTGGGGTTTTCCGTCGAAAAAACGGGCCAGGGCGTTCCTCTTTTCAAGAAGCGACTCCTGTAACAGTACCTCCGTCGGATCGAGACGACTCAACTCCTCCCTGAGGAGTTCATCATTGGGCTGATACGGAAAATCCCGAACTGCACATTCTCCGGTAGAGATATCGATGTAGCACAGGGTTATTCCTGATTCGGCTGCCGAATTAAAAGAGCCGATCGATACAATGTAGTTGTTTTTATGCTGGTCCAGGTATTCTTCTTCAGTGATTGTTCCGGGGGTTACAATTTCAATGACCTCCCGCTCAACAATTCCCTTGCCCTTCTCCGGAGCTGTAGTCTGTTCACAGATAGCAATTTTCTTACCGGCCCGCAGTAACCGAGGAATATACGAATTGGCCGCATGGTAAGGAATCCCGCACATGGGTATCCCGTTTCGCTTGGTCAGGGTAAGGTTGAGCAGATGGGACACCTCCTTCGCATCCCTGTCGAACATTTCATAAAAATCCCCGAGGCGAAAAAAGAGGATTGCATCGCTATTTTGCGATTTAATCCTCTTGTATTGTTGCATCATCGGTGTTTGTTCAGCCATACGTGTCCTGCAGAGTATTAGCGTCGCAGATATTCAAGTACTTTGTCGGTAATCTCCACCTCGTAGTTGTAATAGAGGATATTTGGGTCCTTTTTGCGGAGTACAATAGAAAAACCTTCATGTTCGGCTACATATTCAACCGCCCGCAGGATTTCTTTGGAAAAATCCGAGGAAGTCAGTAAATTGCTTTTTTTATTCTCAATTCGTTCGCTCATAATGCGGTTGTATTCTTTCAGATACTCCTGCTTGTTTTGGATCTCCTCCTCCAGCTGCAGGGATTTTTTCTTCTCATTATTTTCAAGGGCTTCCAGTTTCTGCTGTTCAAGGCGATTGATTGCTTCCCTCTGCTCTTTAATGGTTTGCTCTGTTTTTTCGGTCAGTTGATCGATTTCCCGCCATGCGGAGGATTCCTGAAAATAGTCCGACACTATTTTTGTAAGATCAATTACCCCTACCATTGTTAATTTTGCTGCTCCGGCAAAGCTTACTATTACAAAGAATATCACTGCCGCCAGTGTAATTTTTTTCACTTTCTCTTCCTCCTACATAAGATCGATGTTGATGGTGAGGACAAGCCGCCATCCTGATTCGGGATCATCCGGGTCGCTGAAAATAGGTCCGCCCTCCCACTGTACTTTTCCATCGCTGTCCAGCTTAAATAACTTTGTCAAATATAAACCGAGAGGTAAATTCGGTATAGTAAAACGGATCCCGGCGCCATAACTAAAGTAGTAATTCTCCGGTGATTCGTTGAAAAACCCAAAATTATCGCGATCGTTCCAGAAGCCGGTGGTACGGAAGAATATATCCGACCACAGCACCTGTTCTGCTATAGGAATTCTCAGTTCAAGCCAGTTGTCCCACATGGCCTGCCCGTCGAAATCCCTTGGCCACCCTCGGGCAATATTCATGCCGTCTGTATACAGCAGGTAGCTTCTGGTTGCTTCAACCCCTGTGGTCCAACTCCCGTCTTCATTATAAAACTGAGGGAAAATAAACGACAGGGCACTGTGCAGGACAAGAACAGTTTTGAAGTTCCAGTTATCCAGTACCGGCACATCAAGAAGCGTATGAAAGAACTCCGCCTTCGTCTGAGTTTTCACGTAGTGGCTCACACCGCCGAGGAACCCTCCTCCGTAGGTGAGGGTTTGGCCGAAATAGTATCCCTTCGATGGGGCAAAGATGAAATCTCGTGTGTCCCAGTAAATCCGGGACCACCACCGGTTATTAAAACGCCATCTGTTGAGGTTATCCCTTACTGAGGGGTTGTAGGGGCGGTAGATATCCGAATCGTAATCGATATACGAGAGGCCCGTACTCAGTCCGGTAGAAGTGCCGAGGCGGCCCCTGTTTAGATGCCAAGAATATCCGGTGGAAAGACCGGTTGAAAATTCCCACTCGTCGTATTCCATTAAATAGGCGTCATCGATTGAATTACCACTCTCCTGGGCCTCATCATACTCTACCTTACTGTCATAAGGGTCAGGAGCGGCATTGCCGCTATCGTATTCGGATTTTGTAAACCGTTCGTCCAGAATATCCTGGCGAACATCCGTGTTGTTGGTATGTTCAATATCAAAGTCGATGCCCCCGGACATGCGCCGGCCAAAGAGCCAGTTGGTTTTATATCCGAAGTTAAGGTTCTGCCGGTTCCCGGATAGTTCGGTACCTACTGATAACTGTTCACCGAGGCCGCGGAAGTTTTCATCGTTCCATCTCAGAAAACCTATAACCGGAAATTCACCTGCCTGTCCGGTAAAGGTAACACCGAAGTTGATGTTGGTAGTTTTGGCCTCTTCTACGTTGATGACCAAATCCATCAATCCTTCGGCGCTTCCATAGGGAGTCTCCGGAGCTACGTTGGTGAAAAGGCCGGTATTGTACAGGTTTCTCATACCGTTAATTACTTTGTCCTTGCTGAAAATATCTCCGGTTTCAAGGGGAAATTCGCGATAGATCACTTTATCCTTTGTTTTATCGTTGCCCTTGACTAGAATATTTTCAATATGGGCACGTCCCTTCTCCACAATTGAGATGGTATAGGAGACGGTCCGGTTGTCGGGGTTACGTTGTTCGCTGCGGCTGATATTGTTGTAAATGTAACCGTCGTTGTAATACATATCGCTGATTCGCGTAAAACTCTGCTGAAGTTGGGTTAAATTGAGTGTTTCCCCCTCTTCAATGCTCACTTTACTCATAAGCTCTTCGTTGCTAAAGAGTTTATTTCCCTCAAACTCAATTCCTCCAAAGGTCCATTGGGCCCCTTCCTCTACAAAGAAAGTGAGTTCAAGAAAATTTTTGTTGTTTTTGGTCTCAATGACCTCTCTATTTACCTCAACCACCTTGGCATCAATGAAGCCCCTTTGGCGGTAGTACTCTTCAATTTTTGTTTTATCCCGCTCCAACTGATTTTGTTTAAAAACACCGCTGTGAAAAAAGGATTGCTCCTTTGTTTCAAGCTGTTTTTTCAATGTATCATCAGAGGCGAAGGTGTTTCCCGAAAAACGTATAGATTGTATTCTTGTCTGGAAGCCCTCATCAATGCTGAACACTACACTTACAGTATTTTCTTCTTCATTTACTTCTCTCTCAGAGGAGATTGATACGTTGGGAAACCCCTTTTCAAGGTACAGGTCTTTTATCGCATTCTCATCCACCGAAAGCTTGTTTTTTGTAAGAATATCATCGCGTTTTAGGAGGATAGTATCGAGGATTTCCGAATCGCGGATATTCTTATTGCCTGAAATCTCGATTTCATCAATTATTGGCCGTTCTTCAACGGTAAATACCAATACAAGTTCTTCCCTGGCGGAAGTTTTTGAATCCGCTTCAGCCTTAATACGGGAAAAGTAATTGAGTGCATAGAGTTTGCTCTGCAGGTCCATAAACAGACTGTCTGAGAACTCTTGCCCGATAAAGGGTTCAATAATCGGCTCCAGTTCTGATGTATCTACATGTTGGAGACCTTTAAATTCAATATCGACTATCGGTTTATTCATGTACCAGGCTTGGTCTTCCTGAGCGGTGAGACCAAATAGGATACATGAAAAAAGAATGATTGCTAAGCAGCCTTTGCGCATATAATCTCCCTCTTGCAAAATCTAAGTAAAAGTTCCCTAATAAGAGTAATCCCACGATAAGCCCAGGCTTGTGTTTTGGATGCTATCGAGTGGATCAATAAAATCCGGGCTTATGGAGAAATTAAGTAAGAAAAGAGGTGTTTTCCATTCTAACCCAATTTCCATGGTAAAATTTAACTCATCCTGTTGTAATTCTCCGACAGAAAACGGTTCCTGTTGTATTTGAAGCAGGGCTTCAAAAAACAGATCATTTCCAAGGTACTTTCCCAAGAACAGGGTAGTATTGTCAAGATACCTGCCGACAGTTCCTGTGGATTCCGGGTCCTGTGTTATATTCTGATTCAGTACTCTCTCTACAATAACGTTTTGGATCATTTGAGTCCTTAACGAGAACAGATCAAGATTGAATACATCCTTCATCTGCTGTTCAAATGATCTCACCACGCTAAATTGACTAAAAATATCCCCCGTTAATAGTAATGCCGATGTCAAATCGGTTTGGCTACCCGTAAACTGGGTATAAATATTAGCACCCAGTATATTAGCTATTTCCACAGTACTCAATGCCGGTTGCGACTCAAATCGGGGAGTAAATGTACTTAAAGGATCATTTTCAACTATCAATGAAATAGTAACCGGGGTACCGGTGTTATCTATTTCTTTTATCTCCGCTTTTACGTCTAAAAGCGGATCAAAATTATTTTCATCTTCGTTAAAGGTAATCATTCCTTCTTTAATATAAAAGCTACGTTGAAAATAATACAATTCTCCGCTTTTCATACTTACTTTGCCGTTTAGCCTGAAGGTTTCGGTGATACTCTCAAAATAAATATTTATTGACTGATCGGTATCGGCGAAGGTTTGCAGGATCGGCAGATTCCGGCGGGGCCATAAAAATTCAACCCGTTTCCCTGTTGTGATGTTCAGGTCGACTATAAGCGGATTATCAACCGTAACATCTACTGTTTGCTTTTCTTCCAGGGTAATAACGCAATTTCGGGCGGTAAGGTCTCCTTTGATGAGATTTGCATCCATGGTCTGTTGAAAAATGAAGGATCCAAGAACATACCCGTCGACGTTGAGCCCGGATGAGGGGTCCTTATAAATTACATGTACCCCTTCGGAGTGCAGAGTTTCTACTTCAATCCTGAGATTTACAGGAGTCCAGCGGTCGAATTCAAATCCTCCGGAGAGGCGGGCGTCCCTGCCGCCGGTCACAATTTCTACAGGCAGCAGGCGGGCCTCTTTTCCCTCAAATTCCATTCTTGTGTTGAAGGGCTCTACTGATTCGGCAATAAAAATGACATTTCCGGCCATATCTCTAAAGTCAAGAGCTCCATTGAACTCAGGATCGTTAAAAGCCCCGGTTATTTCAAGATCACCGGTAATAACTCCTGAGTAGAAATCGACGGCTTCTAGACCTATAATTTTCATAAAGCTCATATCTATAAAAATATTATCAATTGTGGAAACAAACTCATCCTTTGAAAGGTTACCCTGTGCCTCTAACTGTATTGGAAGGGGTTCAGAAAGTGTTACACGATATGAGCCGCTTTCATTATACACACCGTAGAGTGACTCCTCAGGTCCTCCCCTGAATCTTAGTTCCCCCTCTTCCCGATTAATTGATATATACCAGCTTTCCCGCTCTTCTCCAAGCAGTTGAATTTTTTCAATTGACAAGTCGGCATTTAGATTGGATGAAACAATATGTGGTAATTCTAAGGGATTTCGAATATCGGAGGCGTAGCCGGTAAGGTCCACATTTGCGGAGGTCCTATTGCGGGATAAGATGCCCCGGTATTCTCCTTGAATGTTAAAATTTCCGGTATCAAAATCAAACCGGGCTTCGGCTTTTTGAAGAAGATTTGACCTGTATTCTCCATGAATGTAGTTAAGTTGTAATTGATTATTCCTATAGCGGCCGACAGTTTCCAGCAGGAGCGGGCCGTCCTGAAACTCTCCTTCATCGAGGTTTATTGAAAAATCAATCCTGGGGTTTTGGTAGCTTCCGGTAATATCGACACCCGCTGTTACAACACCCTCAACAGGTACCTCGGGGAATCTGGATAAAGGTGCAGCTTCGATTTGAATATTGGCATGAACGTCGGTTCCCTCTTTTCGTCCTACTATTCGATATATCTCCCTTTCCTCATCATCGGCTAAATTGATCCAACCGTTGCCGGTAAAGGGCTGCAATGAATCAAAATTGATATCAGCATTACCAGTAAGAGAGGACACGTCATCGGAATACTTTAGAGTGTTCAGCTGAAACGATCCAGGTTTCATAGTACCGGCCAGCTCTACCCTGCTTCCTGGAGCTAGTTGAGGGATATTTCTTAAGATAAGGTAGTTTACCTGCATATTCCAATTAGTGCGGTTTCGGTAGATACCTCGGCCCTGAAGGGATATCTCAGAGGTCCCTTCATCGCCCAATGGGAGGGGAAGCTGATCCATTTTGGCGGAAAAGGCAACAAATTGCGGCTGGAGGACCACACCAAAGTAGAGTCCGTAATTTCCTCTTACTACCAGGGTGGTCCCTTGGTGAAATACTCCCTTCAGGTCGTAATACACCGAATTCACAGAGAGGGAGCTCTCGAATTTGTAGGTATTCTTTGATTGATGGACAAGCTCGATTTCACCATCCGCTTCATAACGATCTGTTCTAAAACTAAGGCTACTTATTTGCACGCGATCGTTGTTTCCATTTACTGAGCCCCGGGCAATTTCAGTATCATTCGGGCCGCTTACTATAAAGGGCAGAAGAGAGAAAGAAAAGCGGTCAAAATCAGTAGTTATGTAAGCCTCTGTGGTAATAAAAAGAGGGGTGTCAGTGAGCACGTTTTTGATTCGTTCTGGTAAAAATTCCTGTTTAAGCGCCTTTGTGGGAATTTTTTGGGCTGAAACAGAGAGTTCTAAAAACTGGTTACCCCTATATACATAGTTCCCCTCTAATGAAAGGTTTCGGCTCTGGGCCTTTGTCTCCTCCGAGAGATGAGCAGCGGCTAGTTGGAAATTGATTTCGGTAGAGTTAAGAGACCCTTTTAATAAAATATTTTGCAGCTCTAGGGAGGCATAATTCACTGAAGGCGAGGTAATGCTGAAACTGTTCCGGGTTCCCCGTACTGAAGCACTCCCCCGTACTGTTTCTTCTCCAACTATAAGCTTTTGCACATTGAGATGACCGGTAGCAAACTGCTCTTGTATTTGAACAGTACCCCGGTAGTCCGCATCTATCTTTTTGGAGCGGACCGCCAAATGGTCAAAAACGGCATATTCCTTTGTCCCGCTCACCTTTGTATTTGCATGAAGTGGAAAAGGTAAAAACTCATTATCAGCTTTGAGATCTAATTGAGCACTGTAATCGATTGTACTGGATTTCAAATTGTAAATAAATTCGGCTGTACCGCTCACAACCGAATTGAGCCATGGAGAATAGGGATACAGGTCTTCCTCCGGTGAAATATTTTGATCGGGGGAAAACTCTTCAGCAGCAAATTGTAATTCAACCCTTTCTGCTTGTGGAAAATAATCAACCTTTAAGTCCCAGGGAGAACGATCTTCAATTTTACGAACACTAATTTTTTCTTCCGATCGTTCTATTTCTAAAGTAAGACCGCTAAAATTAAAAAGATTAGAGGAAAAATTTTGAATCGATACGCGCGAGGAAATTTCTTCTCTAAGATCGGAGTATCTCCCGCTTAGTTCAAACCTGCTGTGGGAGGAGGTAAACATTGTTTCGCCGAAGGATACCCCGCTGCTTAATTTCAGATGTGACATCCCTTCAGCTTGCAGCTGAAGAAGCTCCTCCTTGTTGGAAATAGTGAAGAAGAGTTCTGAAACCTCTATTGAGAAATCGGGGCTCTTATAGCTAATGTGTATATTCCGTCCGCTGATTTTTAGATCTTCAGGGAGTTCAAAAGAAAAACTACTTGAGCCCCGGTCTCGCTGCATTTCACGGCCCACTTTGGAGGCTGATTCTGTTCCGGGGCTAAGAAAATTTTGTACCCCTTCAATCAATTCTTTATCCTTCACCTGGTCAAGGGAGAAGCTGGAATCTATAAGGCTTATTTCATTAACCGCGGAGAACATTTGTCCCTTCAGTATGGAAAGAAAATCGTAATATACCCTGATTTTTCCGATATCGACGTTGTTGGTCCCGTTGGGGCTGAAAGTTTCTATTGAAACTCCCCTCACCTCGAGGTATAAAAGCAGAGATGGTGAGATACTTTCATAGCTAATTGATCTGTTCAGGGTATCTTCCAATGAGGCAATTGTGTTCTGCTTCAGTTGATCCATATACTCGTCAATTGCATGCTGTACAGGAAGCAAAGCCGGTACGGTTGCTACGAGAAGAAGAAGAAATATTATTGTTTGCAAAGGCTGAATAGCTCGTAGATGCAGTTTCAGTTGAATCACCTCGCTTAGATACCACTACAGTATATCTTGAGTATCGTTAAATTTACCTTGAAATTACCATTTTTTGCAATAAAAGATGACAAAGAGATATAATTTCATTAGTATAATCTATAATTATGAAAACAGAATTACCGAATTTTGAAGTTTTATCGGGTTTTATAGTACTTGAAGGTCTCGATGGTTCCGGAACAACTACCCAGGGCCATTTGTTACAAAAAAAGCTTGAGGCCTTGGGAACTCCCAGCATATACACCTGTGAACCTACGGACAGCTTCATTGGCAAGGCGGTGCGCCAGGTACTTCAGCACCAGCAGTTAGTTGCAGAGGGGACCTTGGCCAAGCTTTTTGTTGCCGATCGGCATAATCATATGTATCACCCGGAGGATGGAATTCTCGCACATTTAGAACAGGGGCAAAAAGTCATTTGTGACCGCTATCTTTTTTCATCATTAGCCTATCAGTCAATTGACTGGAACTTTGATGCTGTGTGGGAACTTAACCGGTATTTTCCGCTTCCCGAACAGCTTATATTTCTTGATGTAACACCTGATGAGGGGTATCGTCGTGTGGTAGAACGAGACACAACCCAGGAGATTTACGAGCGTATGGAGCTGCAGGATGAGATCCGTTCAAACTATTTCCACACCTTTACTCTCTTTGAGCATACTTCAATGAATATTCATATTTTTGACGGTACCCTGCCGGTGGAAGAATTGGAAGAATTGGTATGGAAAAAGCTGTCACTATCCGATAAATAGAGTGATGGAACGCTATTGCACTTTATTTATCCGAAAGAGTCGAAGTATTACCCTAGTTGCCTTTTTTATCCTTGCCCTATCTGTGTTTTTTCCTGCAACAGCCGCTGCGTATAATATTTACTATGCCGAACAGTACTATAAACTCTATCACCAGAATTTTTATCAGTATCCGGAAGATTTCGAAGAGAATATCTGGTATCTCGAGCGTGCCCTCAAACGGCCCTTTGTAAACCCCCTCAACGCAATGGCAAAGATCGATAATGAAAAAGAGTGGCAGCGTTACCGAGTCTTGTTTCATATGCACCTGAACCTGGAAATGGTAAAGCAATACCGGCTATGGGCGGCTGAATATGATAAACGGGTTGCCTACTTCTATAATCAGCCCTGGAAGGACCAAAACCTGGAGAGCCTTGAGATTGCTCAGCACTACTACGAGACGGCCCTCTATTATTGGGACCAAGCCCTTGTGTGGTGGGCAAAACTAAAGCAGATGCCCTATATCCATCTTGAAGAAATTCAGTATTGGGAGGACGAACAGAGCAGAATAACCTCCGGGGACCTGGACTATCAGGAGATTATCTACAAAGATTTACAGCGTCTAAGTGAAGTTCGTTCCACGTTTGAAGAGATGGACGAGAATACTTACTGAATTAACATCGCGTCGCCGTAAGAGAAGAACCGGTAGCGTTCCTCAATTGCGGTACGATATGCGGTTTCTATCAAATCTTTACCGGCAAAAGCGGAGACCATAACCAATAAGCTTGATTCGGGGGTGTGAAAGTTGGTCAGCATTTGATCTACTACCTGAAATTGGTACCCCGGATATATGTACAGGTCGGTATGGCCATCGCCGCTTTGCAATGCTCCGTTTTTCCAGGCGGATTCCAGGGTTCGGACAGAAGTTGTGCCCACCGCGCATACCGGACGACCCTGTTTTTTTGCAGAATTAACAAGTTCCGCAGTCCTTTCAGGAACAGTATAATGCTCGGTATGCATTGTATGGGCTTCTACCTCTTCGGTACGGATCGGCAGAAAGGTACCGATCCCGACATGAAGCGTCACATGGGCCTGTTCTATTCCCTTTTCTTTCAAAGTACCTAGAATTTCCTCGGTAAGATGAAGTCCTGCGGTCGGTGCGGCAACTGAGCCGGTGTGTGAGGCATATACCGTCTGGTATCGCCCGGAATCTTCAGGAGTATCCTGGCGGCGTATGTAGGGGGGCAACGGCATATGGCCATAGCGATCGAGATATGCATCATCGATGGGGGGAGAAAACTCCAGGATTCTAAATTCATTTTCTATATCAAGTATGCGTGCGCCGACTTCCCCGGGAAAACTGTAGGTACGTCCCGGCTTTTGCTTTTTTGCTTTTGAGACCATCGCCTTCCACTGGGCCTGGCCACGCTGTTCAATGAGGAGGAACTCGACCTGCCCCCCCTGTTCGGTAGTACCGTAAATGCGCGCTCTTCGGACCCTGGAGTTGTTCATTATCAGCAGGGAATCCTTCGGCAGCAGGCGAGGCAAGTCTTGTATTGAGTGGTGACTTATTATATGTCCCTTTCGCTGTACCCCCATTAGGCGGCTGGTCCCCCTTTTTTCCGCCGGGTACTGCGCTATTAGTTCCTCGGGCAGATCAAAAGAGAAGGTCTTGGTTTTCATTGGTCCTCTTGTTCAAATTGAGATGTGTTAAGTTGAGGTGGGTGTAGGCAAGATCGGTGACAGTCCTTCCACGGGGGGTGCGTTGCAGGAAACCGCGTTGAATAAGATAGGGCTCGTAAAAATCTTCAAGGGATTCAATCGCCTCACCCACTGATATCGCAAGAGTTTCGGCACCCACCGGCCCTCCGTGGTAGTTTTGAATAATAGTGCGGAGTATCTCCCTGTCGTGCTTTTCAAGACCGTAATGATCTATTTCCAGGCGCGTGAGCCCTTCCGCCACTACCTCGGTATCGATCTTTCCGTCCGCCAAAACCTGGGCAAAATCCCTCATTCTGCGCAGTAAGCGGTTGGCCACCCGCGGGGTGCCTCGTGAGCTTCCAGCAAGCTGTACAACCGCCTCTTCGTTGATATCGACCTTCAGTATGGAAGCGGTCCGCCGGACAATACGGGCAATATCTTCAGTGGTGTAAAAATCCATTCTTACCGAAATGCCGAACCGACTATAAAGCGGACCGGCAACCTGCCCGGCCTTCGTAGTTGCCCCTATCAGGGTAAATTCGGGTATAGGGATGCGCATTGTACGGGCCGACGGTCCCTGACCTACAACCCAGTCTATCTCATAATCTTCCATCGCGATGTAGAGCATCTCTTCCAGGGCGGGTTTGAGGCGATGGATTTCATCTATAAAAAAAACGGAATTTTCGGTCATGGTTGTAAGGATCCCGGCCATATCCTTCGGTTTTTCTAATGCCGGTGCCGAGGTTACCTTGAAATCAGCCCCCATCTCGTTGGCCATTATTCCTGCAAGTGTGGTTTTTCCAAGCCCCGGGGGTCCGCTTAAAAACACGTGGTCCAGGCTCTCCCCCCGTTCTTTTGCTGCTTTTATGAACACACCGAGGTTTTCTTTTAGGGCTTCCTGACCCTGGAAATCTCTCAGATAGTGGGGGCGCAAAAGTTGTTCCTGGGAGTCCTCTTGGGTATCAAATGATCCGTCTAAATATTGCTTGCTTTCCATATTCAGCTTGAGGCACTTAGGTAAATAATCGCCTTTCTAAAGAGTTCGTGTTCCCGTTCGCTCTCTGAAAGTGTATCAGATTCTATATTTTTGGCAACCTCCTGAAGAGCTTGCTGGGCCTTCTTGCGGTCGAAGCCCATATCAGTGAGGGCACTCAACAATTCAGTATACCCCTCGCCTGATTGATCCTGCTTCTCCGAGAGTACCTTGCCCCGCAGGGACAATATGATTTTGCCCGCGGTCTTTTTCCCCACACCGGGAAGTTGTGAGAGGCGGTCGACACGGTCGTTGTCGATTGCGTCGATGAACTCCTGTGGTCGAAGCCCCGAAAGCATTCGCAGGGCCTGTTTTGGACCGATGCCGGATATTTTAATAATTTCCAAAAAAAGATCACGTTCATCCTCGGTAGAAAAACCGTATAGCTGCATAAGATCTTCACGATGATGAAGATGGGTAAAGACCCGCACTTCTCCCTCCCGGGAGACCAGGTCTTCCAGGGATTGAAGACTTACTTCAATTGCCCATTCGATTCCCCCCCAACGTAAATGAAGGAAACGACCGTTCTGTCCGCTGATAGTGCCGTACAAACTGTGAATCATACTTTCCCCCGTGCCGCCCCCAGATCAAACTGATAGGTATGATAACAGCAGATGGCCGCCGCCAGTGCATCGGATGCATGGTCCGGTTTTGGAATCTCGGTGAGACCGAGCATAAATTTTACCATATCCTGTACCTGCTGTTTTTCGGCACGACCGTTGCCGGTTAATGCCTGTTTAATTTCAAGGGGCGTATAAGAGTAAACCGGAAGAGAAGATGCGGCTGCTGTGAGCAAAATGACTCCCCGGGCTTCGGCCACAGGGATACCGCTGCGGCGGTTTTTTGCAAAGTAAAGTGCTTCAACAGCGACAAAGTCGGGCTTATACTCTTCTATAAGTGCACGGGTTTCCTCATGGATTTTTAAGAGCCGCTGGGCGTGCTCGTCCTGGGCTTCGGTGCGAATGGTCCCGTGTATAATATGATGTAAGCGGTTGGTGTATCCTTCGATTAAGCCCCAACCGGTATGCGCTAACCCCGGGTCTACCCCCAGAATCCGTGTCATTCGATAGAGTCGGGATCAAAATCGTCGGGTATGTCCAAATTGGTTGAAACCGACTTTACATCTTCGTTGTCGTCGATCCTCTCAATCAGCCGCAGCGCCTTCGCGGTTGTTTCGTCGTCCAGGGTCACAGTAGCTTCCGGGACCATAGTAACCTCTGCCCGCTCCGATTTGTAACCGGCTTCCTCAAGGGCATCGGATACAGAGGAAAAATCATCCGGGCTTGTCATTACCTCTATTTCTTCGTCCGAACTGGATACATCCTCTGCCCCAGCTTCGAGGGCTGCCTCTAAAATTTCATCTTCAGAGTAGTGTGCGGCATCGAAGGTGAGAATTCCTTTGCGCTGAAAAAGGTAAGATACACAGCCGGTTTCACCGAGGTTGCCGCCCTGTTTAGTGAAAATACTGCGTATGTCTGCGGCGGTCCGATTTTTATTATCCGTAAGCGTTTCAATGAGGATCGCCGTTCCACCAGGACCATACCCCTCATATGTCAATTCGATATAATCAACTCCGCCGATTTCCCCGGTCCCTTTTTTTATGGCCCTTTCGATATTATCTTTAGGCATATTTTCTGCTTTTGCTTTTGTGACTGCGGTACGCAAAGTAGGGTTGGTTTCAGGATCACCACCGCCGGAACGGGCTGCTACTGTAATTTCTTTGATAATTTTGCTAAAAATCTTACCACGTTTGGCGTCTTGGGCGCCTTTTTTATGCTTAATGGAAGACCATTTATTGTGGCCGGACATCGCTGCTCCTTAATATTTTGATGATACCTGGTCTAGGTATACCTGTCGTAATATAAAAAAGTTTTATAAAAACTACCACAATGAGGGGCGACAGTCAAGATTCTGGGTTCTTATAACAGGTATTCTGATTTTGGAAGTCCTGTGACTTCCAAAATCAGAATACCCACACCATCTTTAAGATAAACTACCTATCTTACACAAAATGTGAGCA